>ONKL01000044.1 GCA_900318395.1 uncultured Prevotella sp.
GCTTCTCTTTGTGTGGTGCTTTGAGTGAGACACATTGCAACCTATCTGTGCCTTCTTTCCTGTAATTTGACAAACTTTAGACATTTCTATCTACTTTTTTACTTGTGATTTACACTTACTTATTCCAAACAGGGTGCAAAGGTACATATTTTAATTGAGATTCAAATCATTGCACCAACCGAAAAACGAAGAATTAATATTTTTTAACCTTCATAGACGGGTCGAGGGGCGTTTTCCTCTTTCAGGAAGCCTAAAAAGAGCTCCATCGCCTTGTTGGTGGCATTGGCCAGATTAATGTCGCGGCCCTGGTCTTCCTCGAGCTTCAAGGTCACTACCCTATCCCGACTGCCACAGGCCAGCCAGATGGTACCCACGGGGGTATCCTTCGTGCCGCCTCCAGGACCAGCCACCCCTGTAGCCGAGATGGCATAGTCGGTGTTGAGCGCCTTGCAAGCTCCCTTCACCATCGCAATGGCAACTTCCTCGCACACAGCCGTTTTCTCTTCGAGCAGCTGATGATCCACGCCCAGCAGACTCTCCTTAATCTCGTTCACATACGATATGATACCGCCCTTGAAATACTTCGATGCACCAGGCACTGCGATCATGGCCTCACCGATACGTCCGCCCGTACAGCTCTCAGCCGTACTGACCGTCTTTTCCGTCTCCCAGAGTATTTCGCTGACCTCTCTGCTTATTACCTTACTTTCAAAATCCATATTTTTACTTTTTTTGCAACGGACTACACGACTGAAGGACTTTTTCACATGTGATAATCTGTCCTGTTAGTCCTATAGTCCGTTGCTAAATGTTACTTAAATGTTACTCTCGAGAATGCGGGGGCATCAATCGAACAGAATTCACCGTCGAGATACTTATAATAGCCCACGATGCCGATCATCGCCGCATTATCCGTCGTATAGCTGAACTTAGGGATGTAGATCGTCCAGCCGTAGCGCTTCTGGGCGTCGTAGAAGGCATTGCGCAGACCGTTGTTCGCACTCACGCCTCCAGCCACAGCCACGTGCTTGATGCCCGTCTGCTTCACGGCCTTCTTCAACTTCTTCATCAGGATGTCGACGATGGTCCACTCCAGCGAGGCAGCGATGTCCTCCTTGTGCTTCTCCACGAAGTCGGGATCCTCGGCCACCCACTTCTGCAGGGAGTAGAGGAATGAGGTCTTCAGTCCTGAGAAACTGTAGTCGAGATTAGGAATCTGTGGCTCGGCGAAGGCAAAAGCCTTCGGATTGCCCTGACGCGCCAGACGGTCGATGATCGGACCACCGGGATAACCCAGTCCCATCACCTTCGAACACTTGTCGATGGCCTCACCAGCCGCGTCGTCGATAGTCTGTCCGAGCACCTCCATATCGTTGTAGGCATTCACCTTCACAATCTGCGAGTTTCCTCCCGACACGAGCAAACAAAGGAACGGATAAGGCGGAACTCCACATTTCTCCTTCCTCATTCCTCCTTCCTCCTTCCTCGAATATCCTTCCTCCTTCCTCGAATCATCGAGAATAAAATGCGCCATCACATGCCCCTGCAGATGATTCACATCGATCAGAGGTATTCCCAACGATCTGGCAAAGCCCTTGGCGAAGCTCACACCCACGAGCAGCGAACCCATCAGTCCGGGACCGCGCGTAAAGGCGATGGCCGACAACTGTTCCTTCGTGATGCCCGCCTTCTTGATAGCTTGATCGACCACAGGCACCACATTCTGCTGGTGGGCACGCGATGCCAGCTCGGGCACCACGCCGCCGTAAGCCTCGTGAACAGCCTGCGAGGCCGTCACGTTCGACAGCAGCACGCCATCCTTGAGCACAGCCGCCGACGTATCGTCGCACGAGCTCTCGATACCTAATATATATATATCCTTCATCAGTACGTCAGTATTTCCACACCATGTTCCGTCATCACCAGCGTATGCTCCCACTGGGCACTCGGCTTCTCGTCCTCGGTGATCACCTCCCAGCCGTAGGGGTCTTCGGCATCGATGAACACCTTCCACGTGCCCATGTTGATCATCGGCTCGATGGTGAACACCATGCCCGGCACGAGCAGCATGCCTGTACCCCGATGGCCGTAGTGGTTCACGTCGGGATCCTCGTGGAACTGCAGCCCCACCCCATGTCCAGCCAGGTCGCGCACGATGCCATAGCCGTATTTCTTACAATGCTTCTCGATGGCATGACCGATGTCGCCCACAAAACCGTAGGGCTTCGCTGCCTCCATGCCGATTTCCAGGCACTCCTTCGCCACGCGCACCAGCTGCTCCTTCTCGGGCGTCGTCTTGCCGATGATGAACATGCGGCTCGCGTCGGCATAGTAGCCGTCGAGGATGGTCGTGAAGTCCACGTTGATGATGTCGCCCTCCTCGAGCACATCTTCCTCCTTGGGAATACCGTGACACACTACTTCGTTGATACTCGTGCAGACCGACATGGGGAATCCCTCGTAGTTCAGACAGGCAGGTATCGCCCCGTGATCCTCACAGTATTTGCGGCAGATCTGGTCGATCTCCAGTGTGTTCATGCCCGCATGGATCTGCTTGGCCACCTCGTCGAGCACACCCGTATTCACGACACCCGCCTTGCGGATGCCCTCAATCTGCTCGGGCGTCTTGATCAGCTCGCGCGTAGGAACCAGCTTGCCCTTGTTCTCCCAGAACATGATGGTCTTATCCATTTCCGTTGGCTCCTGTCCACTCAGACAGTGCCATCTTCTTTTCTTACCAAATGCATTCATTACCTTATTATATATACTAAAGCAGCGGACTTCTCGCGAAATCCGCTGCAAAGGTACTGCAATTCGTATAAATAACCAAATTTATTTGGTGAAAAAACCGCTTATTCGATGCGCTTTGCAGGACGACTAACTGTTATGCTATCACCATCGGCACTGCGAGTCCATCCATAGTAGCTATCCCAACGATAATCCCTCTCATATCTACGGGCAACATTCTGGAGATTAAAACTCACAGTCTTATTGCCATCATAAAACTCTCCGCTGAAGTAATTGTTATTCAGGCTATATCGGCGAATCAGCACTTCGGCATCGTCCTCAACAAAGTAGATACGAATATCACCATAATCAACACGCCAATTAAAGTGAGTCGGCACATATCGGCCACCATAATAATAGTCAACCCAGAGGCCAGAGCCTTCCGAATACCGGTATGGATCCTTCAAGAAAGTAATCTCAGACTCGACATAAGATACACCATTCCAGTCCTCGATATGCATACTTCCTCTCCATGTACCCTCGAGGGTGTAGGCAATCTGCTCGTCGTCGCACGAGGTCAGCGATACGGCCATCACGCCCATCATCGCCATCATCAACAGTGTATACAGCTTCTTCATAACTTTACCCTTTCCTAACTTTAAATTGGTTCAACTTCTGATTTCTGCTGCAAAGGTAAGAAGATTATTCCACTCCCACAAGAGGAAAACCCATAAACCGGTATAGGGTTTTCCCTAAATCGCGCCCACCCCCCTCGGGTCTGGCGCCAAAGTACAGTCGCCTGCGACTTTACTTTGGGGCCTGACCCCAGCGAGCAGATCAAGGTTATTTAGCCACCCGTTTCTGACCATCCTGGATATAAACGCCCTGACCAAGAGAATTGAGTCTTCGCCCTGAGAGATCATAGATCTCGGCATCACCACCCTGACGGACCGCCTGAACCTCTCTTACCGCAGTAGGATCAGAAGTGATCTGCTTGAACTCTTCACGCGCTTTCTTCATCTGCTCCAGGAAGCGCTCGCTGGTATGCAGCTTGGCATAAGCCACTGCCGCTACCATTCTGGCGGCATCGGTGTCGCTCTGCCAGTGAGCACCCACCACCACGCGGTTCTCACCATAACGATATCCGCGGGCAAGTATCTCGTTAGCACGGTCAGGATTGATCTCCATCATCAGGAGTGCCGAACTCCAGCCGTGGGGATTGAGCTCCCCTTCATATTCTGGCGCCAGTGTATGCTCATTAAAGCGGACGAAGGGTCGCGTGCGGCCATAAAGTGCCTTTGGATACTTACAGATACTGTCGCAGGTGGCGGTACCCTCGAGCAGCACCTTATAGATCTCAGGTGTATCCTCCTGGCTGACCTTCAAGCCGAAGGCCTCTTCAAACTCCTCCAGGATGGTAGCCAGACCATAGACAGCATCACGCTTGGCCTGATCAGCACGTTTCTGATCCTTACGCATCTCCTTGCCCCAGAAGTATCGGCTCACGTCATTGGCGAAAGCCACCGAAGTGCTGTCTGGAGGACCAGGCATGAAAAGTCGCATGTCGGGCATCTCGTCGGCGGTGAAATAGGCATCGACGGTCTTTGCTTCCTGTGCATTCGCACTTGCTGTTGCCATCATGATGGCTGCAACCATTACTAATAGTTTCTTTTCCATTGTCTTCTATGTTTATAATCTCTTTTTACACTTAATGACTTTCTCATTCGTTAAATGCTGCAAAGGTAAGACAAGATTATGATTTGGCAAAGAAAAACACTTGATTATTTTGTAGTTTCCGATATAATGACTAACTTTGCAGCAGAATAACCAAACACCATTAAAGTATGAAACGAAACAGATATATTCTTAACTGGCTCTTCTTGCTGATGATGACGGTGGGAATGACGTCGTGTCAGGGACTGGTCGATGCCATCTTCGGCTCTGAAGACCAACCCGCGCAAAGCGGTAGTACAACCCCCGACATCCAGATCGACAATGCCACACTGACGCTGTCGGTAGGCCAAACGGCCTCCAGACCGGCGACGGCCAAGACGGCTGATATCCAGCTCACCTATGCCTCCAGCACGCCTGCCGTGGCAACGGTAAGCCAGGCGGGAAAGGTGACGGCCTTCTCCGCCGGCGAGACCACTGTCACCGTGAGTGCGCCCCAGATTTCCAAGAGCGTATCCTTTAAAGTCGTTGTCAACGCCATCCCAGCCGAGCAGCTGGCCGCTGTGGATAAAGCCACGCCGCTGACGATTCTGCCACAGGATGACGGAAAGGTCACCGTCACCTTCAACAATGGCATCACGCTGGCTGGCGACATCCACTACACCATCAACGACGGCCAGGAGCAGACCATTGCCAAGAACACCGCCGGTGCCTACGACATCCAAGCGAAGAAGGGCGACGTGGTGCAGCTCTACAGCATCAACACCTCTCTTGGTGGTGGCGCTGTGGCAGGAACCCGTGGCGGTACAAGAGCTATTGACGAGGGTGCGAAGTACATCAACATCCGTCCTTCGATGAAGACCGAGATCTTCGGTAACGTGATGAGTCTGCTGAAGGGCAAGGACGGTCTGGAGGGTGCTACTGCCATCGAGGCAAAGAACGCCTTCTACGGCTTGTTTGCAGGTGCCGATAAACTCGTGAACAATGACGAGCGTCTGCTCGTATTGCCCGCCACCACCTTGACGGAGGGCTGCTACGATAATATGTTCAGCGGCTGTAGTGGCATCGAGAAAGCGCCTGAGTTGCCTGCCCCGACGCTGGTGAAAGACTGCTATCAGGAGATGTTCGCAGGCTGCTCCAAGCTGAAATATGTGAAGTGTCTGGCTACCGACATCTCGGCTGAGGGCTGCACGAAGAACTGGCTGACTAATGCCGGCACCGAGGCTACAGGCGAGAAGGTGCTCGAGACGCTGGTGCCGATGACGTCAGGCAGCGACGACGGTGTGCCCGACGGATGGACAGCCCGGACGGATGGAGCCAAGAAGGCCGGCAGCATCAGTTATTCAGATAAGGATGCTCAGATTAAGAAAACGCTGGCCGACGATGACTTCACCATCGAGCTGGAGAAAGTGGGCGACGCCTTGGTGAGCTATTCATCAAGTAATACGAATGTGGCAACCGTTAACGCCAAGACGGGCGAAGTATCTATCTTGGCCGAGGGAAAGACCACCATCACCGCCACCGTAGAAGATACCGAATTCTATCACTACGAGACAACGTCCGCGAGCTACGAACTGGAGGTCGTGGAGCCGGAATCCAACGGCGCGCTGGAGGACTACAACAGAAATGACGCCACAGAACAGTAACCACTTAAAACGAAACGAGCTATGCAAAAGATTTCCAGATATATCAGTATGGCCGCCCTCGCATTGATGGGCACCATGATGACGGGCTGCACCGGCGACGACCTCGCCAAAGAGGCGCCACAGACAAACAACGACAACCACACCGTGACCCTGACCACCACCATCAGCCTCGATGGCTCAGCCACCACCCGCGCACTCGACGCCCAGGGCAAGAAAACCTTCGCAGCAGGCGACCAAGTGGCGATATACTATCAGAATACCAGCGATGTCGCGAAGATGGCCATCACCACGGCCCTTACGACCACCGATATCTCCGATGACGGCAAGACGGCCAAGTTCACCGTGACACTCAACGACCCGAAGCCCTCAGGCAAGTTGCGCTATGTCTATCCCGCATCCATGGCAGAAACGGAAATCACCAGCGTCGATGGCAACGAAAACATCTCTACCGATTTCGAAGACGAGCAGGATGGCACGTTGGAAACGCTCGCCAGCAAATTCGACCTCGCCATCTACGACGGCTCTCTCTCCAGCAAAGCCCTGCTGCCCACTACCGCCACGCTGAAGAACCAGCTGACCATCGCCGAGCTGACCATCAAGGACTACGCTGGCACCGACATCACCGACAAAATCAAAAAGCTCGATATCCAGTTGTGTGGCAACGGCTACGCCCTGACACGCCCTGACAATGCCGCTGGCCCCATCTACGTGGCTTTGTATCCCACCCCTGGGAGCAACAAAGAGAACATCACCGTCACCGCCACTGCCAACGACGACACAAAATACGAGAAGGATTTCAAATTCACCTTCGCCGCCAACAACATCTATCCCATAGCGGTAAAGACCTTTAAGGTCGTAGATGTCTCAACATTACCAATCCTTGACCGCGAAAAAAATGTCGGATATTATACGGCACAAAATGGCGACATGCTGACAGGCACGATTGCTAATAGAGTGCGTATTTGCATTGCCGCTAACGCCAACGTGGCATTGAAAAACTTAACCATTGATTATGAAAAGCCCCCTGGTTCAACTTATTTCCATAATTCTGGTATTACCTGCATAGGCAATGCCACCATCATCCTCGAAGGAACAAACAAAGTGAAAGCTTTTGAAGGTGACTTTCCAGGCATCTCGGCTGCTACTAATAACTCTACCCTCACTATCAAAGGTGATGGTTCGCTCGAGGCTATAGGCCAAATGGGTGGTGCAGGAATCGGTGGTGGTAAGGGGGGGAACTGTGGTAATATTGTCATTGAGAGTGGATCTATTACTGCTACGGGCGGCAATAATGCTGCAGGTATCGGCAGTGGATATAGTAATTCCTGCGGTAATATCCTCATCAGCGGCGGAACAGTAAAGGCTACGGGCGGCAATAATGCAGCTGGCATCGGAACGGGAGATTATGGCACTTGCGGCTCCATCACCATCACTAATGGCGTGAAAGAAGTGATTGCCAAGAGGGGCACTAATGCAGATTGTAGCATTGGTAAGGGAAATGGTAACAGCAGCTGCGGCAAGGTGACTATCCTTGGCGTCGAATATTGGAACGGTTCTGGTTATGTGAATGATGAAGGCCGTATCTACCTCCAGGATCCCGATCTCAAAATCATCCCTTAGGGTCATGTCACAAAAGGGTCAGGACACTTTGTGAGAAGGGGACAGGCACCTGGGGTGAGATCAGGATACTTTGATTTGTTCCCCCATCTGCGCTTGTTGCCTCACGCTGGGGTCTGGCACTGACGTAAAGTCGCTTGCGACTTTACGTCAGTGCCAGACCCCAGTGCGAGGCGTTTTCCTAGAGAGAGATCACGGGGACAGGTTCATGATCGCTCGTGCCGAACGACTCACGCTCAAATCTCAAAAACTAATGACATATGACATAAAAGTTGTTATATTTGTCTTGTTATCAGATGATTATAAAATTTTGAATTGACATAGAAGTGACATAGAAACGACATAGAAACGACATATTAATGACATACTAATGACATAAAGAGGGGCAATAAGGGGGCCTTATTCTGCAATAAGGGACCCTTATTGGCTGGTAAGTGCTGCTTATTCGCTATCCTTAGGCTCGTTATTGATTCCCAGTGTGGGAATACTTTATTCCCAACGTGGGAATAATATGTTCCCAACGTGGGAATTCTCCGTCAGATACCTCCCTGATGGGCACTTAATCTGGTCTATCGTTAGCTAAAAACAGACCTTTTATGTCATTAGCATGTCGTTTTTATGTCGTTTTTATGTCGTTTTTATGTCATTTATCAAACTTTTGATTTGAAACTAATTTACTGATAATCAGTGGTTTTAGATAAGTATTATGTCATATGTCATTAGATTTTGAAATTATTCTGAAAATTGAGATCACCTATGAGTTTGCGGGCGGCGGTGACACTATGACACCTAAAAATATAAATTTTCACGCGTACCGCGTAGGTTATTATATAATACGCACATATATACGCATATATACGCGCGGTACGCGAGAGAATTTCAGAATATGGTGTCACATGTGTCCTTGTGTCACCTGTACATGAACTCACTGGTGACGGTTCCGAGTGCACGAGAACTCACTCGGAACCGTCCCCAGTGAGTTCTTTCTCCTATTTTATATCCGTTTTGTAGAAAAATAATAAAATGAGGCGAAAAAACGTTTCACTTCATTGATAGTTTCATTTTATTTGTGTACCTTTGCAAAGCGTATGCAATACTATTGAGCTTGAATAGTGAAATGTGAAATGAAAAAGAGTAAGTTGTCGCGCCGCATCACTTGGCGTGTTATCGCTATCATGATATTCTTCAATGGTCCGATCATTGGAGCCATGGTTTGGTCTGTCTATAAAGTCTCGCTCGTGAACAGCAATATGCGTGGGCAGTATGTCGTCGACGGGATCGTAGGCAAGATAGGGTCGAGGTTACAGGCTGTGCATGTAGCGGCTGACAATAACCGTGATGAAGTAGAGAGAAACCTGGGGAGCCCGGAGCAAGTCTTTGAGGCCTTGGAGCGCGAAATTTCCGTGAACCACCTCATGGGCTGTTTTGCAGCCTTCGAGCCTGATTACTTCAAAGATCAGGGCCGCTGGTTTGAAGCCTACGTTTACTATGCCGACAGTACTCATATTAAGCGCCAACAGATAGGCTCACCAAGCCACGACTATTTCAATGGCCCATGGTATAAGAAAGGAATTGAACGGAACAGAGAGGATTTGGGCTATCTGACATCCCCCTACTTCGACAATTCCGTTGACAGTAATATGTACTGCAGCTATGTGCTGCCTATCTTTGACCGTCAGAATCGCAAGGTGGGAGTGTATGGCTTTGACCTGCATTACATTTGGGCGAACGATATCCTCGGCGAGGTTGAGAAAACAGTCAAGAGAGAATTCTTCGACAAAGATGTAATTTTCCGGGACAGGGACGGCAACTCAAAATTCTCCATCCAGTTCATCGACGATAAGGGCAACAGAGTTTTTGGTTCAGACTCCATTGACATCAATATTCTCAAAGCTGAGCAGGAGGAAGCCATTACAAACCTTGAGATGAGAAATCTCAAGGGCACGCCTTATTATGTCAATTTCAAACCGATGCCTTTTACAAACTGGACTGTGGCTGTCATACAGCACCGCGACTTGGTGTTTACACAGGGTATTTTACTTGCCTTATTCATCATACTCTGCATGTTTGTCGGTAGCCTGGTCATCTTCTTCTTTATCTCCAAGAGCATCCGCCGCGTTACCAAGCCATTGGGATTCCTCTCCGATTCGGCCCAGGAGGTGGCCAAGGGTAACTTTGACGCCCCACTGCCCACGTTCAAGCATAACGACGAGGTGGCTCAGCTTCGCAACTCGTTCGGCACCATGCAGCAGTCGCTGAAGAAGTATATGGAGGATCTGAAAGCATCGACCACCGCCAAAGCTGCATTAGAGAGTGAACTCAATATCGCCCGCGACATCCAACTATCGAAGGTGCCTACGGAGTTCCCCGAGCGGCTCGATCTCGACATCTTTGCCAGCATGACTCCTGCCAAGGCTGTCGGTGGTGACCTCTATGACTTCTTCGTGCGTGGCAACGAACTCCTCTTCTGTTTGGGCGACGTCTGCGGCAAAGGGGTGCCAGCCGCCCTGTTCATGATGGAGACCAGAAGCCTGTTCCGTGCCTACGCTGCCGACGAGGACAGACCCGACCGCATTGTTTTGAAAATGAACAAAAACCTGAACGAGCAAAACGAGAGTCTGATGTTCGTCACCCTCTTCGTCGGCATCCTCGATCTGACAACAGGCGAGCTACGCTATTGTAATGCCGGCCACGAGACACCTCTTGTCATCAACAAGGAGCTCAGTCAACTGCCATTCGATGGTGTCAGCCCTGTTGGCCTTATTCCCACTCCACCGTATGTGATGCAGACAGTCCATATAGAGCCGCACACCACGATTCTGATCTATACCGACGGACTGGACGAGGCGATGACTGCCGATAAGGAGAAGTATGGTCATGAGCGGGTTTTCAACGAGGTGAGCCGTGCCATTCAGGATGGGCAGACAGGACCGAAAGAACTGATAGAGAGACTGAAGCAGGCAGTGCGCAACTATGTAGGCGATGCCGAGCAGAGTGACGACCTGACCATGCTCGCTATCAGATTCAGGAAATAGAACTACATACACTTATGGCAAAATCGTGAATTATAATCATGAAAACTACAATACATACAAGTGAAGGCAAGGCACTGGTCAACTTTGAGGGTGAAATGGACTCGCATATCATTGGCCAGGTGGCAATGGATATGGCTCCCCTATTGGAACTCAAAGACACGGACATCACGCTCGACTGTAGCAAGCTGGAGTATATCTCGTCCAACGGATTCCGGCTGTTCCAGATATTGATTTCGGCAGCAAGGTCGAATAGAAGCACCCTATACATACAAGGCCTTAGCCCCGATCTCGTGGATGTTTTCAAAGCGTCGGGGTTTGACAAGTGTTTTATATTTAAATAAGAATTTTCAAAATCTTACAAATATGGCAGACGAATCGAAGATTATCACAAAATCTGGCTTTTATCGCTACCAACTGACGTTAGGTAGCCAGATAGGCAAGAGTTCGCCCGGCACCATGAAATTAGTGCAAGGCATAAGCGTATTAATGGATAATTCGGATGATAAATCCAAATACTATGTCACCTTGCGCGGCGTGAAGGTGAATAAGAAGATCTATCAACCTACAGAAATAGAGGCCGAAGTTGATTTTGTATTGAAAACCAACGACACTTCTGGAAAAGATTCGACAAACGTCCCCTCGTTTGAGGCAGCCACGTCTTTGTTTATGAGGAGAGAGGTTGAACTGGAAATCTTAGAATCAGACAAGCCTTTAACATCCGGTGGTAATACCATTTCTGATAAAAATAATAAAGTCCATGCGCACAAAGTGGCGGTGAGCTGCTTTGTGTATGAGGTGTTCCCGAAGCTGAAGTGCGATACTAACGGCAAAAAGATGTATGTGAAGCTGAACATCTTCAGTATGGATAAGCTGATGACGATCAACAAGTATAGCAAGGCCTATGTGGCCCGTAAGCTTGGATCGGGCATCCTGAAGCCTGAGAGTCTGAACTTCGGCAAGAAGGCCGACGGAGCGACGCCCCTGATAAAGACCAATAAGAACGGGCTGAGGTTCTTGAAATATATTGAGAGCGATACATCAACAGACACCAATGGCAACAGTACGGAGACAAACATCGGCACCGAGTTTATCCAACCTTACCTGGTGCAGTATAACGAGTCGTTCTACGACTTCCTGGTTCGCACGGCCAACCGCTGCGGTGAATTCCTATACTTCGAGAACGGTCAGTTGACATTAGGCCTGCCTGACAGCCAGGCTGTGACCATCGATAAATATGCTTCCATCACCGAGCATGGCATGTCGCCCGACCCGATGACTATAACGCCCTACAGCTTCGACAGCATGAAGAACGGTAAGGGAGAGATGGGCGACCTGAATTATAAGGCTATCGACAAGCTCCCTACAGGTTTCCCGAAAGACGCATTCCCTAAAAATGCGACGAGCAATTCCGAGCTGGCCCATGATGAGTATTTCTTCCCATTGGAGAAAGATAAGTTCACCACCTTTAAGCGTGAGTGTAACTCTGACATTAATGCCACTAATGTCACCCTGTGGAGGTTGATACCTCTTATGAAGACTGTTTTCACCAGTGATGACGGAATAACAGGCCTGGTGTCATGGGCTATTGGTACAGAGGCCCTCAATGTATTGAAGGCATATTTCAACAAAAACACGGTCGACACAGAGGGATATGAAGCGTGGATAGCTCCCTACGAAAAAACAGACGATCAGTATGACTCAAAAGCCCAAAAGAGCGTGATGTTCGGTTCTGCGAATGAAAAATGCTGGACGACCATCGACTTCTACAACAACATCCTGAAGAACGAGGAAGAGCAGCAGCGCAAAATTGTCTGTGTCGATATGGGTACGAACTATATCAATCTGCAATTAGGCGAGAAAGTCAAGATCGACGGTCTGGAGAAAGACTATGTCATCATCCAGGTCGAGGAGACGTCTGAAGAGTCTTGGGATAATGACTATGAGCAGTACGACACAGCCTCATCCGACCAGAGTAAAGGCTCGCGCTCACTTAAATTCTTTGCCATCCCATCTTATAAGGATGAAAATGGTAAAGAGCAGTTCATCCCACCCTTACAGAAAGAGCCTCGAATCCGCAAGGTCGGTCCACAGTCGGCTTTCGTCACCGACAATGTCGACCCGAAATTTCAAGGCCGTGTGCGCGTGGCCTATCCCTGGCAATCGTTGCAAGGTGCGGACGGGGTAAAACTGGAAGAGGCAAGTCAGAAGTTAAAGGTTGCTACAGATAATAAGAAAGAGCTGGAGGACCGAAAAAAAGCACTGAATGCGCTCTTGATCAAACTCTTGGCAGAGCTTGAAGAAGTTAAAGCCTTTGTGAATGCCTCTAAGGATGATCGCGAGGCGTTGTTGCAGACTAAGGATGGTGAGATTTCAGGTTTGGAGGACCACATCAAACAGTTGGTTGATGCTCTGATAAGTGCCGAGAACTCAAAGAAGCAGCTGGAGAATGATATAAAGAAGGGAAATCTCACAGAGCTGGATTTGAATACAAAGAAAAGCGAAATCTTAGCATATGAGAATTCTATTCAGGCTAAAGAAAAGGATATTGAGCAGAAGAAGGCTAAGCTTAAGGATCTCAAAGCTCTCAGGCAATTAATGATAGACGCAGCCGCAGAGCATGACCGGAAGACCAAAGATAATGATCCAGATTATCAGGACATTGAGGAGGATAACACCGTCATCGCAGCACTGTTGCAGAGGTACAATCAGACTACAGTTGAATATCAGGACTGCTATACTCTTCTTGAGGAAAAGGAGGCGAAAGTCTCTGAAAGTGAGAAAGAGGTTGAAACAATCAAGGCAATCATAGAAGAGAGTGTCAAAGCCATGTCATCGCCTTGGATACGCGTAGCCACCCCAATGGCCACAGACGGAGGCGGTACCTACTTCCGACCGAATGTTGGCGACGAGGTGCTCATTAACTATGATAATGACAACATCGAGCGCCCCTACGTCGTTGGTAGCCTCTTCTCTAAGAATGTGCTGGATCCTGTTGAGCGCGTACAACGTAAGGCCAATCCTCTCATTCAACAGCAAGACGTCTCGATGTCGCTAACATCCCGCAATGGTCATCATATCACCTTTACCGATCCTGATACTGGTGGTAGCTTTATCACGAATTTCCTCTCGCCTGGTCTCGGATTTATTACTAGCTTGGTTGGCCTCGACCAGTTTGGAGAGAACGTGAGGGATCTGGCAGGTGGTATCCACATGGGCGACCGCTACAATATCAATGAAATTGAGATGGTTACCCATAGGCGCGAGCTCAATATCAGATCACAATTAGGAACGATCACGCTGAGTGCGTTCAAAGGAATTACCGTCGATGCGCCTAATGCCGATGTCACCATCAAGGGTATGAATATCAACCTCATAGCCGGTAACAAAGTGAATATCATATCAGGGGATAACATCAAGCCGCCTACAATAGATGATCCAGAAGGAAAGGGAGCTTATATCGGTGCACTCTTGGTCAACACCGTCCTTGGTGGTGCTGTAGGTGTCGGCGGAAATCTGGTCATTGGAGATACCGTAGATTTCTCGACGATACGACGAATGGTGGAGATATTCGTTCGCCCGGTTGACGGTACGATGCTCATCAAGTCGAAGCGTTATCTCATGCTTGAGGCCGGACCTGGTCATGCCACAGTGAAGGCCGACCGGTATAAGAATCTGGCGGTTAAGAAACAGGGGCTTTTCTCGAAACTTCTCTCCGGTACAAAGCCGACGGAGGATAAAGAGACCATGGAAGAGTTCTATAAGTCATTGATCTTATGCATAGATTATATTAATAATACTATCACAGAATTTGGTCAAGTTTATAATAATCGTTGGATAAAAGCCAAAAAGGCGTCTATTAATTATCTCGATGTGATTCCTGCTCTCGACAAAGACGCCCCCAATATTGAGAGCAAAATGTGGAACAATATGTTTAAAGAATGGGATGAAAGTTGGATTAATTATCGTTCCCCGGCGTATTGGAAGGATACATCTTTTACGGCAGGTTCAAAAGAATATTGTACTCCAGAAGAGAAATTCGGTTATTTTAAAGACAAGATCATAGACTATGCCAAGGCTACCCATGAACTTTTCCAATATGGATCTGATATAACTATACTTTTTCATGATGCTCATGTAGAGGTTCCTGAGAAATTTTCTTGGATAGTAACAGACTGCTTGAAGAAATGTATTAAACCTCTTAATAATAGTATTTATGAGAAGTGGTGCGAGTTTTATGAAAGTGATAAAGGGAAAATTTCCATTTGGCCTCTTGTGCCACCAAAGGATATCTTTCAAAAGGATAACCTGAAAGTTGTCAAACGTAAGGCGATATTGTCTTTCCTTTATTTGGTGAATAACCACAAGGAAAACGCGGGGAATAAGTTCATCAAGATCGGCTTAGATATGGATTATGTAAACAAGACTAATTCGTATCGTCAGGAGCATTATTGGCAACGTCAGGTCAATACTATAGATCATTTTATCCAGAGTACCAAATTCTGGAGAATGCTATATGATGGAACTGTTGACTTGTTTGTATCTAAGTTCCATAGTAATTTCCAGTCCTTGGATCAGGACGTTTGGGAAAGCACGAAAGACGGTCAGATATTGTTCTCTGAGAAAGAAGGTAGCACCGTGAACTTCAATGGTACACAGCTGGAGGAACAAAGCCGTGCTAACATCGGAACCATGGATAATCTGAAGAAAGTGCTGATGGCCATTAAGTAGTGAAGAGTGAAAAGTGAAGAGTGAAAAGTGAAAAGTGAAAAGTTATGGATTACATATTTGAAGAATGGGAGAAGAAACTCTCTGAATTTAAGGACAATGTAGAGAGTGAGCTGTCTGAAATCCGGAAATGTAAGGCAGAGATGCAGCAGATGCAACTCGACTTTGTGGCTAAGATTAAGAAGGGTCAATATATGTACGATCCGGATTGTCTGGTGCTTTCGGCACCTAAGATTATTATTGGCCATGTGGATCGTAATGGCACGCTTCTCGGAGGCGGCTCAGAGGTCATCATCCGAGGCACACAGGTGGGGCTGCAAGGTGCTGGAGAAGGGGGAACGGTGGAAGTACGCGCTTCCAACATCCGCCAAGTAGCCGAAGATCCTGGTGTTGATGGTCTGGAACACGTCGTGGGCACATTG
The DNA here is from genome assembly GCA_900318395.1 of uncultured Prevotella sp. Lineage (GTDB taxonomy): Bacteria > Bacteroidota > Bacteroidia > Bacteroidales > Bacteroidaceae > Prevotella. Next base: position 15,844 of record ONKL01000044.1, read on the forward strand.
TCTGAGATTGTCAGTCAGGCCCGCAACATCATCATCCAGAGTAACGACATCGCCAATGACAATGACTACCAAGGTGCCTTCTCTGCAGCAACGATTCCTGCGGGATCAAGTGGTGTGCGCATCCATGCAGATAAGAATATTGACATTCATGCGGCGATGACAGCTGAGACCCGTCAGAAAGATCTGGAAGACCTGATCTCGGTGTTGGAGGAACAGCAGTCTGACCTTCAGGATCAAGTTGATGAGTGCAAGGAATCTTTCGACGAACTTGCTAAAGAGCTGAAGGGACTCTTGGAAGAAAGAGGAGACCTGATGGAAGACAATGATGACGTGCGTACCAACTATAAGGATATCAGTGGTAAGAGTGACGAAATCGAGGACACTGCGCAACTACTGACGAAGCAGTCTTATGTCTACATCGAAGTGCTCTCAAAACTGGCAGAAACCAACCGCCGCTTACAGTGTTATAAAAAGGAAAAGGATAATATTGTTACAGGCGATGACTTCAAGAACAACAGTACAGGTGCCAATGTAAGGGTCTTGGGTGAAGCCATTAGCCTCGTCTCGGCCGACGGCGAAGGCAACCTGCGCGACAATGAGAATGCTGGCATCGGAATGGTTGCCAACAATGTATCCATTGCTGCTATTGAGGATGACAACAGCTTAAAGGAAAACGGTCGTGTAAGCATCCGCTCCAAGAACATCGAAGTCTCGACAGCCAATACTGCCGATGTGCAACGTGAGGAGGACGGCACTCTCACGGCGGCTACCTATGCTGCTGAGGGCGACTTTACCCTGAAGTCGAAGAACATCACCATCGAGGCTGTGGATTACGAGGTGGCCGAGAGTAAGAAGAAGGAAAAGCAACTGACTGACGATAGCAAGATTAAACTCCGTGCCAAGACCATTGAGGTGAGCACCGAGGGCTCTGCCAATATCGAAGTCGACGATGACGGAGCCATCACCAAGGCTAACTACACTGCAGAGGGCGATCTGATCGTGAAGTCGAAGACCGTCACCGTGAAGAGTACCGACAATGACATCGAGAATGGCGAGGAGAAGGAGAAAGCCCTGACTTCAGAGAGCAAGGTCTTCATCCGTGCCGAGAAGGTGGATGTCGTATCGACCGATACCGAGGGCAAGGCCACTGGCAGCGTCAGCATCAATGCAAAGGATGTCAGCGTCAAGTCGATGGATATAGACAAGGAAAGTGGCGACGACTCAGCTCTGGCCGAAGGCAGTACGATGCTACTCGTTTCTGAGAAGATGTATATGGGCTCGAAGTCCGACGATGTGAAGAGCAAGAAGGTGCAGATAGTATCCGAGGAGATCGGTGCCTTTGCCGACAAGACCATCGAGGCGCAGCAGGGCGACGGCAAGGCTGTGGTACAGTTGGCCGATGGCAAGTCGGCTGTGGGTGGCGACGAGACACAGGTCTATGGCAAGACCACGATCAACGCCGACACAGAGGTAAAGGGCGAGGTGAAAGCTCCGAAGGCCACGATCGACGACCTCAATGCCAGCTCGCACTTCAAGACACCCAATATCGAAGACGGTGTGGCTGCAGGCGCCGGTGGCGGTGGTGGCAGCCTGAGCACCAAGCTGACTAAGGAGGACGCAGGCAAATAAAGATAAAATAGTAAAATAAATAAGGTAGAAAAGTGAATCATTATGGATAATTATATTTTAGCTGAAATAAATGAATTTTCACAGAGGGAGAATGGCTATCTGGCATTATTCTGTGTTCGCCTGGGTAATTTCTGTGTCAAAGCCGATCCGCAGGCCATGCTGCCAGCGACGATTAGATTGGAAAGTGCAGAGTACAACTTCGAGGACGTAGCCGAGGCTACAAGACCGAACGACTACACCTTCGACGTCACTCCCAAGAACGAGAACAGTCTGAAAGCCATCATTCAGGGCGTGGCCGAAGTGCACCCGGAGTTTAAGGTCAGTGTGAAGATCAAAGAGTATGATGGAGGCATTAAAGAGCGCCATATCATCTATACGATGCCTGAAGTGAACAAGGAACGTCGCGATCTGCTTAACGATACGTGCAAGACCTTCCACAAGGAGTGTGTGGCTAAGCTCGAATGGGCCTATGACAAGCGACTGGCCGATACTGCGCAATTGCTTACCAGAATACCCATCCAAGATGCAGACAATGCCAGGAAGGTATTTGAGAAAACTTATAATGACGCCAAGGAAAATGCAGAGAAGCTCCTGAATGCCAAGCTCCAGGAGATTGAGGAGGGCTATCAGCGCTATCTTGCGGGGAAGGATAATACTTGGGAAAATTCCTATAAGGATGATACAGAAGTTGATGTCAGTTCACTCATATAAAATATTAAAATAAAAAAATGGAAAACGACTTTATAGTATCGATAAAAGGAACGACGCTAACTATCGAGTTAGGCAAGGAACTCGCAACGGCCAATTCTCCGGCATTGACCGAAGAACTGTCGAAGTATCGGGGGCAGGATATCACTAAGGTGGTCTTCGATGCATCTCGACTGCAGATTCTCTCCAGTAGCGGCATCCGCGTTATCTTCTTTGTCAATCAGAGGATAGGCCACAATCCAGAGATCGTGTTCGTGAATTGTGCCAAGGAAATATACGAGTCGCTTGAATTCGTCGGACTGACGAAGACTATTACGTTTGAAGAGAACAAGAGCAAACTTATCCTTCGCCAGAAAAAGGTGCTCGAAGACTACGCTGCGAACAACGACGTGGTGTGCTATCAGATGAAGTTAGGACAAGAAGACTAATCGTTCTTTCTCCATGATCAGACTACACTTCCAACCCATACTGGGCAAAAGCCTCGAAATCATCAATGCCATGCTCCATCATAAGGAGCTGGCATCGGTGGAAGAGGCGCTTTATAACAAGCTCTATGTGGTGGTTGATGAGCTGGTAACAAATATAGTCAACTATGCCTATCCCGACGGCAAGAACGACTACCTCGATGTGGAGATCAAACATGATGAAGAGCTTCTGACGATCCGATTTCGCGATGGGGGGATACCGTTCAATCCTCTGGAGCTAGCTCCTCCCGACATCTCTCTACCGATGAATCAGCGTCCAATCGGAGGATTAGGCATCCGTCTCGTCATCCAGAAGGCCGACACCATTGCCTACGAATATACCGACGGTGAGAACGTCCTCACCATATCTTTTAAAAAACAATGATTATATGACATCTTTTCAATCCAGAAGTTTCGACCACGCTGCATCATCGCAGGCCTGTTGGAAGTCGGTCTTCCTCTTAGTTCTTGTTTGTTTACTAACCTTAGCAACCTCTTGCTCTAAAGACGACGAGCCCAATGACCAGCCGCTGCTGAAAGGCATCATCTCATCGTATAACGAGTACGATGGAGCCATGCTTGACTTGACGAAAGCAGACATGGAGAAGGCTGGATTCGCACTCGGCGATGTGGTCAGCATCACCCTCGACGACAAAATATTCGACGTGCCTTACTACGACGGCTATTATGCCCGTAGCGGAGAACTCCTGCTCGTGGCTTATCCCAGCTATTCCACGATCTGCTTTACGGCCAGCAACACCGGACTGCCCAAGGAGCTCAGAGGGCTGGAGGGGCATGCCGTCACCGTCAGGATGAAGGTAAAGGGGGGCGGTTTCGACGTGCAGAAGGCCATGAGCATGGAATACTCCAACGAGCGCAAAGACTATCCGAACCTTACTGATGCGGAATTTGCCAATGCCCGCGCCGTGAAAGCCGGCAAGATTGCAAGCGGCGTTCTCCACCGTTGTTCTACGCCGTTCACCGATGTCACCAAACGTGCCTTCTATGTATCGGATTATCTGGAAAACATCAAGGATATGACCGTGCTCAACCTCGCCGACACGGAGGAGAAAATGAAGGGCTACGACATGCCTCCCTTCAGCCGTACACTCTGGGATGGAGGTAAAGTGATACTGTGCCCGCTGAAGGCTGACCCTACGGCAGAAGATTATAACAACCGACTGATTGCGGCACTGAAGGAACTCCCGACGCGCCCTGGCCCCTATGTCGTGCATTGCATGGAGGGAAAAGACCGCACCGGGTATGTGTGCGCCCTGCTTGAGGGATTATGCGGCGCAACGTATGAGGAAATTGTGGCCGACTACCTGGTCACCTATAACAACTATTACAAGGTCAACCCCCAAAATGACCCTGATGTATGCAAAACGTTATTAACGCTGAGACTCAACCCCTGCCTGATGTATTATGCCGGGGTCAGCGACGAAGCTCAGCTGCCGAACGTGGACTACGCAAAGGCGTTCTCAAGCTATCTGCTCTCTCACGGCATGAGCCAACAGCAACTTGACGCTCTGATACAGGCTTTGACAGTCAGCAAGGATGTCTGAAGGTTCTCTGAAACATCAACTGAAAGTAATCACCATCCCAGTGTTTATCGAGATAGCACTGGTGATGCTGCTCGGTGCGGTCGATACCGTGATGCTGAGCCGTTACAGTGACAATAGTGTGGCTGCAGTGGGACTCGACAATCAGTTGATGACACTCGTATTCCTCGTCTATCAGTTCTTCTCGATGGGCGCTGCCATCCTCTGTGCTCAATATATCGGAGCTGGATACAAGAAGCGACTGGTACAGGTGGTGGGCATGGCACTGGTGGTGAACCTGATGCTCGGTCTGACGGTCAGTGCCCTACTCTTCTTCTTTGCCGAAGACTTGCTCAGGCTGATGGGGCTGCGCCCGGAGCTGATGGGCGACGGAGTGGTCTATCTGCGGCTGACGGGAGCACTCTCATTCTTCCAAGCCCTGTCGCTGACATTCTCTGCCTCACTGCGCAGTGCCGACAAAGTGATATGGCCAATGGTCGTAACGGGCATCGTCAACGTGCTGAACATCCTGGGCAACTATGCCTTGATCTTCGGACATTGGGGCTGCCCGCAACTGGGTGTTGAGGGTGCTGCCATTGCCACCGCTTCAAGCCGTGCTGTCTCCATGGTGCTGCTGGCCATCATCCACTTCCGTGTACACATCCGCAAGTTCCCGCTGAGCTACTTCCGCCCGATGCCCTGGCAGGAGCTCAGATATCTGCTGAAGATAGGCATTCCGGCCATGAGCGAGAACATCAGCTACAGCCTCTCACAGGTGGTCATCACCTATTTCATCAATCAGATCAGCAACGAGGCGCTGGCCACGCGTACCTATTGTTATAATATGATTATGTTCGTCTATCTGTTCTGTGTCAGCATCACTCAGGGCGGCGACATACTCGTGGGGCATCTTGTAGGCCAGTGGCGACACCAGGCAGCCTACGTCCTTGGTAATTACTTCTTCCGCTGGGCGATGATTATCACCATCACAGGCTCTATCGTGCTCGCCGTTGCCGGACCAGGCTTGTTGAGTGTCTTTACCAACAATGAGGAGATCATACGCATGGGAGTCTGGATACTGATAGTCGATGTGTTCCTTGAGATAGGCCGCACGTCGAACATTTTCGCCGGCAGCACACTACGCGCCACAGGCGACACCTTCTATCCCTTCCTGGTAGGCATCATCTTCCAGTGGAGCATCGCCGTTGGCCTCAGCTATGTCATCGGCATCCCCCTCGGCTACGGCCTGGTAGGCATGTGGATTGGCTTTGCCATCGACGAGAACATCCGTGGTGTCATTCTCCTCCGTCGCTGGCATTCAGGTAAGTGGCGCAGCAAAGGATTTGTCCAATAGAAACAACATGTAAAACCATTCAGCTGATGGCTTGGAAACTGAAATATCGCTGTAAGGACTGCGGCTATGAAGCCGAGGTGTATGAGGGACGGGGACTCTTTCGTCAGGAGATAACTGCCATGACCTGCCCCGACTGCAAGACCGTGCAGAACATCGTCGTGGGCGGCATTATTGCCGATGTAGCTCCCTCCTATAGGAGCGAGGTAGGCCGTCTGTGCCTGAACTGTGGCAGCGACCGCATCCGCATTTGGGACAAGCATACCTGTCCCAAATGCGAAGGCGAAATGGAAGAAACGGGCGAGAAAGAGTTCTGGACCTAACCCTTTGAACAGGCACTAGAACTTATTTATTCTCTTTCTGAGGCACGAGGAACTTGTTGCCAGTCTGCTTGAGGAGATCCTTGGCATAGCGCTCGGGGAATCCTGGACGCACAACGCGGGCTCCGTGGCCGTAAGGCGTGCGGAGGAAGGTGCCATTCTCGTCGGTGGGCTTCACCACCATGTCGTTGTACTTCACGATGAGGAAGAAGGCGAGCTGCTGCCAGCGGCTGATCATCTCATCGCCCTTCTGACAGCTATAGTCGGTGAGCAACTTGATGCGCTCGTCGGCTGTAGACAGCGCAAGGGCCTTGGCCTCAATCTCGGGTTGCAGACGGTCGTAAGAGGCATCGAGCGAGTCGCGGACGGTCTGGAGCGAGGGGAACATCATCGAGTAACGGGGATAGACCATGTTGCTGACCCAGTTGCACACCCAGTAGGCGTTGTCCATCGAGAAGGTGACATCGTCGACTCCTTCGCCTGCGAAGCACTTCGGACGGCGGGTCATACACGAATACATCGGGGTATAGGCCACCATGTTGCCATCGTCGTTACCGAACCAGAAGCAGGCGCCGACCTCACGTGGCAACGAGGCGCGCATCTGCGAGATGTACGACCAGGCAGTCTGCTGGGTAGAGATGGGGCGCTCGTTGAAGTACTCCACGCCATCGACCTTGAAGGAGAGCGGTGAGGGACGGTAAGGCATCTGGAAGATACCACCACCGATATCGCTGTCGAGCGCAAAGGGTGTGCCCTCATAGTGGTCGCGCATGGCATCACGCAGATCCTGAATGGTAACCTTCTTGTTGGGGATGATCCACAGGGGCATCTCCTTGGCATCCTTCTCGATGCCGGCAGCATAAGGCACATACTCAGAGAAATCGTCGGCAAAGCGGTTGAAGAAACTCCAGACACGGGCCTCGCAGTAACGGCGACCAGAGAAGTCGGGCTCTGCATAGGCTGCATTATAGGAGAAGTCGGCATCCTTGCCCTCGAACCAGCCCATCGCACGGGCATAGCTGACGACATTGTCGGAGCAGACCATCAGACTCTGGGCTTTAGACTTCTGAAGAAGACGCTCAGCCTTGGCTATGGCTTTGGGATTCTGCAGATCCTTCATCTTCACCTGCACGTAGCGGCCATCAAGGAACTTCGTGATACGGCTCTGGTTGGCATGAGCGGCTATGGCATCGTCGGGGATGCGGACGGCCACCCACACGGTGCGCCCAGCCTCCTTCGTGCGATCAGGGCCACAACCCATCATCTCGAGCATCCAGGCCTCATCCTTATCGGCCACCGAGAAGGTCTCACCCTCAGAGCAGTAGCCATACTGCTCGACGAGCGACGTCATCACTTGCAGAGCCTCACGAGCCGTCTTTGAGCGCTGGAGGGCAATATAGATGAGTGAGCCGTAGTCGATGATACCCGTTGAGTCGGCCATCTCCTCACGACCTCCGAAGGTGGTCTCGCCGATGGTGACCTGCCACTCGTTGGAGTTGCCGATGACGTTCCACGTCTGTGGAACCTCCGCAATCTCGCCTAAATACTTATTGGTATCCCACTCGTAGACCTTACGCATCTCACCAGCCGCATGGGTGGCAGCAGGATAGTGATAGAGGGGCATGAAGGCACCATAGGAGTCGGCATTATAGGTAACGAACACCGAACCGTCGGCAGAGGCTTTCTTGCCCACAATGAAGTTGGTGCAAGCCATCGAGGCCGACAGTGGTATGAGAACAGACAGAAGAACAAATACTACTTTTTTCATATTTCCTATTATATAAATAAATCAACAGGCCTTGAACGACATGTCGAGACCCTTGACGGAGTGTGTGAGCGCACCGACAGAGATAAAGTCGACACCCTGTTCGGCATAGTCGCGGATGGTATCGAAGGTAATTCCCCCACTCGACTCCGTCTCGAAACGGCCAGCAATCATGTCGACGGCCTTCTTCGTATCGGGCACTGTAAAGTTGTCGAGCATGATGCGGTCAACACCTCCGTGGTCGAGCACCTGCTGGAGTTCGTCGAACGAGCGCACCTCTATCTCAATCTTCAGGTTAAGACCTTTCTCTTCGAGATACTTGTGGCAGCGGTCGATGGCATTCACAATGCCACCAGAGAAGTCGACGTGGTTGTCCTTGAGCAGGATCATATCGAATAGTCCGATGCGGTGGTTACATCCGCCGCCAATCTTCACGGCCTGCTTCTCGAGCATACGCATACCAGGGGTGGTCTTGCGGGTGTCGAGCACACGGGTGTGGGTACCCTTCAATCGCTCCACATACTTATCAGTCATTGTGGCAATACCGCTCATGCGCTGCATGATGTTGAGCATGAGTCGCTCGGTCTGCAGCAGCGAGCGTACACGTCCGCTGACAATCATGGCGATGTCACCCTTCTTCACACGGGTGCCGTCTTGCATGAGCACCTCGACCTGCATCTCAGGGTCGAAGCGACGGAACACCTCCTTGGCAATCTCCACACCAGCGAGAATACCATCCTCCTTGATGAGCAGATGCGACTTTCCCATCGCATCCTCGGGGATGCAACAAAGGGTGGTATGGTCGCCGTCACCGATATCCTCGGCAAACGACAAATCAATCAGTCTGTCGACCAGTTCGTCTACGCTTAACATATAAACTATAAATTTAAAATTATCAATTAGAAATAGAAACCAGCGCCGACACGGAGGCCAAAGCTAGAGTAGTCGCTGTCCTTGAAGCTGTGCTTGTAATAAAGCTCAGGCTCGATGGTGACGTGACGGCCTAAGAAGAAGGCATAGCCAGCTTGTATCTCTGGCTGGAAGTCGTTGACCTTAGAACCTAAAGTCGTCTGATGGGCATACTTAGCCATAGCACCTAAAAAGATTCCAACCTTATCGAAATAGTAACGAGCGCCAGCACCAATCTCAAATGACTTATAATCACCGTTGTTCTGACTCAGGAATGAGACATCACCCAATCCCATCAGATTGTCGATGAAGAAGTAACCAACCCTACCACTGATACCGATGTTGAAGTCGGACGATTTTGAGTAAGAGAGTGAAGCAGCCGACATAGAGGCAGCCACATACATCTTGTCCTGCTCGAACGGGGTTCCTGAATCGTTCAGGTACTGTGCATTCATACTGGCCGCCATCATCAGAGCGGCGAAAGTCATCATTAGTTTTTTCATCATAATATAAATGTTATTATTGGTTTGTTGTTTTGTTTGTTTCCTTACGATACCAGATACAGAACCAGATGATGGCCACTACGAGGCTGACACCTCCGAGGGGATAAGCCACGCTCTCGGGCAGATGGAGCGCCTGCTTTGAGACGAAGAAGAACGTTGCGCAGACGGTGGTCATGAAGAGGGCTGGAATGAGTGTGACCCAGTAAGGCTTATTGTGACGTACGAGGTAGACGGTAATCGTCCAGAGCGTAAAGACACTGAGTGCCTGATTAGAGAAGCCGAAGTACTGCCAGATCGTGTTGAAACCGTCGGGATTCTCCACTTGCCAAACCAGCATGGCTATAGAGCAAGCGAACAACGGGATACAGATGTAGAAACGGTTGATAATGGGTCGCTGGTTGAGTTTCAACCACTCGGCCACGATCAGACGAGCAGAACGGAAGGCTGTATCACCCGAGGTGATAGGCGCAGCCACCACTCCAAGCATAGCCAGGACGGCACCTGCGACACCCAACCATTCGTTGCACACAAGGTTGACCACTGCGGGGGCTGAGCTATGGAAACCTGCTGTGGCATTAGCAATAAGTGTATAGCCTGGGGCCGGATCGCCATAGAAGAACCACGACGAGACACTCGCCCAGATAAGGGCCACAACACCCTCGGTGATCATCGCACCGTAGAAGATGGGGCGACCCATGCGCTCATTACCTACACAACGAGCCATGAGCGGACTCTGAGTGCCGTGGAAACCGGAGATCGCACCGCAGGCAATCGTAATGAAGAGAGCTGGGAAAATAGCATCCTTCCACTTGTCGGGCTCAGTAGCGGCTCCCATGTTATAGAAATTCGTCCAAACCTCAGGCAATGAAGGCCAATGGATGAAAAGCCATACCATCAGGGCGCCAGCCATGAAGAGCAGCGAGAAGGCAAAGAGCGGATAGACCTTGCCGATAATCTTGTCGATAGGCAGCATCGTGGCGATGATGTAATAGACAAAGATAACAGCCACCCACATCATCGTACCGCCTCCCATCGTGTGGAGGATCTCGGCGGGTGAATAAACGAACACCGTACCCACCATGATAAGCAGCAGGACGGTGAAGACAAGCATCACGCTCCTGGTCGTCTTACCCAGATAATGGCCGCACAACTCGGGCAATCCCGCACCGTCGTGGCGCATAGAAAGCATACCGCAGAAATAGTCGTGAACCGCACCAGCGAAAATACAGCCAAAGACAATCCACAGATAGGCCACAGGACCGAACTTCGCACCCATGATGGCACCGAAGATGGGACCCGTACCGGCAATGTTAAGAAACTGAATCATGAAAACCTTCCAGTTGGGAAGCACGATGTAATCAAGTCCGTCGGCCTTTGCTAAGGCTGGAGTCGGACGGCTATCAGGCCCGAAGACGCGTTCCACAAAACGCCCATAGAGCAGATAACCCAATACGAGAGCCACTAAGCTCACTAAGAAAGAAATCATTTTTTATTTGTTATTTGAATTATTTTTGATGCAAAAGTAGTGTTTTTATTTGAAAAATGAAAATAATATGCTAACTTTGCAGCAAATTTTTCTAAAATAACAACATTTTGAAAACAATTATACGAATTTTCCTCATATTAGGGGTGGCACTGAACCTCCATGCACAGTCGCCCAAACACGAAGTAAGAGCCGTATGGCTCACCACCATCCAGAACCTCGACTGGCCACGTTCGCGCTCTGCCTACCAGCAGAGACAAGAACTCATCAACATCCTCGACCAACTGCAAAAGGCGAATATCAACACCGTATTGCTGCAGACGCGCGTCAGGGCATCGACCATCTACCCGTCGGCCATCGAGCCCTGGGACATCTGTATGACGGGTACTGGCGGACAGTCACCCGGATATGACCCGCTGCAGTTCTGTATCGACGAATGCCATAAGCGCGGCATGCAATGTCACGCCTGGATGGTGACCATTCCCGTGGGAAAATGGAACAGCGACGGCTGTAAGAAGATACGCCAGAAGCTGCCCAAACTTATCAAAAAGATAGGCGAAGAAGGCTATATGGACCCCGAGAATCCCCAGACGGGCGACTATATCGCCAGAATGTGTGAAGAGGTGACGCGCCGCTATGATATCGACGGCATCCACCTCGACTATATCCGCTATCCCGAGACGTGGAAGCTGAAAGTGAGCCGCAGTGAAGGCCGAAGGAATATCACGGCCATAGTGCGCAAGATATATCAGGCTGTAAAGGGTGTGAAACCCTGGGTGATGCTCTCATGTTCGCCCATCGGGAAATTCGACGACCTGAGCCGCTATCGCAGTGGAGGATGGAATGCCTACACAGCCGTGTGTCAGGATGCACAGGGATGGCTGCGTGACGGACTGATGGATGCCCTCTTCCCGATGATGTATTTCCAGGGCAACAATTTCTACCCCTTCGCCGTCGACTGGAAGCAGCACAGCTATGGGCGCATCATCGCCCCGGGACTGGCTGCCTACATGCTTCACCCGAGAGAGAAAAACTGGAGCCTCGACGTAGTGACGCGAGAGATGAACGTACTTCGCGAACTGGGGCTCGGTGTGACTTTCTTCCGCAGTAAGTTCTTCACAGACAATACGAAAGGTCTGTACACCTTCACGCAAGACTTTAACAGCTATCCCGCCCTCATTCCTCCGATGACCTGGGCCTCAAGACGACAGCCTGCAGCCGTTGGTCAGCTGAACATCAGAAGGGGCATGAGCAACGATATCCTGACGTGGACGGGGAGCAGAAGCTCAGCAACAGGTGACTACCTTTTATATAATGTATATGCCTCGGACACCTATCCCGTGGACACCCGTGATGGACGGAACCTGATTGCCACCCGTCTGCAGGGACAGGCACTCTCGGTACCCCACAACGGGAGGACACTACACTACGCGGTGACCGCCACTGACCGCTATGGTAACGAAAGCGCACCCACGCTGACAAGAAATACGTCATCCGGACATCGCAAACCAATAGATTTCAGGCAACTGATGATGGGCAATAAGCTAAAAAAGTACAAATAGACAAACTTTTGAGCTGAAAAAACAAATGAATCTCACACAAAATGACTACTTTTGCAAAATCAATCTAACAATTTAAGACAAATTATATGGAAAGAACATGGAGATGGTTTGGCAAGAAAGACAAGATCACACTTGCCCAACTTAGACAAATCGGAGTAGAAGGCATCGTTACTGCGCTTCACGATGTGCCCTTAGGCGAGGTATGGACACGAGAGAAAATCCGCGACCTGCGCGAGTATATCGAGAGTTATGGCATGCGCTGGAGCGTCGTTGAGTCGCTGCCAGTCGTAGAGACCATCAAATACGGAGGTCCTGACCGCGACCATCAGATAGAGGTATATAAGGAGAGTCTGCGTAACCTCTCAGCAGAGGGCATCCATTGCATCTGCTATAACTTCATGCCTGTGCTCGACTGGGCTCGTACCGATCTGTTCCACGACAATCCCAACGGTGCCACGAACCTCTACTTCAACTATGCCGAATTTGCTTACTTCGACATCTATATCCTGAAGCGTCCAGGCGCCCGCGAGGAGTGGGAGAAGTTCAAGTTCCCTGAGGGCTGGGGCGAAGGTCGCAGCGTGATTGCCGAGTGCGACGAGCTGGCCAAGACGATGACGCCTGAGAAGGATCATAAGCTGGTAGAGACCATCATCATTAAGACACAGGGCTTCGTTAGCGGCAACTTCAGCGAGAACGACGAGGCTCCTATCCAGAAGTTCCGCGACTTCCTCGACCTCTACAAGGGCATTGACAAGGCTCAGCTGCGTGCCAACATGAAGTATTTCCTCGAGGCTATCATGCCGACTTGCGAGGAGTACGGCATGAACATGTGCGTACACCCCGACGATCCCCCTATCGAGGTTCTCGGATTGCCTCGTATCGTAAGAACCGAGGAGGATATCCAGTGGTTCCTCGATGCTGTGCCCAACAAGCACAATGGTCTGACCTTCTGCGCTGGTTCACTCTCAGCAGGTGCTTATAACAATGTGGTAGACCTCGCCAAGAAGTTTGCTTCACGCACACACTTCGTTCATCTGCGCTCGTGCCACATCTTCCCCAATGGCGACTTCACAGAGGCTTCACACCTCGGCGGACGTGCCGACCTGATTGAGCTCTGCCGCATCTTTGAGAAAGAGAACCCCGAGCTGCCTATGCGCGTAGATCACGGTATGACCTTTACCGACGAGCCTGGCGGCATCATGGACGAGTCTTCTCACGGTCACAACGCAGGTTACACACTGCTTGGACGTATGTTCGCACTCGGTCAGGTACAGGGTATCCTGGCAACCGTCGACCGCGAGCTCGGCATCCCCTACAAACAACCCGGATTCTTTGATTAATAATAAAGGCACAGATTCACACGGCTCTCATTCTGAGAGACGCGGAGGGCAAAAGTCCGTGTTAATCCGTGCCAGAAAAAAATAACAACTATGAGATTAAATGAAATATTTAGCGGTAATTACAACACCGCAGAGTGGGAAGCCAAAGGGTATCAGCTTCCTAAGTTCGACATCAAGGCCGTCCGCGAGAAGACTGCCAAAGAACCTACATGGGTGCACTTCGGAGGTGGCAACATCTTCCGTGCCTTCCCTGCAGCTATCCTCAACGATGCCCTGAACACTGGTAAGTACGATCGAGGTGTGATCGTGGCAGAGACCTTCGACTTCGAGGTCATCGACAAGGCCTACGCTCCCTATAACAACCTCTCGCTGCTCGTCAGCCTGCAGTCAACAGGTACCATCGAGAAGAAGGTCATCGCATCTGTAACCGAAGCCCTGAAGGCTGATCCTCAGTTTGACGACTGGAAGCGACTTGTAGAGATCTTCAAGAACCCATCGCTGCAGATGATCTCATTCACCATCACCGAGAAAGGTTATGGTTTCAATGATGCCGACCTCGCACGTGGTCTGCAGCCCGTCTTTGCGATGGGCAAGGTGTGCGCCCTGCTGCTCGAGCGTTTCAATGCCGGACAGCTGCCTCTGACCGTACAGTCGATGGACAACTGCTCGCACAATGGCGACAAGGTGAAGGCTGGTGTTTTTGCCTATGCAGAGCGCTGGGTGAAGGACGGGCTGGTGCCTGAGGCATTCCTCGCCTACCTGAAGGACGAGAAGAAGATCACCTTCCCCTGGTCAATGATCGACAAGATCACTCCTCGCCCGCACGAGAAGGTGAAGGAGATGCTGGCTGCCGACGGATTTGAGGACAATAACTATATCGAGACTGAGAAGCACACCTTCACAGCTCCCTTCGTGAATGCTGAGGAAGTGCAGTATCTCGTCATCGAGGACAATTATACCAACGGTCGTCCCCCACTCGATCTTGGTGGTGCCCTCTATACCACGCGCGAGACAGTAGATAAGGTAGAGACCATGAAGGTGACTACCTGTCTGAATCCGCTCCATACAGCCATGAGTATCTATGGTTGCATGCTGGGCTACACGCTGATCTCAGCAGAGATGGCTGACGAAGACCTGCGTGCCTTCATCCAGAAGATCGGTTATATGGAGGCGATGCCCGTAGTGACAGACCCCGGTGTGCTGAATCCCTATGAGTTTATCGGTGCTGTCATCAACCGCCGTCTGCCTAACCCCTTCATGCCTGATGCCCCACAGCGCATCGCCATGGACACCAGTCAGAAGCTGCCCATCCGCTTCGGCGAGACATTGAAGAAATATATCGCTCGCGGACTCGACAAGTCGAACCTCATTCTGATTCCTCTTACCCTCGCAGGCTATGCCCGTTATCTGAAGGGTATCAAGGACGACGGTACAGCCTTTGAGCCCTCTCCCGACCCCATGCTCGCAGAGCTGCAGGCCATTGTAGCCCCACTCGAGATTGGTAAGGCCGATCAGGACTGGAGCCCGCTGAAGGCCCTCTACAGCCGCAAGGATGTCTTCGGTCTCGACCTCTACGAGGCAGGTCTCGGTGAGCAGATCGAAGGGTACGTCAAGGAGCTCTATGCTGGCCCGGGAGCTGTGCGCAAGACACTTCACAAATACGTTTCAGCACGCTAACGATTTTCCCCGCTCAAACCGAGCGGGGATTTCTATTTCGCAAAGGTTTTCGTGGATTTTAACGTTATATGACATTTAAGATTTGGAGGTTTCAGATTTTTGTCCTATCTTTGCAGTCGCAAAATATGAACATTAAAAACAATATTTAAAGATGAAACCACTAAACAAACAATTTGCTCCTAAGAGCGTGATGCCTGAAAAGGTGATTCAGTTCGGTGAAGGTAACTTCCTCGGACCAGAAGACAGACTTCAACGGCTCAGTAGTCGTTGTACAGCCTATCGAGAGAGGTATGGTCGACTGGCTCAATGCACAGGACTGCCTCTATCACGTCAACCTTCAGGGTCGTGAGAACGGCAAGCCAGTTAACACACTGGAGCGTATCGATGTGATTAGCCGTGCGCTGAACCCCTACACACAGAACGCAGCTTTCATGGCACTCGCTGACCAGCCTGAGATCCGTTTCGTGATCTCAAACACGACTGAGGCAGGTATCGCATTCGATCCCGCATGCAAGCTCGAGGATGCACCCGCTTCATCATATCCTGGCAAGTTGGTACAGCTGCTCTATCGTCGTTATCAGACTTTCAACGGTGACCCCACAAAGGGATTGATCATCTTCCCTTGCGAGCTGATTTTCCTGAACGGTCACGTGCTGAAGGACTGCATCTATAAGTATATCGACCTGTGGAACCTCGGTGCCGACTTCAAGAAGTGGTTCGAGGAGGCTTGTGGCGTTTACGCTACCCTCGTAGACCGTATCGTACCAGGTTTCCCACGCAATGAGATCAAGGAGATTCAGGAAAAGATCTGTTATCGCGACAACCTCGTTGTCCAGGCTGAGACCTTCCACCTCTGGGTGATCGAGGCACCAAAGGAAGTAGCCAAGGAATTCCCTGCCGACAAAGCCGGTCTCCACGTGCTCTTCGTTCCTTCTGAGGAGCCTTACCACAAGCGTAAGGTGACCTTGCTGAATGGTCCTCACACGGTACTCTCTCCTGTAGCCTTCCTGAGTGGTGTCAACATCGTGCGCGATGCCTGCAACCATGAGGTGATCTCCAAGTATATCCACAAGGTACAGTTCGATGAGCTGATGCAGACCCTCGACCTCCCGATGGAGGAACTCGAGAAGTTTGCAGGCGATGTACTCGAGCGTTTCGACAACCCATACGTAGACCATCAGGTGACGAGCATCATGCTCAACTCCTTCCCGAAGTTCCAGGCTCGCGACCTCCCCGGTGTGAAGACTTATCTGGAGCGCAAGGGCGAGCTGCCTAAGGGTCTTGTATTCGGACTGGCTGCCATCATCACCTACTACAAGGGTGGTAAGCGTGAGGACGGCGTAGAGATCGTGCCCAACGATGACCAGAAGATCATGGATCTGCTGAAGCAGCTCTGGGCTACTGGCGACACTCAGAAGGTGGCCGATGGTGTGCTTGGTGCTGAGTTTATCTGGCAGGAGAACCTGAACAAGATCGAGGGGCTCAACGCAATGATCAAGCAGGATCTCGACCTCATCCAGAGCGTAGGCATGCTTGAGGCTGTCAAGAGCATTCTTTAATATTTTAGCAACGGACTAAAGGACTAAAACGACTTTTTCTTGAAGGATCCAATGGAATTAAGTTCTTAAGTCCTATAGTCCGTTGCAAATAAAAAAATGGGAGACTCTATTGAAATTAAAGGGGCGCGAGTCAACAATCTGAAGAGTGTTGATGTCAAGATACCCCGAAACCAATTCGTAGTAATTGCCGGAGTCAGTGGCTCCGGCAAATCTTCTTTGGCCTTCGACACGTTGTATGCCGAGGGCCAACGCCGTTATGTGGAGTCGCTCTCGAGCTATGCCCGACAGTTTCTGGGCAGGATGAACAAGCCCGAGTGCGACTTCATACGCGGCATCCCGCCAGCCATCGCCATCGAGCAGAAGGTGATATCGCGCAATCCGCGCAGTACGGTAGGCACCACGACGGAGATATACGAGTATCTCCGATTGCTTTACGCGCGCATAGGGCGCACGTATTCCCCCATCAGTGGCGAGGAGGTGAAGAAGCACTCTACCGAGGATGTCGTACAGAAGGTTCTCGAGTACTCCAAGGGTACGCGCTTCGTCGTGATGTCGCCTATCCGTCTGCAAGAGGAGCGCACACTCGAGCAACAGCTGAAGGCGTATATCCTCGAAGGTTACGCCCGTATCTTCGTCGACAACGACTTTGTGCGCATCGACGATTATCTCGCTGAATTGCCTGCCGATGCAGATCCCGAGCGTATCTACCTTGTCATCGACCGCATGAGCGTCGATGATTCGAAAGATGCCATCGCCCGTCTGGTCGATTCTTCAGAGACGGCCTTTTTCGAGGGGCACGGTGAACTCCGTCTGATGTTCCCACCATCGAACATCTGCTACGACTTCTCTACACGTTTCGAGGCTGACGGTATCGTGTTCGAAGAGCCTAGCGACCAGCTGTTCTCCTTCAATTCCCCAGCAGGCGCCTGTCCTGAGTGTCAGGGGTTCGGACGTATCATCGGTATCGACGAGAAGTTGGTCATCCCCAATACAACCCTCTCGGTATACGACGGATGTGTGGTCTGCTGGCACGGGGAAAAGATGAAGGAGTGGCTCGACTGGTTCTGCCGTCGTGCAGCCAACGATGACTTCCCCATCTTCGAGCCGTATATGAACCTGACACAGAAGCAGAAAGACTGGCTGTGGCACGGGCTGCCCTGCGATAAGGGTAAGAAGGAGAAGCCTTGCATCGATACCTTCTTCGATATGGTGAAGGAGAACCAGTACAAGATCCAGTACCGCGTGATGCTGGCCCGTTACAGGGGCAAGACCACCTGTCCGAAGTGTCACGGGACACGTCTGAAGCCCGAGGCCGAATACGTGAAGATTGGTGGGCGCAGCATCACCAATCTCGTACAGATGCCTGTCGTCCGCCTGAAGGAATGGTTCTCTCGCCTGGAACTTGAGCCCCATGAGGCTGAAATAGGCAAGCGTCTGCTGACGGAGGTGAACAGCCGTCTGCAATTCCTACTGGATGTAGGACTGGGCTATCTGACATTAAACCGTCTTTCTAACACGCTCTCGGGTGGCGAGAGCCAGCGCATCAACCTCTGTACCAGTCTCGGAAGCTCGCTTGTGGGCTCTCTTTATATCCTTGATGAGCCCAGCATCGGACTCCACTCGCGCGATACCGACCGTCTCATCCACGTGCTGAAAGAGCTGCAGGCTCTTGGCAATACGGTGGTGGTGGTCGAGCACGACGAGGAGATCATGCGTGCTGCCGATCATCTCATAGACATCGGCCCTGATGCAGGTCGCCTGGGAGGTCAGATTGTCTTCGACGGTGATGCCAGCGAGATCAACAAAGCCTCGCTGAAGAAATACCCCGACAGCTATACGGTGAAATATCTTCTCCACGAAGAGGAGATCCCCGTCCCCAAGAGCCGCAGGCCCTGGAACCGTCATATCGACATCAAGGGTGCCCGTATGAACAACCTGCGGGGCATCGACGTACAGATTCCTCTCAACGTGATGACGGTAGTCACAGGCGTATCAGGCTCGGGCAAGTCGAGTCTCATCAAGGGTATCCTCTACCCCTCGCTCAAGCGCCATCTCGGTGAGGTGTGCGATGCGCCAGGCGAATACCTGGGGCTGCTGGGCGACATCGATGCCGTGAAACATGTGGAGTTCGTCGACCAGAATCCTATTGGCAAGAGCACACGCTCTAATCCCGCCACCTACGTAAAGGCCTACGATGCCATCCGCGACCTCTTTGCCGATCAGCCTCTGGCCCAGCAGATGGGCTTCACGCCGCAGTATTTCTCCTTCAATGCCGATGGAGGCCGCTGCGAAGAGTGTAAGGGTGCTGGTACGATCACCGTCGAGATGCAGTTCATGGCCGATCTCGTGCTCGAGTGCGAAGCCTGTCACGGGCACCGTTTCAAGCACGATATCCTCGAGGTGAAGTATAACGGCAAGAATGTCGACGATGTGCTCAATATGACCATCAGCGAGGCCATCGACTTCTTCAAGGGCAACGATATCATCGTCAAGCGCCTCAAGACGCTCGAGGACGTGGGTCTCGGCTACATCAAGCTGGGACAGAACAGCTCGTCGCTCTCAGGTGGTGAGAACCAGCGCGTGAAACTCGCCTACTTCATCGGGCGCGAGCAGCAGGAGCCAACCCTCTTCATCTTCGACGAGCCAACGACAGGTCTCCACTTCCATGATATCCAAAAGCTGCTCGATGCCTTCAATGCACTTATCCTGCGCGGCCACACCATTCTTATCATCGAGCACAACATGGAGATCATCAAGTGCGCCGACCATGTGATAGATCTGGGTCCCGACGGAGGCGATAAGGGCGGCAATCTCGTGATAGCTGACACCCCCGAGGAGGTAGCCCGATGTCGCGACAGCCTCACTGGCTATTACCTCAAGGACAAACTGACATAACAGATACGACATTGAAATACGATCAACTATTCAAGCCTCGAACCTTCCTAACCGCCATACTTCTCTTCTGTATGGCTGCCGGGCTGTCTGCCGCTAAGAAAGACACGCTCATCCTTGGTCGTATCTTTGAGTATCAGCAAGCCCACAATGCCGACATCAAGGGCATCGAGGACAATGTCTATGCCAAGTTCCGTTTCAATGTCGAGAGGCGTAACGCCACCCTATGGCTCATCCCTACGATGGACGTGCTCTGCAAGGACCCCCGCGAGTATATCCGCGAGTCGTACAATAAAGTGATCTTCAATGATCCCCACGATTTCGATATCAGAAGTCAGGTGCTCTCAGGAACCATTAGGAAGAACCGCAAGGCACTGCCAACACTGATCGACTTCGCGACCCCCAACATCTACGACATCGCCCTCTATGAGGGGCACATGCTATCACCCTTCAACAAGGTGAACCGCCGCTACTACCACTACACGCAGAAACAGCAGAACGACAGCACCACGCGCCTCGATTTCCGTCCGAAGCACTATAACACGCAGCTGCTCAACGGCTACGCCATCATCGAGACGAATACAGGGCGCATCATCCGCACCCTGCTCAATGGCGAGTACGACATGCTCTCCTTCCGCACGGAGATCACGCAGGGCGAGACGGGCGGGCGCTCCCTCATGCCTGCCAAATGCACCACAGCGGCCTCCTTCCGATTCATGGGAAACCGCATTTCCGCCCTCTTCGATGCCGCCTATAACTGTCAGCTCCAACTACCCGACAGCATCGAGCGTATCACCAGTCGCGAAAAGATGGACTCCATCCGTCCTATCCCCCTCTCAGAGACCGATAAGCGCATCTATCAAGAATACGACGACGCCCACAAGCCCGACAGCGTACAGCAGGCCGACACCGTGCCTCATAAGAAGTCATTCAGGGAGTTCCTATGGCAGACGGGCGACAACCTCGTTACACCTATTGCTGCTGAAGCTGGCCGTTTCGACTTCTACCTGACGCCCATCATCAACCCGCTCTACTTCCGTTACAGCGAGAGCAAGGGTGCCTCTTACAAGATGCGGCTCTACACCACTATCAGCTTCAACCAATACCGTTACCTCACCTTCGAGCCCACCTTAGGTTACAACTTCAAGCTGAAGCAGGTATTCTTCGAACTGCCCTTCCGTATGACCTACAACCCGAAGCGCAACGGCTACGCAGAGATCATCTATGGTAACGGCAACCGCATCAGCAACTCTACGGTGGCCGATATCATCAATTACGAGCACGGCGACACTCTCGACTTCAGCGATACCGACATCGACAAGTTCGACGACAATTTCCTCCGCGTGTTCAACAATATCATGGTCTTCGACTGGTTCGACGTTGAGTCGGGTATTGTCATTCACAGACGTAGAGCCGCCAACCGCGACATCATGCGCCAGTACGGGATGCCTGAAGAGTATCGCAGTTTCGCCCCACAGCTGGGTCTGAAGTTCAGCCCCTGGCTCCAGCGTGGACCGATGTTCACCATCAACTACGAGCGCGGTATCAAGGGCGTCAACAAATCCAACATCGATTACGAGCGCTGGGAGTTCGATGCCTCGTGGAAGAAACATATCCCCGGGCTGCGCGTGCTCAACCTCAGGATGGGAGGCGGATTCTACACCAACAAGGAGGATAAGTACTTTCTCGATTACACCAACTTCCGAAATAACAACCTGCCCGAGGGCTGGGATGACGACTGGAGCGGCGACTTCCAGTTGCTCGACAGCCGGCTCTACAACGAGTCGAACTACTACCTACGAGGCAATGTCTCCTACGAGTCGCCCATGTTGCTCGCCACCTGGATACCCTACCTCGGCAAGTACATCGAGAAGGAGCGCTTCTACATCAGCGCCGTCAACGTGGAGCATACTCGCCCTTACTTCGAGCTCGGCTACGGCTTCACCAACCGCTACATCTCCGTCGGCCTCTTCGCCAGCTTCCACAATCTCAGCTTCCAGGAAATAGGAATCGGATTCGACTTTGAACTTTTTAAACGATGGTAAAACCCCTTTCAGTCTATAAAGCCAGCGCAGGCAGTGGCAAGACCTTCACACTCGCTACCGAGTATATCCGCCTGCTCGTGGATAATCCACTCAGTTATCGCAACATCCTCGCTGTCACCTTCACCAACAAGGCCACCGAGGAGATGAAGATGCGTATTCTCAGTCAGCTCTACGGCATCTGTAAACAGCTGCCCGACTCCAACGACTATCTCGAGGCCATCCGCCAGAAGACGGGCTTCGAGCCTCGCCTCATCAGCGAGCGTGCAGGCATCGCACTGGCCAACCTCCTCCACAACTACAACTATTTCCGCGTCGAGACCATCGACACCTTCTTCCAGAGTGTGCTGCGCAATATGGCCCGCGAGCTCGACCTCACCACCAACCTACGCATCGGACTCAACGACACCCAAGTGGAGGAACTCGCCGTCGACCAACTCATCGCCGACCTCAGCACCACCGACGTCATGCTCCAGTGGATCCTCAAGTACATCATGGAGAACATCTCCGAGGACAAGGCCTGGAACATCATCTCACAGATCAAGAACTTCGGACACACCATCTTCCGCGACGATTACAAGGCCGTCAGCCGACAACTCGAACAGAAGATACAGGAAGAGGGATTCTTCGAAGACTACACCCGCCGACTGCGCGAACTGCGACAGATGGCCGTGGAGCACATGAAGGAGGTTGCAGCAAGCTTCTTCGACGCCCTCGAGGGTGAAGGCCTCACCATCGACGACCTCGCCAACAAGAGCAGAGGCATCGCAGGCTTCTTCCTCAAGCTCCAGAAGGGCATCTTCGACCCCTCGATAGAGAACGCCTCTGTAGCCAACTGTCTGGGAAACTCAGAGAAGTGGTGCGCCAAGAGCCACCCCAGGCGCGAACTCATCATA
This sequence comes from uncultured Prevotella sp., assembly GCA_900318395.1. Classification (GTDB taxonomy): domain Bacteria; phylum Bacteroidota; class Bacteroidia; order Bacteroidales; family Bacteroidaceae; genus Prevotella. The sequence continues at coordinate 38,485 of ONKL01000044.1, forward strand.
TCGCTCGCTGAAGGCACGCTGGGCGACATCCTCCGCTACGCCGTCGGGGAGCGACCCCGTCAGTGGAAGCTCTACAAGAGTGCCGACCTCACCCTGCGCCACCTCAACCAGTTGCGCCTGCTCAGCAGCATCGAGCAGAAGGTGCACGAGCTCAACGAGAGTGCCAACCGCTTCTTGCTGAGCGACACACAGCAGCTACTCCACTCCCTCATCGGCGAGAGCGACTCCCCCTTCATCTTCGAGAAGATTGGCACCCAGCTCGAGCACGTCATGATCGACGAGTTTCAGGACACCTCCACCGTACAGTGGCAGAACTTCCGCGTGCTGCTCGCCGAGGCTATGAGCCACGAAGGTTCATCCAATCTCATCGTGGGCGACGTCAAGCAGAGCATCTACCGCTGGCGCTCAGGCGACTGGCGACTGCTCAACGACATCGAGCAGCAGTTCAATGCCCAGCAGATCGAGACGCTGCCCCTGAAGACCAACTACCGCTCCGAACGAGGCATCATTACCTTCAACAATGCCTTCTTCCGTCAGGCTGCCGACCTCGAATATGCCACACAGCGCGAACTCGGCGAGAGCGAGGCTAAGCAGCTACAGCGCGCCTATGCCGACGTCGAACAGCAAATACCCGCCAAGCGCCAGTCAGGTGGCTATGTCGACATCCGTCTGCTGCCAGGCAGCGACGACTATCAGGAGCTCACACTCCAGCACATCGCACAGACCATCGGCGACCTCATCTCGCAAGGCATCCGCCAGCAGGACATCGCCATCCTCGTGCGCGCAAACGCCTCCATCCCCCACATCGCCCATTACTTCATGGAACAGATGCCGCAGGTGACCATCGTCAGCGACGAGGCCTTTCGCCTCGATGCCTCACAGGCCGTCTGCCTGCTCGTCAATGCCCTGCGACTGCTCATCCACCCCGACGACCTCCTCACGAAGGCGGCCATCGTACGCACCTACCACTGCGATGTGCTCGGTGAGCACGACGAGGAGAACGAGCTGCTGCTCTCCACCACCGACCTCGACAGCTACCTGCCCGAAGACTATATCGCCCACTTCAACCAGTTGCTCTCACTACCCCTCTACGACCTCGTAGAGCGTCTTTACGCCATCTTCGGCCTTGAGACTCTCGACACCCAGAGTGCCTACGTCAGTGCCTTCTACGACCGTCTGTCAGACTATGTCAACGAGAACGCTACCGACATCAGCGACTTCCTCCGCGAGTGGGACGAAACCCTCTGCAGCAAGACCATCCAGAGCGACGAGAACGAGGGTGTGCGCATCTTCAGCATCCATAAGTCGAAAGGCCTCGAGTACGATCACGTCATCATCCCCTTCTGCGACTGGACCATCGAGCGCGGCGGCAACATCCTCTGGTGTACTCCCACCGAGGAACCCTTCAGCGACCTGCCCATCGCCCCTATCGACTACAGTCAGAAGCAGATGATGGGTACCATCTACGAGAAAGACTATCTGCACGAGCACCTGCAGAACACCGTCGACAACCTCAATCTGCTCTACGTCGCCTTCACGCGTGCCTGCAAGAGCCTATACGTCATCGGGCGTCGCGGTGGCAAGAACACCCGCTCTGCCCTCATCGAGCAGTGCCTCCCCCTCATCGTCGACAAGCTCGAAGCCGCCACCCTCGAAGGCCTCGAGGACGAGAAGGGAGTTCTTCACTTCGCCTACCCCCACTCCACAACAAACATATCTCCTTCCTCCTTCCTCCTTCCTCCTTCCTCGAAAAAAACCTCTCAAAACCCCTTCCTCCAGCCCTCCGATCCCATCAACGTGGCTGTGCGCACCTTCGCCAGCAAGGTCAATTTCCAGCAGAGCAACCGCAGCCGCAACTTCGTCGAGGGCGACGATGAGGATGCCAAGCAGCGCCGTCAGTACATCCAGACGGGTAGCGTCCTCCACGAGATATTCTCCACCATTCGCACAGCCGCCGACATCCCCGATGCCCTCCAGCGACTACAGTTCGAAGGCGTGCTCTACGATGAAAATATCACCACAGAGCGCATCACGGAGATGCTTAAGAAAAGACTCGAACATCCGCGCGTACGTGATTGGTTCTCAGACCGTTGGACGCTCTTCAATGAGTGTACCATTCTCTCTGTCGAAGATGGTCAGTTGCACGAGCGCCGCCCTGATCGCGTGATGACCGATGGCCACGAGTGGATCATCGTCGACTTCAAGTTTGGTGCCCCTCATCCCGAGTATCACGACCAGGTGCGCGAGTACATGCAGTTGCTCGCCTCGATGGGTCACCAGCACATCAGCGGCTACCTCTGGTACGTCTATTCCAACCGCATCGAAGAAGTTAAAGATTAAACATTAAAGATTAAACATTAGATAATGAAATCGTTTCTCGAATACGTCGCAGAAGATCTGCTCTCACGATATGGCACCAATCTTTCACGCGTGGCCGTCGTCTTCCCCAACAAGCGCGCCTCACTCTTCCTCAACGAGCACCTCGCACGCCTCGCAGGCCGCCCGCTCTGGAGCCCTGCATACATCACCATCAGCGACCTCTTCCGCAGTCACTCACAGCTGAAGGTTGCCGACCCCATCCTGCTCGTCTGCGAACTCTACAAGAGTTTCTCTGCCTGCACGGGCATCGACGAGACCCTCGACCACTTCTACGGCTGGGGACAGCTGCTGCTCTCCGACTTCGACGACCTCGACAAAAACATGGGACCTGCCGATAAAGTCTTTGCCAATCTGCGCGACATACACGAGCTCGATGATGTGTCATACCTCACCGACGAACAGCGCGAGATGATACGACGCTTCTTCAGCAACTTCACCGATGACCACAATTCCGAACTCAAGGAGCGATTCCTGCGCCTGTGGAGCCACATCGGCGACATCTACCGCGACTACAACGAGCGCCTCGCCAGCCTGCAGCTCGCCTACGAGGGCGCACTCTACCGTCAGGTGGCCACCGACGAGACCATCCAGTTCGAATACGACGCCTACGTCTTCATCGGCTTCAATCACCTCCATCAGGTAGAACAGACCCTCTTCCGCCGCCTCGACGAAGCTGGCAAGGCCCTCTTCTATCAGGACACCGACGAACTGCCGCCACGCGATGTCACCTTCATCTCAGCCCCCACCGAGAACATCCAGGCGCGATACATCAGCCAATGGCTCACACCCGAGCGCATCGCCGACGGACGGCGCACCGCCATCGTGCTCTGCAACGAAGGACTGCTGCAGGCCGTTGTCCACTGTCTGCCCGATGAGGTCGACAAGGTCAATGTCACCACCGGCTATCCCCTGCTCCAGACGCCAGTCGCCTCGCTCATCTCCCAGCTGCTCAACCTACAGATCAACGGCTTCTCGCTGAAGACGGGCACCTTCCGTCGCCACTGGCTCGAGGCCGTGCAGCGTCATCCCTATGCCTCGCTGCTGCCCGACGACTTCGCCGCCACCCGGTATACCGACAACAGTTCCCTACTGCGCTGGCTCCTCGTCATCGTCCGCACCATCGCCTCTGCAGACGAGCGCCCCAGTGGCGCACTCGATGCAGAGAGCTTGTTCCGCACCTATACGCTGCTCAATCGTGTCAGCGACCTCGTCGACAGTGGTGTACTCAGCGTCGACCTCATCACCCTGCAGCGCCTCATCGCCCAGCTCGTGCAGTCGACCACGATCCCCTTCCACGGAGAACCAGCCGAAGGCATCCAGGTGATGGGTGTGCTCGAGACGCGTAACCTCGACTTCGACCACGTGCTGCTGCTCTCCTGCAACGAGGGCAACATGCCGCGAGGCGTCAACGACACCTCGTTCATCCCCTACGCCATCCGCAAGGCCTACGGGCTCACCACCATCGATCACAAGGTAGCCATCTACCAGCACTACTTCCACCGCCTGCTGCAGCGTGCCACCGATGTCACCATCGTCTACAACAATGCCACCAGCGACGGTCAGACAGGCGAGATGTCGCGCTTCATGCTCCAGCTCATGATCGAGCGCCCCAACATCAACTTCAAGACCCTCAAGGCGGGGCAGAAGTCACTGCTACGCACCCCACAACCCATCAGCAAGACACCACATATCATGCAGCTCCTCGGCCAGCGATTCGCGCGCGAACGAGGCGGTATCAGCCCCACAGCCATCAGCAACTACCTCCGCTGCCAGCTGCGGTTCTTCTACCGCTACGTCTGCGAACTGCAGGAACCCAACGATGACGACGACGAACTCATCGACAACCGCATCTTCGGCAACATCTTCCACAAGGCCTCGCAGAACCTCTACGAGCGCTTCGGGCGCCAGCGCGTCACAGCCTCGATGCTCGACGATCTCCTGAAGAGCGCCGTCGAGATCGAACAGGCCGTCGACAACGCCATCAAGAGCGAGTTCTTCAACATCACCGACCCTCTGCGCCCTATGCCTACGCTCGACGGTCTCCAGCTCATCAACCGCGAGGTCATCATCAAGTACGTGCGCCAGCTCCTCGAAGTCGATCGTCGCCTCACCCCCTTCACCATCCTCGGCCTAGAACTCCCCGCCTACACAGATATAAGTTATTCCGTTCCTGCCAATAATATATGTTCTTCTGTTACTATGTCAGAAAAAACATGTTCTTCTGTTCTTATGTCAAAAAATAGCCCTTCTGTTACTATGTCTAAACTAAGAATCGGCGGAATGATCGACCGTCTCGACAGCGTGACCGATCCCGAGACAGGCGAAGAGCGCATCCGCGTAGTCGACTATAAGACAGGCTCCAAACGCCAGAAGAGCTTTGCCGACGTAGAAGCCATCTTTGACCCTGCCAACATCCGCGACCACAGCGACTATTACCTGCAGACCTTCCTCTACAGCAACATCGTGCGCTACGACCCCAAGCTGAATCCACAAGGTATGAAAGTGTCGCCATCGCTGCTCTTCATCCAGCATGCAGGCTCCGACGACTACGACCCCACCCTCAAGGTCGACAAGACTCCCGTCGTCGACATCGCCGATGTCTCTGCCCAGTACATGCAGCTGCTCACCGGCAAGATTGGCGAGATCTTCAACCAAGACCTCGCCCTCTCGCCCACCGACGACCCCGTCCGCTGCCGCACCTGCCCCTACGCCTCCCTCTGCGGCCGCTAATGTTTTATGCAGCGGATATCCACTGCGCACCCCGTCACATGATTGGAGTTTGCAGCCCCCGGGTCTGGCGCCAAAGTGGAATCCGCAGGCCTCGGGTCTGGCGCCAAAGTACAGTCGCTTGCGACTTTACTTTGGGGCCTGACCCCAGTGAACACTTTACTTTGGCGCCTGACCCCAGCATCCATGGTACCTTTTCGCTTAAAAACGGTTACTTTCATATCTGTTTTTGAATTTCTTTTATCTACCAAGGTATAAAGACACAAAATTTTCCATCAATTTCCAAACAAACGGATTAAATATATCATTCATCATTCACATTTAGAATTATACTATTTATAATCAGATGATTATGCCGTGTAATACATAGTATAATCCTTCACCATCATTCACCATTCTCGTCAAAACATTCAAAATAAGCTCAAAATAAGTGGCACTTTTTACGCAACAAGCAGCACTTATTGCACAATAAGTGCCACTTATCGCTGCTATAGAGCCGCTAAATTTTCAGGCGAAAACTCTAATTTATTTAACAAAACGGCCAACTTTCTACTCAATTCCTCGTCTCTTTAGTGTGAATGAAGGTGAATGATGGTGAATGTATATAACAAAGAAAATACAATCTAAATAATTGGTAATTAGCCATTTAGTACATAATGTGAATGGGTGAAGGTTTAAATTAAACAATTAGGTTCTGCATCAATTTGGGTGGTAACCAATTATTACAAAGTTTAACTATCTGCTTGATAATCAATACGTTAGTTAACTAAATAAAGTTGCAGATGTGCG
>ONKL01000055.1 GCA_900318395.1 uncultured Prevotella sp.
CATCATCTTCACCCCGACGCAGGATCTGAAGGACGAGCTGGCCGACACCGCCATCCAGATCACCTGCTACGACCGCAACGGCGACATCGTGAAGCGTGTCACATCGGCAGATGCAGGCACCGTAGAGGATCCCGAGGGTGAGGGTAGCTCAACGGGGGACAATTCTCAGGGGGGTAACGACGCTGGCGATGGGCCCATCAATGACGCAGGCGACGGACCTACTAATGAGCCTTAATGCACTCTGGGGTCAGGCCCCAAAGTAAAGTCGCAAGCGACTGTACTTTGGCGCCAGACCCGGGGGCTGCGCCAGACCCGAGGGCTGCGCCTTAATCGAGGAACGAAACATTAATTAGGCACGGATTCACACGGCTCTCTTTGAGAGACACGGCTGAATAAAAAGCAGTGAAAATCCGTGCGAAACGCGTATGACAAAGAAAGAAACTATCAAATGGGTTGTGCAGATTATCGCCTCTGTGGCGTCTGCCATCCTAACCGCACTCGGCACAACGTCTTGTATAAGAATGTAAAAATGTAAAAAATAGAGGGGCATCCGAAAATTGGGTGCGCCTCTATTTTTTTGCAACTTGGGGCCTGACCCCAGAGTAAAAAATGCAACTTGGGGCCTGACCCCAGAGTGAAGTTTTAGCTTATCTTGAGGCAGAGGATGGTCAGGTCGTCGCTCTGATCGGCGCTGCCTACGTGGTCTGCGACATCATCGAGGATCATATTGACGGTGGTCTCGGCACTGACGAACTCGGCATCGCGCACCAGCGCCAGCAGGCGCTCCTCGCCGTGCTGCTCCTGCTCTTCGTTCTCTGCCTCTGTCAGGCCGTCGGAATAGATGAGCAGCGTATAGCCCTTGACGTTGTCGATGCTCTCGCCGATATACTCCAGCTCTGGCCAGAGCCCGACGGGGGCATTGGGCTCCATCTCGATGTAGTAGGCACGGCTGGGATCGTCAGTCTTCAGCGCATTGTTGACGAAGACTGGCGAGTTGTGACCGGCATTACAGTAGTCCATACGCCCCGTCTCCAGATTGATCTCGGCGATGAACATGGTGACGAAGATGCTGTTCTCGTTGTCGGCAGAGAGGGTGTCGTTGAGCCTCATGGCTATCTGTGCCGGGGTGAAGCCTTCCTTGGCTACACTGCGGAACAGATTGACAGCTACGGCCATCGTCATCGAAGCGGGCACGCCCTTGCCTGAGACGTCGCCCACGCAGACATACAGCTTCTGGTCTTTCAGGAAGAAGTCGTAGAGGTCGCCGCCTACCTCCTTGGCGGGGGTCATGGAGGCGTAGAGGTCGATGCCAGAATCCTCGGGGAAGGCATTGAAGACATGGGGCACCATGCCCATCTGAATGTCGCGGGCGATGCGGAGCTCGCTCTCGATGCGCTCCTTGGCGGTGGTGGTGGCTTCGAGCTGGTTGTAGGCATCCTCGAGCTTGCCATAGGCTGCCTCGATCTCCTTCGAGTGCTTGTTGCGGCGGTAGAGGATGAAGGCCATGGCGGTGATGACCAGGGCGGCGATGACGGCCAGCATGGTCATCAACAAGTGCTGGGCATGCTCGCGCTCCTCCTGGGCTTCCATCTTCGAGGCCCACTCACTTAATTGCAGGTCTTTGTTGTAGCGGTCGAGACTGTCGTTCTTCAGCTTCACGGCTGCATTCTGGAGTTCGATGCTCTGGTTCTCCAGCGAGAGGCTCAGTGCCTCTTCCTCCAGTCGCCGCTGGGCGAGTTCGTCGGAGATATGCTCAAGCTCCAGCTGCTGGTTCTTCAGCTTCAGGTCTTTGCTCTCGTTCTCGGCTCGTGCTGCTTCGAGGGCATGCGACTGGTTGAGGGCGATATTTCGCGACTCAGCGGAGTTGAGGGAGTCGGCATATTTCTTGTATCTCACCTGCAGGTAATAGGCATCCTTCCATCGCCCCAGCTTGGTATAAGCGTATGATGACATCACCAGACGGTCGGGCGTGTTCCTCAAGGCCAGTGCCTTCTCCAGCATCTTCTCGTAGCCCTCGTTATACTCAGCATAATAGACGTCGATTCGCTGACCGAGGGTATTGGTTATCCCCGTTTCGCGCCTTGCCTTATCAAGGTCTGCGTAATAGCGGTTGAAGGTTTCCTTGTCTTCTTTGCCCATAGTGGCAGCCAGGCACCGGAAGCTCAAGGCCTGTATGCGCTGTTCCGGCACAAGATCTGGTTCGCGGAGTGCCTTTTCTGCCATATCGAGCACCCGATCCTTCACACCATACTTATCATCTCTGTTAAAATAGATCTTTGCCAGTCCGAGGTAAATGGGGGCAATATTGAGATGGGGGAGGTATTGCTCTTTATAGGCGATGCAGCGCTTGAGCAGTTCTTCGGCCTGCTCTTCCATCCGAAGGCCGCTTGCGATATGGGCATTGGCCTGCATGGAGATGAAAAGGCCGTATTTGCTGTCGCTCTTCCGGGCATATTCGTTCATGTCGGCGAGAATATCGAGTGCCTTATCACGCTCGCCCAGCGCGGAGAGCCTGATGGCCTGATTAGCCCAGGCACGATAGAGCAGGTCTTCATTGCCTGTCTGCCTGGAGAGCTCTTTCAGCTGCTCGGTGACCTGCATGTACTGCTCTAAGGAGTCGGGCTTGTTAAACAGACGGTACATGTCTTTCCGCAGCTGCTCGATATCGGCAGTCTTCTGCTGGGCAGTAACCGTGAGGGTTACTGCCAGGAAGCAAAGACATGCTATCCGCTTGCTATATCGGTGCCATGTGTGCATGATTCTTCCAGATTATTCCAGCGGAATCTCGGGATGCTGCACGGCCAGGGGCAGGTCTTTCTGCGAGAGGTAGAACATATAGAGGATGACGGGCTTCGTGCCTCGGTTCTCGCCGTGGTGGATGGTATTGACCATCTCTACGACAGGCTCACCCTCGTGGACTACTTTCTCCTTGCCATCCTGTCCGATGATGGTCAGCTCGCCCTGCACCAGTATACCGTAGTTCATGACGGGGTGGTGATGCCAGCCCAGCTTCTGACCAGCGGGGAACACGTACTTCACGGCCACCAGCTCGGGGCGTCCCTGGAAATAGTCGGGCAGCTCTACGCCGTCCCAGCTCTGGCTGGTGCGGATCAGCTCGGTAGACTCTACCTTCTGGACTATCTGCTCTTCGGTCTGCTGTTCTTGCACGGGTTCAGGGGTCTGTGCCTTCTTGCACGATGTCAATACGCTTGTGCCGCAAATGAGGGTGGCGGCAAGCACCCAATTCATCATCTTTTTCATTGTCGTTATATTATAAAATAGGTATTATTGTCCGATGGCCTGGCGGTATTCCAGGAGTTTGTTGTGGTAGTTGGCCACGGCGTCGGTCTGACGGTCGCGGGCCTGCTGATAGAGTAGCTGTGCTTCGAGGAGGTCTGACATCTTCGAAGTGCCTGCCTGATAGAAGTTACGGTTCAGGCGGAGGTTCTCGTCGGCCTGCTCGATGCTGCGCTGGGCGATGTCGAGCTGCTGTCGGGCTTCCTCGACGTCGTTGTAGGCTTTCTGCATGCGGATGCGCAGCAGCTCGGAGTTGTCGGCGAGCTGTGCCTGTGCCTTCTCATGCTCGATCTTCTTGCGCTTGATGGCATGCGAGCCTCCCCACCAGTCGCTGATGGGCACGCTGACGGTGGCGAAGATCATGCCGAAGGTGTGGTTGTTGTCGAGCAGGTTATGATAGTTGTAGCCTGCGCCCACGCCGACGGAGGGCAGGTTCTTGCCTACCTCCATCTTATGCTGCAGGCCTGTGGCGCGCACCTGTTGCGAGAGCAGCTGGTACTCGGGTGTCGACTGCACATTGAAGGCGGCTCCCTGCAACTGGTCTGCCCCTTCATCGGCTGGTGCCACGAGGGTGAAGACGGTATCGCTGAGACAGCAGTACTGGGCGATGAGGAGCTTAACGACGGAGGTGGCATTGCGCAGGGTGAGCTTCTGACTGGCGATATCGTTCTGGCGCAGCTGTACCTGCAGGAGGTCGTTGCGCATGGCGACGCCTGCCTTCAGGGCGACATCGGCATCCTTGGCGATATCAGCGAGCAACGCCTCGACGGCCTCGACGGTCTTCATCTTCTCCTGAAGGGACACGAGCTGCCAGAAGTACTGCTCGGTGGTCTTCTCGACCTCGTTCTCGGAGAGTTGCAACTGCAGACGGCTGACGTTCTCGCCCACCTTTGCCAGACGGTTGCCGTTGACGATCTGCCCTCCGGCGAAGACGGGCTGCACGGCAGTGACACCGCCGATGGTACCATTCTTCATCATCGAGACGTTGATGGGGTTGCCCAAGTCGGCGAGCACCTGTGGCGGCATCTGCTGCGCCATCACCTGAGCCAGCGACTGCGGCAGCAGCTCAGAGGGATTGATGGTGGTTTGGGCCATGCCCTTGTTGGCATTGAACCAGAGGCCTGTGGCACTGACATTGGGGAAATACTTGGTGAAGGCCTCGCGGCGCTGCTGCTGGGCGGCGCTGATGTCGAAGCGTGCCTTTCGGATGGCAAAATTGTTGTGGAGGGCTGAGTCCTTCAGCTGCTGCAAACTATAGGTCTGCGCTGTTAAGGGTAAAAAGGTAAAAAGGTAAAAAAGTAAAATACTCGTTACCTTACTTACATTTTCGTTAATTATTCTCTTTCCCATAATTTCTACCTTTTTACTCTTTTACTTTTTTACCTTTTAAATTGACTTTCCAATAGACGACGGGGAGCATGGTGACCACGAGGATGAGCGAGCCGATGCCACCCGCGAAGATGGTGACACCCACAGGCATCCAGAACGAACTCTGGGCGATGATCATCGGCACCACGCCTACAGCCGTCGTGGCCGTGGTGAGGAAGATGGGCACCATGCGGCGCTTGCCGGCATCGTAGGCTGCCTGCTTCACGGCCTCGTTATAGGCCTTGCGGTCGACGGTCCAGTCGCCATGCTCGGCAATATATTTCTTCACCAGATCGTTGGCATGCTCAAAGATCAGGATCTCGTTACGCATGATCATTCCCATCAGCGTGATGAGTCCGAAGATGGAGGTCAGGCCCAGGGCACGATCCATCATGCCGAGACCTACCAGCGAACCAGGGATCATCAGGGCGAGGGCCACCATACAGATGAGGGTGATGCCGTACTTCTTGAAGTTGAAGAGCAGGAAGAAGAAGACGATGACCATGGCTATCGAGATGCCGCCGATAATCTGGGGCATGGCCTCGTCGCCATATTCGATCTCGCCTCCCACCTCGCTGCGCACACCATCGGGGATGACTATCTCGTGCTGCATGATGTCGGCAATGCGATACTCCACAGGCGAGGTGAACACTCCCTGGGCGAAATGGGCTGTCACCGTGATGCAGCGCTCACCGCCACGGTGCATGATGCGGCTCTCGCTCCACTTGGGCTGCACCTTCGCTATCTGGCGCAGGGGCACGGTGGTATTGGTCTTGCTGACACCAGCGGAGAGCATCGTCAGCGGAGAGCTGATGCCCAGATCCTCGATGTCGGAATAGCGCATATCGGTATCGTCGCGCACAACGACAGGCAGATCATAGTCGCCCTCCCATACCTGACCTACGCGGAGGTCGCTGGCAGAGGCACTCAGCGCGAGGGCTGCCGTGGTGCGGGTGAAGCCCATCTGTGCCGAGGTGACAGGATCGAGCTTGACGCTGATGAGCGGGAAGGGCTGCAGATAGTCGGTATGTACCCACTCGAGCTCGGGCATCTGGCGCATGCGCTCCATCAGCCGCTCGGCTACCACATGGAGGGAGTCGAGATTCTCGCCATAGAAGCGGTATTCGAGCTCGGGCACCTCCAGGTAGTCGAGACGCTTGAACTTGACGTATGCCTGCGGGAACTTCTCACTGATGCGTGGCTGGTAGTCCGCCAGCAAGGCGAGCGTGGCCTTGTCGCTCTCAGTGTTGACAATCATCTGTGCGTAGTTGCTGCCTGCTATCTGCGGGGCATAGGCATCCATGAATCGCGGCGATGAACAGCCGATGAACGAGGTGATGCCCTTGATGCGCTCATCCTGCTGCAATGCCAGGCGCACGGAGTCGCAGATGGCCTCAGAATCGGCCATGCCCTTACCCTCGGGGAGGAAGATCTCGACGGCAAACTGATCGCGGTCGGCATAGGGGAAGAGTCGTACCTTCAGGGTGGGGATAATCAGGCAGGACAACAGAATCAGGGCCACACCACCGAAGACCGTTACCCACGGGCGATGGAAGGTGAACTCGAGCACACGGTCGTAAGTGCGCTGCACCCACTTCGTGATGGCGTTTCCATCGGTCTTCACCGTTCCAGGCTTGATGATACGTGTCTCGAGGAAGGGGATGATGCCCACAGCGAGTGCCAGCGACACCATCAGGTTGATGGTGATGGTGACGGGGAAGTCCTCGAGCGCATCGTGGAACATGCCCTTCATCGTGATGAGGAAGGGGTAGAAGATGGCACAGATACAGATGGTGGCGAGCATCATCGGCATGAAATACTGCTTGGCAGAGTCGATGGCCGCACGTTTGGGCTCGTAGCCCTTGTTCAGGTATTCGAGATAGCCGTCGATGACCACGATGGAGTTGTCGACAATCATTCCGAGTACCACGATGAGGGCCGCCAGGGTGACGATATTCAGTTCGATGCCCATCATATACATGATCGACACCGAGACAAACGTACTCAGGGGGATGGTGACAGCCGCCACGATGGCAGAGCGCATGGGGAAGAGCACCATCATGACGAGGATGATGATGATCATGGCGATGATGAGGTCGCGCAGAAACGAGGTGACACTCAGCGACACGACCTTCGGCTTATCGGCGATACGCGTGATCTTCACGTCGCTGGGCAGTTCGTTCTGGCGGAAGTCATTGAGCACACGATCCACTTCCTGACCATACTGCACCACATTGTTGCCTGGTGTCATCTCCATCGACAACAGCACACAGGGATGTCCATCCTGCTCGATACGGCTGGCATGAGGCGGATACTCACGCACCACACGGGCCACGTCGCGAACACGCGCCACCTTGCCTGACACGGGGTCGGAGAAGATGATCTGATTAGCGATCTCCTCCTCGGAGTTCTCCATCGTCTCCACATAGATGGGCACCTGCTGGTCGTCGTCGCTGATGCTGCCACTGAGGGTGGTGATGCCTTGTGCCTGGAGGCGCGAGAAGAGCAGCTGCTGGCCGATGCCGTAGGCCTGGAGGCGCTTGCGGTCGACATAGAGTGATATCTGCTCCTTCTGGGCACCAGAGAGTTTCACATTGGCCACAGAGGGAATGCGGCGCAGACGGTCGGAGAGGTCGTCGCTGTATTTCTTCAGCTCACGATAGCTGCGCTGGTCGCTCTCGATGGCCACGAGCAGGGCAGAGGTGTTGCCGAAGTCATCATTGACCACGACGGCGAGCACACCAGCGGGCAGCTCTGCCTTGAAACCATTCAGTCCGTGCTTGATCTTACTCCATACCTCATCCTTATTGTTCACATCGTCGTTGAGCTTCACCATCATGATACACATGCCGTTCTGCGACTGCGAGGTGGTCTTCAGACGGTTTACCTCGCCATAGGTGAAGAGGTAGCGCTCTAAGGGGCGTGCCACCTGCTCCTCGACTTCCTCGGAGGTGGCACCAGGGTATACCGCTACCACCACGCCCTGACGGATGGTGGCATGGGGGAACTCATCCTTGGGCATCACATACATGCCGTAGATTCCCAGCACGAAGAGGATGCCGATGATAAGCAGCGATATCGAGTAGTGTTCCAATGGCCATTTCAGCCAGTTCATCTTATTTTCCATCACCTTTCACTTTTCACCTTTCACTTTTCACCACCTTCGTTCCTTCACTCAGTTTCTGATAACCCTCAGTCACTACACTCTGACCCATGTTGATGCCATCGATGATTGTGATGTAGTTGCCGTGAGTGTCGCCTGTCGTTACCGTCGCACGATGAGCTGTGCTGTCGGCGGCAACAACCCACACGAAGAGTGAACCATCGCTGCGACGCTGTACGGAGGTGACAGGCAGTGACTTCATCTGCACTTCCGTAGAACCTTCGGGCGAGAACTGTACGTTGGCAACCATACCAGGCAGGAGCTTCCTCTCACCGTTGGCCACCTGTATGCGCACATCGTAGGTGTGTGTCAGCGGATCAGCCTCCACACCTTTTTCTATATGTCCTCCCTTCAGCGTGGCCTTTGCAGCCTCTACGTTGATGGTCGAGGGCGTCGTACTGCTGATATGGCTGATCTCAGCCTCAGGCACGGATACCTTCACCTTGACACTGGAGATATCGAGGATGGTGACTACTGCCTGCGATGGCATGGCTGTCTCGCCAGCATCGATGAGCTTCTTACCAATGATACCACTCACGGGGGCTGTCAGACGGCAATCAGCCAGATTCTTCTTGGCCACTTCGAGCTGCGACTTGGCTTGCTCCACCTTACTCTCGATCTCCACCCATTTCACTTCGGGCAGTGAACCGTTCTCGTGCAGCATGCCATAGCGCTGATGGGCATCGTTGGCCTGCTTCATCGTGGCCTCGGCACCTGCCAGGAGGTTGCGCGCCTGGGTGTCGTCCATCTCTGCTATCAGTTGTCCACGAGCGACGGCCTGCCCCTCGTTGACGAGCAGGCGCTTCACCACACCCATGCCTGTAAAGCTGACTGCCGTACCCTCGCGCTCCTCGACGATACCCACATAGGTCACGCTATTGTCAGCCATCGAGGGCGATACCACTTGCATCTTTACACGGATAGGAGCCTTTGCCCTACTCTCTTTCTTCTCGCTGCAGCTGCAGACTAAAAGAACAGCCGCCAGTATCAAAAACGATTTTCTCATCTTATTCTTATTTATTCAGATTCTTGACTATCAGCGTGGAGTTGGTGCCTCCAAACCCGAAGGAGTTGCTCAGGAACATGTCGAAATGGGTATCGATGGTCTTAGGGACCACATTGATACAAGCCGTCTCATCATCAGGAGCCTCGAAGTTCAGCGAGCCAGCGATGAAGTCGTTCTTCATCATCAGCGTGGAGTAGATGATCTCGGAGGCACCCGACATCCACATCTCATGCCCCGTCTGACTCTTCGTAGAGGTGACAGGCACCCGATAATCGCCGAAGACCTGGGCGATGGCCTTCGCCTCACAGGCATCACCGAGAGGCGTGGAAGTGGCGTGGGCATTGACATACCCCACTTCGCGAGGCTGAGCACCGGCACTCAGGAAACACTGCTCCAACGAGCATACAGGACCAGCGACATTGGGATTGGAGATATGTTCACCATTGCCTGAAAAGCCCCAGCCAAGGATCTCGGCAATGATGGGAGCCCCACGGCGCACGGCATGCTCATAACTCTCGATGACCAGCGTGGCAGCACCACCGCTGGGCACCAGTCCGTCGCGCTCACGATCGAAAGGACGACTGGCGCGCGTAGGATCATGCTCACGCTTCGAGAAGGCCTGCAAGCCGTCGAAAGCTGCAATGCCATAGAGATTGCTCTCCTCGGCTCCACCACAGATGACGCACTCCTGCAGACCGTTCCTGATGAGCAGGAATCCGAGCCCAAGCGCCTGAGACCCAGAGGCACAGGCCGCAGAGGCTGTCAGGTTGATACCTCTCAGATGGAACAGCGTGGCGAGGTTCATGGTCACCGTGGAGTTCATCGACTGGAAGATGGCACCACTGCCACAATCAGAGGTGGATTTGGTCAGACGGAACTTGTCGAGCCCCACCATCGTAGCCTCAGCCGTGGAGTCGTTGCCATAGATGATACCCACTGCGTGGCCGTCGATATAATCCTGATCCAGACGTGCATGTTCAAGTGCCTGTCGCGTAGCCATGTAGGCATATTGCGTCTCCTCGGGCATCATCTGCCGCTGGTTACGTTTCAGAAAAGGTTTGAGATCCACCTTAGGCACATTGGCACAGATAGGTGAACGGAACCCAGCATCCTTACGTTCCTGACTGAAGATGATGCCACTCTTGCCCTCGTAAAGCGACTGACGGACATCATCCAATGTTGTTCCAAGGCAGGACCAGATGCCCATACCAGTAATCACTACTCTATTTCCCATTTGTTTTAAATTGTAGTTTCTGACTGCAAAGATAATGGTTTTTTCACGATTATCAAGAAACAGGGAAACTAATTATTATAAAAAAAACGTAAATTATTGCCATGTTACGAAAGTTTAGCTTAATTTTGCAGCGAAAATTGCGCAAGAAGATGAGTCTGACTCAAATTATAGGAAAAGTATTTGTACCTCGCCAGCGTGCTTTGGAGAAGCACCAGAACGAAGGAGAGCAGCTGCAGAGAGAGGTTCTAAGCCACCTCATCCAGACAGCAAAGGATACTGAATATGGCCGTCATCACGCTTTCGCGGCGGTGCACGGCTATGATGATTTTATCAAGCACGTTCCTGTGAACACCTATGAGGAACTGAAGAAAGATATCGACCGTATGCGGCATGGCGAGACGGATATCCTGTGGCCAGGGCGCGTGAAATGGTATGCCAAATCGAGCGGTACCACCAACGATAAGTCGAAGTTCATCCCCGTCAGTCCTGAAGGTCTGCAAAAGATTCACTATGCCGGAGGGCGCGACTCGGTAGCCATCTACCTGAGAAACAACCCCAAATCGGCAATGTTCGACGGCAAGGGCCTCATCCTTGGCGGCAGTCATGCACCCAACTATAACCTGCCTGACTCACTGGTGGGCGACCTCAGTGCCATCCTCATCGAGAACATCAATCCGCTGGTGAACCTCGTGCGGGTACCTAAGAAACAGACGGCCCTCATCTCTGACTTCGAGATCAAGCGCGAGCGCATTGCCAGAGAGGCGATGAACAAGAACGTGACCAACATCTCGGGCGTGCCCTCATGGATGCTCTCTGTGCTCACCTGCATGATGGAAATCACAGGTAAGACGCACCTCGAGGAGGTATGGCCGAATATCGAGATCTTCTTCCACGGAGGTGTGGCCTTCACGCCTTATCGCGAACAGTATAAGCGCCTCATCACGTCGCCCAACATGCACTATATGGAAACCTACAACGCCAGTGAGGGCTTCTTCGGTATTCAGGATGATCCCGCTGACAAGTCCATGCTGCTGATGCTCGACTACGGCGTATTCTACGAGTTCATTCCTTTGGATTCGAGGAAGGAGGAAGGAGAAAAGAAGAACGAACCTATACCTCTCTGGGCTGTGGAGACAGGCAAGAACTACGCGATGGTGATCTCTACCTCGTGCGGACTCTGGCGCTATGAAATCGGCGATACCATCCAGTTTACCTCCACCAATCCCTATAAGTTCATCATCTCTGGTCGAACCAAGCACTTCATCAACGCCTTTGGCGAGGAACTGATTGTCGACAATGCCGAACAAGGACTGGCCTATGCCTGCCAGCAGACAGGGGCCGAGGTGCTGGAATACACTGCAGCACCTGTGTTCATGGACGAGAATGCGAAGTGCCGCCACCAGTGGCTCATCGAGTTCTCGAAGCGTCCTGAGGACCTGCAGCAGTTTGCCTCACTCCTCGACAAGCGCCTACAGGAGATCAACAGCGACTACGAGGCTAAGCGCTATAAGAACATCACGCTGCAACCTCTGGAGATCATCGAGGCAAGACCTAACCTCTTCAACGACTGGATGAAACTGCGTGGCAAGCTGGGAGGACAGAACAAGGTGCCACGTCTGAGTAACTCTCGTGAACATATTGAGCAGCTGCTTGCGCTTAATGTAAAAATGCAATAATTATAAAATGTAAAAAGGATGAGGAAAGAGAATCTTTTAATTATTACATTTTTTCATTTTATCATTGCAACAATAGTTGCAAGTTGCGCTCGCATGGGGCAGCCCGACGGTGGATGGTATGACGATGATCCTCCCAAGGTCATCGGCAGTTCGCCGCTGGATCAGTCTGCCAACGTGCATTCGAAGAAGATCACCATCTTCTTCGATGAATATATCAAACTGGAAGATGCTTCCAATAAGGTTATCGTCTCGCCGCCACAACTCGAGATGCCTGAAATCAAAGCTGCTGGTAAGAGAATCATCGTGGAACTGAAGGACACCCTGAAGGAGAACACGACCTACACCATCGACTTCAGCGACGCCATCACAGACAACAACGAGGGTAACCCCATGGGCAACTATACCTACTGCTTCTCGACAGGCGAGCAGATCGATACCTTCGAAGTGGCAGGATACGTGCTCGACGCCAGCAACCTCGAACCCATCAAGGGTATCATGGTGGGACTTTACGACGATCTGGCTGACTCAGCCTTCAAGACCAAGCCTGTGCTGCGCGTGTCTCGCACTGACGGCAGCGGGCACTTCGTGGTGAAGGGCGTGGCACCTGGCAAGTATCGCGCCTATGCCCTGAAGGATGCCGATGGCGACTTTGTCTTCAATCAGAAGAGTGAGATGGTGGCCTTCCGCCATGACATCTATGAGCCAAGCTGGAAGCCTGATACCCGTGTGGATACCGTCTGGCGCGACTCTCTGCATATCGATGCACTGCTGCAGGTGCCCTATACCCACTTCCTGCCCGACGACGTGACACTGCTGGCATTTACTCAGACACAGACAGACCGTTACCTGCTGAAGACGGAGCGTAAGGACGCCAATAAGTTCAGTATGTACTTCAGCTATGGCCATCCTGAACTGCCCGTCATCAAAGGTCTGAACTTCGATGCCGACAGTGCCTTTGTCATCGAGACGGGCGAGAAGCAGGACACCATCCACTACTGGCTGCGCGACACAACCCTCGTGAATCAAGACACACTCCGCATGGAGATCAGCTATATGATGACTGACACACTGGGCGTGCTCGTGA
Source organism: uncultured Prevotella sp. (assembly GCA_900318395.1). Classification (GTDB taxonomy): domain Bacteria; phylum Bacteroidota; class Bacteroidia; order Bacteroidales; family Bacteroidaceae; genus Prevotella. The sequence goes on from ONKL01000055.1 coordinate 12,829, forward strand.
ATCAGACAGATACCGTCGATGTGCTGGCAAAGACCCCATACGAGAAACGTATGAAGGAGAAAGCCAAGGAACTGGAGAAATGGGAGAAGGAGCAGGAAAAGAAGAAGAAACGTGGCGAGAAGTACGACTCGATCTACAAGGAGAAACCTCTGGAGCCTAAGTTCAACCTGCCTCAGACCATGACACCAGAGAACAAGGTGACGGTGGAGATGCCAACGCCACTGGCAAGGTGCGACACCTCGATGGTTCATCTCTACTCGATGATCGACTCCGTGTGGTATGAATCGACGTGCACCTTCGAACCCATCGAGTATAAACTGCGCGAATACAGGATACTGGCTGACTGGAAGCCTGGCATTGAGTATAGTCTCGAAATTGACTCCGCAGCCTTCGAGGATATCTACGGCAAGGTGTCGGATCCCTTCAAACAGGGCGTCAAGATCGATACTGAGGAGAAGTACAGTTCGCTGAAACTGACGCTCTCAGGTATCCCAGACACTGTACAGGTGATCGTACAGCTGCTGAATGCTTCGGATGCGGTGGTGAAGGAAACACGCTTAGAGAAAAAAGTGGCTACCTTCAAGTATGTAAAGCCTGACAAGTATTATGTCCGTGCACTGGTGGACCTCAACGGTAACGGCATCTGGGACACTGGCGACTACGATAAGGATTTGCAGGCAGAAGCCGTCTATTATTATCCGCGAGAGATAGAATGCAAGGAGAAATGGGACGTCACCCAGAACTGGAATGTCCTGTCGACACCTATACATAAACAAAAGCCAGCAAAGATCACGAAGCAGAAGCCCGATGCGGCGAAGAAACTGAAGAACCGCAATATTCAGCGTGCTCAAGAGCTGGGCATACAATACGTGAGAAGTGAAAAGATAAAAGTGAATAGTGAGAAGTGAGAAGTGAAAAGTGAATAGTGAATAGTGAATAGTGAAATGAAAAAGATAGTTTTGATGATTTGCCTTGTGTGTGGCTTTGCGATGTCGGCAAAGTCGCAATGCGGCATTGAGAATACAGCCTTTAAGAGTGGCGAGGAACTGAGCTATGACCTCTACTTCAACTGGAAATTCATCTGGCTGAAGGTGGGAACGGCTCAGATGGATACAAAATACACGAAGTTTGAGGGCAAGGAAGCCTGGAAGTCGTACCTCATCACACGAGGAAACCCAAAACTCGACAAGTACTTCCTGATGCGCGACACGCTGTTGTCGTATTGCAACCCCGATCTCTCACCCCTCTATTTCCGCAAGGGAGCACGCGAGGGCGATCGCTACTACATCGATGAGATCTGGTACAGCTATCCCAACAACTTCTGCCAGCTGAAGAAGCATCGCGTAGATGCCGATGGAGAGGTGCACTGGAAGACCAGCACCTATAGGAGCTGTATCTACGACATGATGTCTATCTTCCTCCGTGCACGTAACTTCGATTCCGCTAAGTTGAAGAAGGGTGACATCATCCCCACCCCCATCAGCGATGCACGCAGCCTGAGCAATTCATGGCTCGAATTCCGAGGTAAGGAGAACTTCAAGATGAACGACTCGAAGGAGAAGTTCCGCTGCCTCGTCTTCTCATTCTTTGAGCGCGAGGACAACAAGAGCCACGAACTGGTACGCTTCTATATCACAGACGATCAGAACCATATACCAGTACGCCTCGACATGTTCCTGAGTTTTGGAAGTGCCAAGGCGTACCTGAAGAGTTATAAGGGTGTGCGCAGTCCGATTACTTCGAAGGTGAAGTAGAAGTTTCGAAGTCTTTAATCTTATCCAGATAATACTGACGCAGGTCCTGCCATTTGTAGTAGGGCCAGTTGTCTGTGTCGATAGGCATATAGGCCTCGCGTTCGTTGAGCAGTGCCTTCACGAGGACATCACCAGTCTTACCCTTCTTCGGACGATAGAATATCAGCTGGATATTACAGCCCATAGGGAAGATGCGATAATTGCGCCAATAGGTATCAAGCTCATCGAGGTTCTGCACAGCCATTCCACAGTTATCAAGCTCCAGCAGACAGGCAAGTGGCATCACGCACACCTCGTGACCAAAGCGCAGTGTGGCCTGTGTCTGGGTGACAGTATCAGCCGTAGCGATGATGTTCTTCAGCAGATTCAGCTGGCTGAAAGGCATCTTCTCGCCAGAGACGGGTGAGGGTCCGTAGTCGAGATACCAGCCGATATTCTGGATGCGCCACAGGTCGTAGACCTCCTCGTCAGTAAAGAGCGAGAAGAACTCGATGTCTGTATCGTGGCTCTGCATGTTACAAGCTACGTGGAAGAGCTGTCGCATCAAGTCGCCTGCCTTTACATTATTATATACGTAGTCTTGATCGTTGAAGAGAAGCCCCATCAGTCGTGCAGGGTGGGTATACTTCAGCTGTGCTGCCTCATACTCCTTATCGCCAGTGCCTCTGCCCAGTTCCTTCACAATACCATCCCAAGGCTGGTTCAGATAGTACTGCAGCGACTGGCTCACGTCGTTATGGATCCTTGCTGTTGGATTAGCAGCCGTCAGTTCCTCGCACTCGGCAATCATCGAGAGGATACAACGGAACACGGTGGTGCTGCGTGCATCGATCTTCACATCCTTGGCCTTGAAAATCTCAGGGAAGTTCTGCGTCATGCGCTTGCCGATACCATGATGCTGGCGCTCGCCTACAGTGGTGAGATCGCCCAGGCGCTCATGACTGGTGGGATAGAATGCCTCCAGTTTCTTCAGCGTCTCTTCACCCAGAGCCGTCAGCTTGCCCTGTTCGTGAGCCTTCTTCAGGGTTGTAATCGGATGTGTGTAGTCGCCATCGCCAATCAGCCAGCGCGAACCGTGACGCCCATAGTGACTCATGTAGTAAGGTTCGTAGTTTTTGGGCGACGGCGTCAGGGCCTTTGAAGGCAACTGGCGATCGTAGTCCACATAATTACTACCTGCCAAGAAACGGTTGGCAGCAATCTCGTCCTTTGCAGAAGTCTCATACACAGGTGCTTTCTGCGCCTGCACAGCCATCGTACAGCCAATGGCTAAGATCAGTAATCCTTGTCTCATCTTTTTATATTTAGGTTTGTATGATGGGGACAAAGTTACGAATAAGTCAGTGAAAAACCAAATTTTTTTGTAATTTTGCACCTTGGGGGTTAGGAAACAGCCCTCCTTGTTCGTCATTTAGGTAAAAGAGCAAAAAAGCAATGCTTGACAAAGAAGAGACAGAACGACTGTACAGACAACAGGCAGAGAAGATGCACCAGCTGGCAACGACGCTACTCCACGACGAGGAGGAGGCACACGATGCAGTGAGCGAGATCTTCGAACGACTGACTGATGGTGCCATCAGACTTCCTGCAGAGAAGCCAGAGGCCTATCTGTTCGTCTGCCTGCGAAACCTCTGTCTGGATCAGATCAGAAAACTGTCGCTCAGAGAACGGATTTCGCGTCATCTGACGCTGGAGACACCAAGTCTCATCCCCGTTGAGACAGAACAGGAACTGCTCGCTGACATGATGACCTACGCAGAAGAGGTGATGACACCCCAGACATGGCGCGTCTTCCAACTACGCTACGACGAGGGACTCTCCTACCGTCACATCTCAGAGCAACTTGGCATCAGCCAGGTAGCCGTCTACAAACATCTGGCTCAGGCACTGCAAATGCTCAGACAACAATTTAATCCGAAAGTAAGATGAAAGAAGACAAGATGGAAAGGCTGCTTAGGGCCATGGAGAATCCAAGTGACTTCACTGATGAGGAGCTCGAGCAATTGATGGACGACGAGGAGTTGCGCGACTGCTATAATCTGGCTGTCAAGGCAGAGCAGGGATTCAAGATGAGGAAGAAGGCACTCCCCAGACAGGAGAAGCCCCTGATATGGAAGGTCGCAGCTGTCTTTATTGGTCTGATCATGCTCTCCGGCATCACCATTGCTGCCATCCAGTATGTGAAATTCCTCGATGATAAGAAGACTACTGTGCAGACAACGACAGTCGCCAGCGGCACCCCCGACGCGCAAGCCCCGTCGCAACAAGAACCTGCTGACACCCTGCGCACCTTCGAGAACGAGGAACTGGAGGACATCCTTGCGGAAGTGGCCGACTATTACCATCTGCGCACCCAGTATCGTGATGACCAGTCGCGACATATCCGTCTCTACATCAAGTGGAACAAGCTGCAGAGTGCAGAGGTGATGGTGGATCGCCTCAACGGATTCGAGAAAGTAAACGTCACACTGGAAAATGATCTTCTTACTGCAGAATAAAGCCATGAAGCACACCTCGCTGTACCTTATTATATTAATAGGTCTGTTCGTTGGGATAGCTAATCCCCATACCGTCAGGGCGCAACACACGTTCCACAGCACGTCGCTCTCTGATGCACTCATCCAGCTCGACGAGTCGTCGAAGCGCTATGACATCAACTTCGTATATGACGAGCTCGAGGATTTCACCGTCAGTAAAACAATCAAGAAAGGCCGCTCCCTCCCTGATGCCGTCAGGGAGGTATGCGGCTTCTACCCTGTGAAGGTCAGAGTGAAGGGGCGCGACATCTTCGTGGAGTGTATCAAGAAAGATCGCACAAAACTAACGGGACGGCTTGTCGACAGTGAGCGCCAGCCTGTTGCTTATGCCAATATTACACTGTTTCACCCATTCGATTCCACATATATTGGAGGTGGTGTAAGCAATGAGGCTGGCGACTTTGTCATCCCCTGTGGCGAAGAGAAGGCCAAGGTGCGCATCAGCTGCATTGGCTTCAAGACCATCGAGCGGACGATGCCCATCAGCCATGTAGGCACCATCCGCATGCAGATGGAGAACAACTATCTGAGCAATGTCACCATCAATGGCCGTCTGCCCATTCTGCGCAATGAAGTCGATCGTCTGCAGTATATCGTGGCCAATGATCAGTTTGCCAAGGGTCAGAACGCCCTCGAACTGCTCTATCGCGTGCCAATGGTAACGATGATGAACGGACATGCGAGCATTCTCGGAAAGGGCGATGCTGGCTTCATGTTCAATGGACGTGTGACGATTCTCGACGAAGAGACCATTCGCCAGCGACTATGGTCGATGCAGGCAGAGGATATCGAGCGCATCGAAGTGATCTCCAATCCCTCCGGGCGTCATCAGATGGATGCAGCAGGAGGTTACATCAATATCGTGACCTATAGCGGACAGCTGTTAGGCTGGCGAGGCGACATCACAGGACAGATAGGCAAGAGCGAGGACTGGAGCGAGCAGCTCAGCGCAACCGCCAGCTACGCCTCGAAGAAGCTGGATATGACACTGGGGGCAGACATTGAACGCAAGACAGATTGTCTCGACGAACTCACGAACTACACCAAAATGGATAGTCAAAAAATGATGATCTCTGATAATCACCAGGAACTGACAGACAAGAACTTTGGTGCCAATGCCACGCTGCGCTTCATGCCCACCAAGAACCTTGAGCTGGGAGCTATGGCCTTTTATCGACACCAACGCTCCAATATGGACATCACAGATATCACCACAAATAAGGGTACAAAGTATTCTGAAGGCAGCCAGAGACCCACTTCGCCTGCTAAGACCCTGAACCTCACAGCCTACTGCGACTGGACGCTCGACTCCTTAGGCAAACTGCTGAGCCTTACCTACAATCAGTATCGCGAGGACAATGCCAACTCTTTCGTTGTCTCCACCTCCATCCCCTCTGGTGGCTACTATAAGTCGCGCTGCTTGTCAGATGGGAAATACTACATCCAGTCGCTGAAGCTCGATGCCACGCTGCCCTTCCCCTTCGCCACCATCGAGACTGGTGCTGCCTATACCCATATCCACAATGAATCGAATGTCGAGGATAAGCGCATTCTCATGGGATTCCCTCGCTCTTGGTCCACAGACTATGACTATCAGGAGAAGACAAGCGCCTTCTACCTCAACCTCTCGAAATCGTTTGGCGGCAAGTTCACTGCCAAGGCAGGTATCAGATATGAACAGACACATCTGAAAGGATTCGACCGCATGGTAGTGCCAGTCACAAACCTCACCTACAACCCCTATACGCTCAATGGTGCTGGGGTCGACGACAGGAATAACCGCGACTACAGCAAATTCCTACCCTCGATACTGCTCAGTTACCGCTTGGCAGAGCGCCATCTGCTGAATCTGAGCTGGAGCATGGGCATCAGCCGCCCTAATTTCTACGACCTCAACCCATTCGAGGTCTATTCGTCATCAACCACCATCAAGACAGGCAATCCATCCCTCCTGCCCAGCACGAGCAATAATGTGGAGCTAAGCTACAGCAATGGGCGAGGTCTGAATGCGATCGTTTACTACCATCATGGGGACGATATGATCGACTGGATAACGGCTTTCCATGATGAAGTGTTTACAACTCATGATTCCTACGTTACTGATGATAGAAACTATCAAGTTGCTTTCGAACGTGAGACTCGCCCATTAAACTGCTATAAAAATGACCGTGCTGGTTTGTATCTGCGCTGGCAGCATCAGTTCTCTCGCCAGTTCAGCATCGCAGCTGAGGGTAATCTCTATTACTATCATGCGCAGTCCGACATCGACGTCTCCAAATTCCTGGTGTCTCACATTGATTATATGGGTCCTGATAAAGTGTACCATGAATACAAAATCCACATGCCTGACATCAATGGATGGGGAAAGCAAGTAGCAGTCTCTGCCGATCTTTTCCTGAACCATCAGCATACCTTACTGCTCAATGCCCGTTACGACCATTGTTTCTCAGAATATAAGGGACTGACAACGTTCGACAGCTATGGCTATTTCAACTTCGCCCTGCGCTACTCGATGCTCAAGGATCGCCTGAAACTGTCGCTTGTAGCACGCGATCCGTTCAACCAGCATATTCTCAACGCCTCTCGATTCTATCAGATTCTTTTATATGATCTGTCAGAGTACAGTCATCAGAATCCCCACACCCAGCGCATCAGCCTCACCCTCACCTATTCACTGGGAGGCAAGAGCGTGCGACACGTCAAGCGCGACACCAAGGATACAGAATCTCAGCGCGCTGAGAAACAACAATAACCCTCAAAAAGAGAAAGCAATGATGAAACATCTGAAATCTTATCTCCCAATCCTGACCCTCTCAGCCACACTCGCCCTCACTGCCTGCAGCAGCGATAAACTGCCTGCTGATCCTTCGTTCGATCAGGACATCAAGACGGAACTCGTAGAAAAGAGCCAACTCCCAGGGTGGCTGGCAGATTATGTGACCTATTTGGAGTACGTACCTGAAAATCAGCCCCTGCCCTCAGAAACTGCAGGCATCTATCGTTTCGAGTGGAATGACAAGACGTTTTATGAAATATCTTCCTCTACCCAAAATTCCATGCATCAAGATTTGTATGACGCAGATGGAAATCGGATTATATTAGAAGATGAGGATTATAAGTCTCTGAGCGAGAGCGCCAGGAATTGGACCATTGTCTACTTGTTAAAATACACCCATGAGAACCCTTTTGTCTATCCTGTAAACATTGAGGATCCAGAAGCACAGCTTTTCTTCCAGAATCTGATGGCTGACGGAAAGATGAATAACGGCATCAAGTTTGAACCCGATGCAATCCATAATAATACTTTTTACATCATCACCACTCCATTGCAATATACAAGTATTTACGCTGGAGCCGATTCCTTGCCTGCCATCGATTTTAATCAATACTCACTAATTGTCGGTGTTGCCCATGTGCCCAGAGGTGCTTATCTGAAAAGACAGGAAATGACACCAGGTGATGTTTATTTCCATCCGACTCTGCGTCTCTATTATGAAAAGCCATTGGGAGCGTCTCAGGGTATAGGAGAAAACAACTCTACCAGCTATTTCTATGCACTTTATCCAAAACTGCCGTCTGAAATGCTAAATGTAAGCCTGAGCATCAATCATCATGAAGTTTATAAAGAAAGATGTGGTTATTTAACTCTTGATATTTCTTCTGTATTTTTTCCCATCTCATCAGATTGGGAGTCAAGCTTGAAGGAACTGAAAAGCATCCCACAGAAGGACTTCTTGGAGATGGTCAAGGGTTATGGCTGGCAAGAAGTATCATTCCACAAGCTAAATGAAGATGGAACCTATAATGAGAACGTCGTGTGGACTATGGGTGGCATGCCCATTCACTGCTACGAGTTCAATTCCTCAGGGAACACAGTAACAGATTATTGGCGAAACTCCAACCCTTCACATGGTAAAAGTGAAGATCACTTGATGTATTCCCATCAGAATAATATGGTTTATATAGGTCATCGAGCAGAGTTTCAGGTTATTTCCATCGAAGGTGACCGCATGGAAGCCGTCAAGAGGCTACACGTACCAAGCGCCAAACTTGGGGAATATAGGGACATCAGCTACGTTGTCATCCTTCGACGCCTGAGCGATAAAGAGCTGCAGGCTGTAAAAGAACAATATCCTAATGGTTAAACATGCTTAAAAATGCCCCTGAACTTTGCAAGGTTTTGGCGATTTCGAGTTATATAAGTAAAAGACAGTCAATTTGCGTTAGTATGAAATATAGTTTTTGCTTATTCGTTTTGGCCCTTGCCAGTATCTTTACCTCGTGCAGCGACTCTGATACAGTCGATTCACCAGAAGCCCTCTATGCCATTGTAAAGCCCGAGGAGGCTCAGCTGATTGATATTATTCCTAGCGACTATGTGATAACACTGAACGATATCATCGCCGTCAATCCAAAAACTGGTGAGTTTAAGATGAAGAATACGGATAGAATCGACTCGAAGAGCTTTCCTATCCCTGTGCAGTACGAGATCGTATTCTATAGCAACGGAGAGCGCCTGTTTTCTGCTAGGCTCAATAGCTTGCTGTCGAGCTATATGCCTCATGGCCTGACGTTCTGCCATTTCATGACAGACAAGAACGGGCTGGCACGCTACGATTTTGCGATGACGAGCATCATGACTGAGAATGGAGAGATAGAGAGTCATCCCACAGAAGAACAGGAGCGTGGCCTCCAGCGCATGTACGACATACTTCAGAAAGCCGGCAAAGTCAGCTCCAGCATTGATTACGACTTCCAGTTTTAAATCTTTTTTTCAAGTTTCGCATTTGCTCAACTTCTTTGTAGTTAAGTAGTGAAGCCAAATGTTTGGAGGTTGGTGCAAGCTACCTCGCCACGGGTGCTCGCAGGGCTCGAATAGACCGATTTTTTACTATTAATTCCAGAACTATTTACTATTAATTCTAAAAAGTTCTACTATTAATTCCAGAAAGTTCTACTATTCATACAACTTAATGACCCTCGTTGAGGTCTTGTACTCCAAAACCAAAACCATTTCATCCTCATCAATAGAGAGAAGATAATATGTTATATCGCCTATTTGAAGTTTGTTCGTATTCTCATCATAGTCGAATTGGAATTCAGTCTGATAGTTCCCAAGAATAGCATCACTATACCCATACTCTATTACTTGATTGTCCCCAAAGATAAAACCACCCAGGCTACCACCAATAATTTTTCCATGAAGATCACGCACCCTACCGTCTGGAAGTATTTCACCAATCCCTTTTTTTACCCAATTCTTTCCATGAACGTAGTATTCGAAAATCTCTTTACTGATCCGAAAGGGCAGTTTCCCGCCAATTGGCTCCCAATTCTCTCCGAACACTGGGTCGGAAATGACGACCTCTTTGGTAATATTTCCATAGGGACGGTTGTTGGCTATCACCTCTATATTTAGTTTCTTGTCCTGTATCTTAGGATATAATGCCCAGAAGGGACGGATTTCTATAGTGTCTTCCTCGAAGAATTCACCCATTTTCAGATTTCTTTCATAATAGAGGCGGAGGATGGAACCTTCGCTGTCAGTCGCGATTTCCTGTCGTTTCAGAGGTGCATGCCACAAAGCACGCACTCTGCCAATAACGAGGGAATATTTACTAAAATCGATTTTTGGCCAGTATAAAATAGCAAATGAGGCTTTTTCAGACTCAAATTGCTCTTCAGAGTTGATGGTGTATAAGTATTCTTTAAACTTGAACATATCAAACTTAAAAAAACGAGGAGATGACATTGCTCTCTCAAAGAACGAGTCGTATTCGTGTACCTCAGCAGGATAAGCGTGATTCTGCAAAGGTTGATGACTTGGTTGAAGGAGGTAGACAATAGTCCAGTCGTGAGCATTGTCTGTCAGCGACTTGTAGTCATCTTCTACTAATCGAACTGGTGTGCCGTTACTTGAAAACAAGTTGTCATGCATCATTGTCTGCGAAGGAGAATACAATTCATAATAGGTCTGGCCATTCCACTCAAAGCGATAAATGCCAGACTTCTCTGTGGGAAGCTCCTGGCCTTCAGGCACATACTCCAGATAGCTGACGTAATCAGCCAGCCACTCTGGGAGTTGGCTCTTATCTACGAGTTCAGTCTTGATGTCCTGATCGAACGAAGGATCAGCAGGCAGTTCATCGCTACTGCAGGCTGTGAGAATTGCAATGGCCACCAAGGCCAGCATGCTCTTAAAGGTATTCTGTTTCATACTAACGTTATTTCTTTGTCCTTTACCTATATAACTGATAAAGGGTACAAACTTTGCACGAAACAGGCTGTATTTTAATGTTGTTTAACGGTTCGCCATCGCACTCTCTGCTCTTTTACTTCATTTCTGTGACGAACCAACGTTCAAAGAGAGGGTCTGCAATAAAACAACCATCTTCTGTAATCTCAATGATTTCCCGTTCAACAAGTGCATTCTTGAGCTTAATAAGATTCGACTTTGTACCTAACTCAAAACGACTTGTAACTTCCTTTGAACCGAAATCATCATGATATCCTTGACAGATAGCACGTATCAGATTCAGCTGATAAGATGTCAGGTTAGCTGTTTGCTCTACAAAGAGTGAAACGCTCTGTGCCATCGTTGCATCCAATCCATCTTTGATATCTTGTTCCGTTATTACATCATCAGACAAGGCAAAGATATTCCATGCCAATTGCTGTACATAAGAGGAATAATTGTCTACGGTTTCACAGATTTTTTGAGCATACTCAGCACTAATCGTCTTCCCAGAATCTGCAAATCGACTTACAATAAAAGGCACCCACTTTTCTGTTGGGATCCTCTTGATAAAGAACATGTCACCAAATTGGTAAAAAGGCATTTTGCGACTTTGGAATAGGTTTTTCATCATGTGTTGTTTACTGCCAAACAGGCAATAACTGGTATGCTTATGATGCTGCCACACACTTCGAAGCTTCTTTTGGATAATCAGTGTGTCGGACATTTCTCCGATCTGTTGAAACTCGTCAATACAAATTACGATTTCCATTCCTCGCTTCAAAGCTATACGCTCTGGAAGATCGAGAATTTCCTCTGGCGTATTGGAGGTGGGGTTGATGCCCAGTGATAGTGCAAACTCAGTATTTGGTTCTGGACTGTATTTTATTTTAGGCACAATGCTCATGATGAATTCCTTAGCAGTCTCTACCATTTTATCCACCTTGCTGGCTGTAGCTTGTATAATGGCAGAAGCGTACTTTTCATAGAACTCGTATTCTGTCCTACAACTGTAGATGTCCATATAGACCACCTTGATTTTAGCATCGTCTATCTGGTGCATGACTCTCTTCACAAGAGACGTCTTCCCCATTCTGCGTGGAGAGATAAGAATGGAGTTTACACCATTCTCAAAGTTCAGTTTAAGTCGCTTGGTTTCAAGTTCCCTGTCTGTGAAATGATTGCCTTCAACAGACATTCCGTATATGAAAGGCTTGCTCATTATAACATTTGAATTAAAATTGATGATGCAAATATAATCATCTTTTTTTAAGTATACTACTTTGTGGTTCACCATGTGGTGAACTTTATGATTATTTAACTAACTATTTGAAAAACAAGCAATTTTATTTCGTCTAAAAAGGTTCACCTGTTGGTGGTCCACCAATCGGTGAACCACCATTCCGTATAATTAGATGGTTGCAAGGGTCTATAGGTTTCTGTTGGTTGAAATTTAAAAAATCCTAAATTTTAGTCCGTTTCGTGCAAAGTTTGCACCCTTTATCAGTTATATAGGTAAAGGACAAGAATAATTAGAGTTAGTATGAAACAGAATACCTTTATGAGCACGCTGGCCTTGGTGGCCATCGCTTTTCTCACAGCCTGCGGCAGCGATGAACTGCCTGCTGACCCTTCGTTCGATCAGGACATCAAGACTGAACTCGTAGATAAAAGCCAACTCCCAGAGTGGCTGGCTGATTACGTCAGCTATCTGGAATTCAATCAAATAGCAAATGCGTCTGACAACAAATCTGGAGTATTCCGCTTAAAATGGAAAGACCAGTACTTCTATAAAGTATATACTCCATTTCAAAGTAAGGTGTTAGATAATCTCTATACCTCTGACGGTAAGCCGTTTTATCTGCAAAAAGAGGATTATCAATCATTCAGCCAAGAAGTTAGTGACTGGACGATTGTCTATGTTTTACAACCATCGTCTGAAGTCCCAAAGTATTCGTATTATCCTGAAGCTGCACCAGAAGATGTACAGGCGTTTTTCGACAAAGTATTTGAAGACGGTTGTACAAATAATGGTATGAACTTCATTACCAATCTTAATCCGATTGATGATGACATCATAATAGAATACACAACCCCTCATTATCTCTGTTTGCTCATTAACTCGGAAGAAACCCTAAGGAACATATACACAGGCCCCGAGCCCTTACCTCAGATTGATTTCAGCAAATACTCGCTCATTCTTGTCAAAACAAATATTTATAACCCAGATACACAAGACTTGGCGTTGAATAGACATGCTATTATCGACAATGATAGTGTAGTCTTCAAGGTGTTTTTCGAGCATCAAGACAAGGAGAAAACACAGAAGTATAAATCCTATGATTATTACTTCTGGTCGCTCCATCCGAAAATGGCCTTTGATCGTGTGACTTATGAACAATTCACAGATAATGAAATGAAAATCGCTTTCACATTCGACAATCTCAATCCCTATATACCTTATAAATACCAAAAAGAGAAACCTGAATGGTTTTTGAGCAGCATGACAGATATAGAAGGAAAATTGCATGATGGCCATATTTACGGTTTCATCTTTTTTGATATTTCTGAGGATTCATTAAAGGCAGATCATAGTGAAAGCCGCTTCTGTGCTCAAATCCTCCAATACAATTGTTCTGGGACATTTAAGGTCAAGGAACTCCAGGATTCGCTCCAGGATGTAAAAGGAGAAATACAGGTAAAAGTCAAAGAATGCGAGTATCACAGTGACTTTGTAAACCAACCGTCTCCTTGGCCATTCATACAAAGTTTCATACTTATGGATCATTTTTCCCTTCAAGGTGACACCCTCCTCACATTTGAAGGTCCGAAAGGGATCAAGATGTGCTTTAGAAAATACGCTATGATTTGGGAGAATCGCTGACAATTTATGAATCTAGTGACATATGCAAGCGAAATGAAGAAACTAACCCTCCGCAAATGGGCCGGAAATTGAGTTAACCATCAGCAGAGGGCAGCTCCATGTGCTGAAAGTAGGCGGAAAAGCCGTAAAAATTCAATAAAATTTGGTTTTTCACTTACTTCTTTGTATCTTTGTAGCGGTTTTTATTAAATAAGGTACACACATGATACAATCAATGACTGGCTACGGCAAGGCAGTCGTAGCTTACAAAGACAAGAAAATCCATGTAGAGGTGAAGTCGCTGAACTCCAAGCAGCTTGACCTGAACACACGTATCGCAGCCCTCTATCGCGAGAAGGAGATGGAGATGCGCCAGATGGTGGCTGAGGCCCTCATCAGGGGAAAAGTCGACATGAGCGTCTGGATAGAGAAGGATATGGCCGTCGACCCTACCCCCATCAATGCAGCACTCGTGGAGAACTACTACCAGCAGATCAAGAGCATCTCTGAGAAGACGGGCATCCCCGTGCCTGAAGACTGGTTCTACACCCTGCTCCGTATGCCCGATGTGCTGACAAAGACTGACACGGAGGAGCTGGAGGAGGAAGAGTGGCAAACGGTGAAGGGAGCTGTGAGCGAGGCCCTGAAGAATCTTGTTGACTTCCGTACCCAGGAGGGAGCTGCCCTGCAGAAGAAGTTCACGGAGAAGATCGACAATATCGCCATCCTGCTGGCAGAGATCGAGCCCTACGAAAAGAGTCGCGTGGAGAAGATCAAGCAGCGCATCGTGGAGGGTCTGCAGCAGATTCCTGGGGTGGACTACGACAATAACCGTCTGGAGCAGGAGCTGATCTACTACATCGAGAAACTCGACATCAGTGAGGAGAAGCAGCGCCTGACAAACCATCTGAAGTACTTCCGCGACACGATGAACGAGCCTGCAGGACAAGGTAAGAAGCTCGGCTTCATCGCTCAGGAGATGGGGCGCGAGATCAACACCACTGGCTCGAAGTCGAACCAAGCTGAGATGCAGAACATCGTCGTCAAAATGAAGGACGAGCTCGAGCAGATCAAGGAGCAAGTGCTAAACGCTTTATAAGGCGTTGAGTTGGTAAACTCTAAACTTCAAAATAATGAGAGGCAGACTAATCATCTTCAGCGCTCCCAGCGGAACGGGAAAGTCGACGATTATCTCGTGGCTGATGAAGGAGCACCAGGAACTGAACCTGGCATTCTCGATATCCTGCACGTCAAGGGCACCGAGAGGTACAGAACAGAATGGCGTGGAGTATTTCTTCATCTCACCAGAGGAGTTTCGCAACCGTATCGAGAACAATGAATTCCTGGAGTATGAGGAGGTGTATACCGACCGTTACTACGGCACACTGAAATCGCAGGTGGAGAATCAGCTTGCGGCTGGACAGAACGTGGTGTTCGACGTCGACGTGAAAGGTGGTGTGAACATCAAGAAGTTCTATGGCGACAAGGCCCTGAGCATCTTCATCCAGCCCCCATCGATTGGCGAGCTCCGCCGCCGCCTCGAAAGCAGGGGTACGGACACGCCTGAGGTCATCGCCCAGCGCATCGCTCGTGCTGAGTTCGAGCTGACTTTTGCAGAGAAGTTCGACAAGATTGTTGTCAACGATATCCTGGAATATGCTGAGGCCGATGCCTTGGCTGCGATACAAGAGTTCTTGAATGTGGAATGAGGAATGTGGAATGTGGAATGAGGAATGAGGAATGTGGAATGAGGAATGTGGAATGATTAGGACTGGCATTTTTGGAGGGTCATTCAATCCCATCCACAATGGGCATATCGCGCTGGCGCTGCAACTGAAAGAACAGGCAGGGCTCGACGAGGTGTGGCTGATGGTCTCTCCGCAGAATCCCATGAAACAATCCAGCGACCTCGCCGACGATGAGCAGCGACTGGAGATGGCCCGTCTGGCTGTCGAAGGGGTTGCAGGCATCACCGTCAGCGACTATGAGATGCATCTGCCTAGACCTTCCTACACCTGGAACACGCTGGAGGCACTCACGAATGACTATCCTGAGCGGCAGTTCGTGCTGATGATCGGAGGCGACAACTGGGCGATCTTCGACAAGTGGTATCGAGCCGACGACATCAAGCAGAAGTTTGAGATCATCGTCTACACCAGAACACCTGGCGATCCTGGTTTCATCGACATCTCCAGCACAGCCATCCGCCAGCGCATCCGTCAGGGAAAAGGCATCAGCAAAATGGTGCCCAAGACTGTAGCGGAATATATTAAGGAAAATAGGCTCTATGCGTAAACGCCGCAAAAACCATATCAACCCCCTGAAGTGGATTGGCTGGTTGTTCAGTCCGATACTGAATAACGGCGCCTTCTTCGTCTTTATGTTCGCCCTGGGCTGGCTCTGTACGCAGCTCGAAATCATGCCCTACTATCTGAGGGACCGTGGTGCCAAACCCTACGAACTCTCTGCGCCAGAACTCTTCCTCGACATCTACGCCATCTGTGCCCTGCTGATGCTGATCCCACGCAAGATTCGCATCTTCTTCAAAGCCCTGATTTACATCTTCTTTTATGGTCTGGCTATCGTCGACATGTACTGCTATGTCAGGTTCGAGTCGACGCTGACCCCAACGATGCTGATGCTTGTCAACGAGACCAACGGGCATGAGGCTCGGGAATTCCTGACGGGCTATCTCAGTTGGGATATCATCAAGTCAAGCGTGGGCTGGATTCTGCTGCTGATACTTGCGCACTTCCTCTGGACTGTCATCAGGCTTTATCTCGGCAAGATGCACCAACGGATGGTTCTGCCAAAGGTCAACGAGGGCCTCATCACTGGCCTCAAAGCCGTCATGGGCTGCGTCGTGGCCTGGATGCTCTTCAGCACCATCAGCCAGACATGGGATAATAAGGTGGCGATGCACAGGCTCTTCACCTGCAATACCATCGGAGAGGTGGAGCACGAACTGACCCGTAAGGATCAGGCCAAACTCTATGTCCCCGTCTATCGCCTGGCCTTTGGTGTCTATGTCAACCGTCTGGCTTCCAAGCAGATCGTACAACTGAAGGCTGCCAGCAGACTGGTTCAGGTGGACAGCTGCAGCTATCGCGTGCCCAACATCGTGCTGGTGATTGGTGAGAGCTACAACAAGCATCACTCCCAGCTCTACGGCTATCAGAAAGAGACGACACCCTATCAGATGATGATGGCCGAAGATGGTTCGCTCATTCCGTTTACTGATGTGGTGTCTTCGTGGAATCTGACGAGCTTTGTCTTCAAGCACATGCTGTCGCTCTATGCCGTCGGCGATAGTGGCGAGTGGTGCGACAAGCCTCTTTTCCCAGAGGTGTTCCGCAAGGCTGGCTATCACGTAACGTTTATCACCAACCAGTTCCTGCCCAAGGCGAAGGAGGCCGTCTATGACTTCAGCGGCAACTTCTTCCTGAACGATCCAGAACTGAGCGACAGGCAATTCGATGTTCGCAATACCCAGACCTACAGTTTTGACGAGGGTCTCCTGAAGGCCTATGATCAATGTTCTAAGCCCGATGGAAAATGTAAGGGAAACCTCGTGATTTTCCACCTGATGGGTTCGCACGTCGACTATCGGGCCCGTTATCCTCGCAAGACGTTCACCCACTTCACACCTTCGATGTATGACCGCCCTGAACTGACTGACAAGCAGAAGCGCATCCTCGCGGAATACGACAATTCGCTCAGATACAACGACTCTATCCTCTATGCCATCACCCAGCGCTTTGCCGATAAGGATGCTGTGGTGATCTATATGCCCGATCACGGTGAGGAGATCTTCGACGGCAAGCCCTATATGTATGGTCGCATGCATGGGGCGAACATCGATTATCGCCTGGCACGCAACGAGATGGAGATACCTTTCTGGATATGGGGCTCGCCTCAGTATCTGTGGAATCATCCCTATGGCTGGCTGGCGATTCAGAACGCCAAGGACCGCCCGATGATGACTGATGCGCTGCCTCATCTGCTGCTCTATCTGGGTGGCATCTCCACCCCACTCTATCGAAAGGATCTTGACATCGTCAGTCCTGACTATAACCTGAAGCGCCCTCGCATCCTGAAAGGGGTCACGGACTATGATGAAGTGAAGAATGAAGAGTGAAGAGTGAAGAATGAAGAATGATATGAAGGAGATGCTGACAAAGGCTGAGTGCTCGGCGATGAGGGGGATTGCCATCCTCGCCATCATGCTGCACAATTTCTGCCACTTCAACGGCAAGATTGTGCAGGAGAACGAGTATCAGTTCATCGACTTCAACAACGACCGTCTGTGGCAGGTGCTCTCGAACCCCACAGAACTGCTGCCTGTACATCTGCTTTCTTATTTCGGACATTACGGGGTGCCTGTGTTCCTCTTCCTCAGTGGCTTCGGACTGGTCAGGAAATATGAGACCTCTCCCAGCCTCCCCAAAGGTTTCATCCTTTATCATTATCTGAAACTCTTCAGGATGCTCATCGTAGGCTTCTCGATCTTCCTGATGGTCGACGCTGTGACCCCAGGACGCTTTGCCTTCCATTGGGAAAACGTGCTGGCCCAGCTGCTCATGTATATCAATGTGCTGCCTCAGCCTGATAAGATCATCTGGCCAGGCATCTACTGGTTTTTCGGACTGATGCTGCAGCTCTATATCGTCTATCGCCTGCTGATCTTTCGCAGGAGTTCGTGGATGGTAGTTGGGCTGATTATCGTATGCTGGCTGCTGCAGGTCTTCTGCGAACCAGACGGTGAAGTCATCAATCGCCTGCGCTATAACTGTATCGGAGGTATGCTCCCCTTTGGATTAGGCATCCTTTTGGCGCGAAGTTCTCTACGGGAGGGCCGTTTGTCCCATGGGGTGGGACAACTCGTCCCATGGGGTGGGACAATCAGTCCCATGGGGTGGGACATCTTTTGGGCAGTAACCTTTCTGCTGGCTTCCCTGCTTGTGTTCGTGATGAGCCTTAACTTCCAAGCCTGGCTTTGGATTCCTGTCTTCATTATCATCGGCACCGTCGCCCTGGTAAAGCTGATGCCTGAGTGCGTGCTGAAGCTGTTCGTCTGGTTCGGCAGCATCTCTGCGGCGATGTTCGTGGCTCATCCCATCGTGCGCAAACTCTTCATCACCGTCGCCTGGAAACAGGACATCTACGACGGACTGATGCTCTATGTCGTTGTGACTATCGCCCTCTCGTGGGCTGTGAAACAGATTATCGATCATATCCCATCGCCCAAGCTATGAATAAGATCTATGCCTTCGACTTTGACGGAACGCTGACAAGGCGCGATACGCTCTTGGAGTTTATCCGCTATTCCTGTGGCAATAAGGCTTTCTGCAAAGGATTCCTGCGATACAGCCCTTTGCTGGTGCTGATGAAACTTGGCCAGTATCCCAACTGGAAAGTGAAACAGAAGGTGTTTGCTTATTTCTTCAAAGGCATGCCCCTCAAGGATTTTGACCAGCAAGGGCGGCTGTTTGCCCTCGATAATCAGCACTTGCTCAGGCCCAAAGGGGTCGATATGGTGAAAAAGGCGCAGGCAGAAGATGCTGAGGTGCTCATTGTGAGTGCGAGCATCGATAACTGGGTGAAACCCTTCTTCCATGGGGTGAAGGTGGTGGGCACTCAGGTAGAAGTGAAGGATGGACGCCTGACGGGACATTTCCTCACCAAGAACTGCTACGGACAGGAGAAGGTGAATCGCATCCTCGCCCTTTATCCCCATCGTAACGAATACGAACTCATAGCCTATGGCGACAGTGCTGGTGACAAAGAAATGCTAGCCTTTGCCGACGAGGCTCATTATAAACCGTTTCGCGTATGAATCCGTTTAAGATTTTCAAGTTGAAGCCTGAAGAACGCATACAGGCAGGTGTGATGTTGCTGGTGATTGTTGTGCTCAACGGACTGTTCATCTGGCGTATGCACGATCTGTTTCTGCAGGAGGGCTTCGGCCCTTATTGGAAGGTGTTCGAGCGCGAGTTGCATCTCTCGGGCTACGACCCTCTGACGTATCTGGGCATTACCGATTGGGATACAGTCTACAACGTTTACCGTCATCCGCTGCTGGCATTTATGATCTGGCCTTTCTGGCTGCTGAATCAGGGGCTGACGGCCTTGCTGGGCGTGAACTGCGTGCAGTATCTCGTAGCCCTGCCTGTCATCGTGGCTTCGTTCTACTCTTACATCTTTATATATAGGATTCATCGCGAAGTGATCATGCTGGGGCGTTACGATGCTACGCTGCTTTCAGTCTTCTACTTCTCGTTTGCCTATATCATGCTCTCAGTCATTGTGCCCGATCATTTTACGATCTCGATGTTCCTACTGCTGATAACGCTCTATATCTCAGGCAGATGCATCCAGAAGAGGCGCGAGTTCAAATGGTGGCAGTCGGCATTGTTGTTCTTCATCACGGCAGGCGTCACGCTGAGCAATGGTGTGAAGACGTTTCTCTCAGGCTTCTTCGTGAATCTGCGCGACTTTTTCCGTCCGAAGTATCTGCTGTTGGCCGTTATCCTGCCTGCTGCCCTGCTCTGGGGTGTTGCCGTATGGGAATATCGCACGTTTGCGCTGCCCAAGGAGCTGGCCCGTCAGGAGGCTAAGGCTGCCAAAGAGAAGCGAATAGAGGAGCAAGTGGCCCAGATGTCGCCTGAAATGCGCAAGAACTATGAGAAGCGTCAGGAGCGGCGTGCTGCCCGTCTGAAGGCTCAGGCTGAGAAATCGGGCACACCCATGAAGAACTATGGTTTCTGGAAATGGACGGATATCACCACCTCGCGCATCGAGACCATCTATGAGAACCTCTTTGGCGAGACCATCCAGTTTCATCGCAAGCATTTCCTGGAGGACACACTGGTGTTCCGTCCTGTGTTCGTGAAGTACGACTGGTTGTGGAGCTATGTTGTCGAGGGGATTATCCTGTTGCTTTTTGCCGTCGGCCTCTGTTGTGGCTGGCGTTCGCGCTTTCTCTGGATGAGCCTCTCCTACTTCGGCTTCGACATGTTCATCCATCTGATACTGGGCTTTGGCATCAACGAGATCTTCATCATGGCACCCCACTGGCTCTTCGTCATTCCTCTGGCTATCGCCTACGCCTTCAAGAAGGCCAAAAAGAATCAGCACAAGGTCCTCCAACTATCGGTCCTTGCGCTGACTGCTTATCTGTTGGTCTATAACGGCTGCCTCTTGGTAGATTTCCTCCTCTCCCCCATCCGCGCCGTGCTGTAGACACTTTCAAGACAAGAATTCTATATTTATTTCAACGTTCATCAATCATGTACGACCAGATTAAGGAAGACCCCCTCTATATCATGCTTTACGCAGTGGTGACGGCTTTGGCCATCATGGCAAGTTGTTATCTGCTGTTCGGGCGAGCCAACGTCATTGCGCCTGAAATCAAGCCGCCGATGCGCTTGCGTCGGTGGACAGCAGCTTTTTTCGCGTCCTTTGCTTTGAACCATTTATGGTATATGCCCATATTATTCGATATCTCTAGCGAGGATGTTGCGATGATCGATCTTACAGGTGGATTACTTGACTGCCTGACAATTATTCCTTTGGTGATAGTCGTATTGTTCGCTATGCTGCAGGATCGCCAGCGGCCGCTTTGGATTGTTGCCGCGATGATGGCTCCGCTTGTTGTAGGGATGGTGTGGAGCATTGCCTACCGTAGTTATGCCCTTCAGCCAATAGGATATGCTTATTTCCTGATAATGTGCATTGGCTTATCCATATATATGGTTCGTGCGGTAAGGCAATACGGGAAGTGGCTGCGCAACAATTATGCCGACCTGGAGCATAAGGAGGTATGGCAGAGTTTTGTAGTGCTGGCCATCATTATGTTGGTGTTCGTCATCTATGCGTCTGCCAGCGAAGGCGTGATTTATCAATACGCCATGCAGGTGATCATCATCGTGCTGATCTGCTATCTCTTGTGGCGGGTAGAGACATTAAGCGACCTTAGCATTTCTCAGCAACAGAGCCAGTTGGCGGAAGAGCCTGCCGTCATCGAGTCTGAGGATGTGGGCAATTATGAACTTCCACAAACCATTCACGACAAAATCGGAGCATTGTTACAACAGCATTGCATAGACACGCAGCTCTACTTACAACACGACTTGACCATTATCCAACTTTCAAAGGCTATTGGCACCAACCGCTTCTACCTCAGTCAGTATTTCTCCAGCCAGGGTCTCACTTACAATGCTTATATCAACAATCTTCGCATCAATCACTTCATAGGCCTCTATCATAAGGCTGTCGCCACCCAGCACAACTTCACTGCCAAGCAACTGGCTTTCGACAGTGGATATCGAAATTATCAAACCTTCAGTCTCGTCTTCAAACAATTGAAGGGGCAGACTGTGACTGCGTGGATGCGCGATACAGCTAAATAATCTGGGCCCGAATTCTAAAATCAGCAAAATATCGTTCCAAAATCAGCAAAATCTGCCCTGTTAGGCACTTAGGTCAAATATATTTTGTGGAATTTGGCTATCTTTGCAAAATCTAAAATGATATCCGAATACCTAAAATTATGTTTTACCTATAATAATTCAAAATGAAGCAATTGAAAAAATGGATGCCAGCCGCCATCTTATTCTGCGGCGCAATGTTGGGAACATCTTGCCAGGGGTTTATTGATGCGGTGGTAGGAACGGAGGACAAGCCGGCCACAACTCCAACGACTCCAACGACAACACTCCCGAAAACTTACAACCTCGTAGCAGATGAGTACAAGGAAGCCCTCCTCGACCCGCTGTTGGAACTTAAGTACGCGTTGATCGAACAGGATCAGGGCGAGACATTCAGCATCGAGAGTCCCAAGGCAGGCGAGAAGATAACCATCCATTTCTATCGTCCCGATAATGCAGGAGATAAGAAGACCCCCGCCGTTTACTATTGTCATGGAGGCGGCTACCAGACTGGCAATGCCACGATGTACGGCAACGATTTCCGCGAAATGTGCAACAGACTCGGGGCAACGGTGTTTTCTGTAGAATACACGCTTACCTCCGATCCTTCTTACAAATACCACATAGAGTTGGATCAGGCGTATGCGGGTCTGACTTATATTTATGAGCATGGTGATGAACTGAAAATAGACGCTAGCAAGATCGTCATCATGGGCGAAAGCGCAGGCGGCGGATTGACCACCCGCATGGCATTGTGGAACAAGGACAAGGGCAGCGTGCCTGTAAAGGGGGCAGTGCTTATTTATCCTATGCTCGACTATCGCACCGGCGGTCCTGACGACCTCCACCCAGACGAAACGACAGGCGAGTTCATCTGGACAAAAGAGAATAACGTCAAAGGGTGGGCAGATTTGAAGCATGGTCAGGATATCCCTGCCGACGAGATGATTTACTACTCCCCGGCAGTGGCCACACCAGAACAGCTCAAGGGATTCCCCCAGACCTTCCTCATTGTTGGCACACTCGACCTCTTCGTCCATGAAGACCTGGCTTTCGTGGAGCAGTTGAAGAAGGCTGGCATACAGGTAGACTCTTTTGTGGAGCCTGGCGTGCCTCACTCATATAATGTCATATTGAATGACAGTCCTCAGACCATCCGTTTCAAGAATCTTCGAGACGACCACGTGAAACAGATGTTTGAAAGCTAATTCTAACTAAATACATAAACATTTATGATAGCAGATCAGATAATTAAAAACGCCAAAATCTTCACTTCTGACAAAGCCAATCCACAGGCTACCGCATTAGTTGTGAAAGACGGCAAATTCGTGTATGTAGGCGACGAAGCCGGACTATCGGCTTTTGAAGGTGAAGTAACCGACCTGGGTGGCAAGTTCGTCTTACCAGGCATTATCGACAGCCATGTCCATGTAACCACCGGCACTGGATTTGAGTACGTAGATTTGGGTGTGCTCGTGCTGTGCCCCACCAAACAGGAATGCTTGGATTTTATGGCAGATTATATTCAGAAGAATCCAGGTTTGAAGCGTTACAGATTCGCGCTGGAGAAATCAGCCTTGAATGGAGACAATATCACAAAGGAAGACCTTGATGCAATCTGTCAGGGTCAAGAGCTCGTAGTCTTGGAGATAGGTTGTCACAGCAACTGGGTGAACTCCAAGGTCCTCGCGGCTCACGGAATTACCGACGAAACGCCTGACCCAGTGCCTGAACTCGCTTATTTTGTGCGAAAGGATGGGCATCTGACAGGAGAGTCGTATGAGACCGCAAGCTGGCCATTCCTTTTCGATGAATTAAGGAAAAGCTTGACCGATGAACAAATCAGAACGGCACTCTCCCGCTGGATCGACTTTAGTAAAGAATATGGTGTTGGTGCAGTTTTTGACGCCGGATTCCCAGAACACAATGATATCCAAGAGCGCATTTACGCGCAATTACGCAACTTTGACAGAGAGGGCAAACTGCCGATCTATGTCGATGGATGCTATGTGCTCACACAGCCAGCGAAGCTGAAGGAGGCTATGGAGGGAGTGAAGCACTTCAATCGTGAGTTCAACACGGAGCACATGAAGGTACACACGCTGAAGATTTTTATGGATGGCACCATGAAGATTGAGACTGCGGCAATGGTTACACCTTACGCAGATACCGGTGTGTTGGGAGCATCCGCCTTCAATGCAGAACAGATGGCCGGAATCTTGAAAGAGCTCAATGAGGCCGGACTAGATCTTCACGTACACACCGTCGGCGAGGCTGCATCCCGTGTGATATTGGACGGCGTGGAGCTGGCCAGGAAGGAACTGGGCGACCAATATCGTGTGAAGGTCACCTGCGCCCACCTGTGGATTCAGGACGATGCAGATTTGGATCGTTTTGCAAAACTTGGCATCACAGCCAATTTCACTCCGTGGTGGCACAGTGGTAACATAGGCGGCACTCCTATTAATCTCTATACTGCCTTGATGGGCGAGGAACGAGCAAACAAGATGTACCGCTGCAAGACGCTTTGGGACAGCGGAGCCCTCGTAACCTGGTCAAGCGATGAGGTTTTCTACGGCGATTTTAAGAACTGGAGCCCCTACTTAGCTATGGAGGTCGGAATGACACGCTGGATCAATGAGAAGACCAGATTCGATGAAGTCGGAAGAACCGTCGCCCCATTCCCTCCTGAGAATGAGAGAATGAACATTGAAGAAATGATCCTTGGATATACTATCAACGGAGCCAAACAACTTGGCATTGAAGCCTCTAAGGGTTCTATTGAGGTCGGCAAGGACGCAGACTTCCTGGTGTTCGACAACGACCTGCTCACGGCAGAACCCGCAGGTATCAGTTACAACAAGCCGAGAGATGTGTTCTTCAATGGAAAGAAAATGAATTGATTTTATAAGTAAGATGAATATCCAAAAAGCACCTCTAGTGTCATACCAGAGGTGCTTTTTTTGGGGGTCTTCGCTTATTTGATGCTTCGCATCGAGTAGGCTCACGTTCGGCAGAGCTCAAGCAAGCTTGGCTCTGTCTTCGCTAAATCGCTTATTTGATGCTGGCGCATCGAGTAAGTTCGCGCTCGGCAGAGCTCGAATAAATTCGGCTCTGCTCTCGCTTACTCACTTACTTCCAAGGATTCTCGTAGGCTACTGGGCCGTTCTCGAGCTTCTGGCAGCTGAGGGTTACCTCCTCGAAGTGCTCCTCGCCGTCTGCCCAATACTCCTTGAAATGTATGCAGTAGCAGCCTGTACCCTTGATCGTCTTCATGGCTGAACCGTCCTTGGTGTTCTGGAACTCTACCGTCAGATCACGGGGATCAGCGGGGTTGATCATCCAGTTGAGCAACTCGGGGTTACCG
>ONKL01000015.1 GCA_900318395.1 uncultured Prevotella sp.
CATCTTCGAAGAGATACTCTCAACCCTCTACCGGGGCACCGACATGGAGGACTTGCGCTATGCCTCGAGCCTGCTGCACCACTTTCTGGCTTCGATGCGCTACCTGCAACAGTTCCGCAGCGCCAACGATAGCTGCCGTGGGCGGGGCACGATAGAAATCACAGAGGCGGCCATCCATTTCATGCAAGAAAACATTGAGAACCGCATTACCATGGATGATGTGCTGCGCTATGTGGGCTACTCGCAAAGCCATTTCTCTACTGTGTTTAAAAAGAAAACCGGACTGAGTCCGCTCGCCTATTTCAACCAGCTGAAAGTGCAGCATGCCTGCGAGTTGCTAAAGAAAACCGATCTCAAGATAAACCAGATTTGCTATAAGGTAGGCATAGAAGACTCGCTCTACTTCTCACGCCTCTTCTCGAAGGCCATGGGCATGTCGCCTACGGAATACAGGAAAGCAAAAACAAAAATTCGTCCATAAGGAAAAAAGCCTATATCCTTGTTACATATTTCTCCATATCTTTGCATGCGAAAAAACACTAACCACTAACCAAAAATATGAAGAAGTTTTTGTGTGGGGCTTTGATGTTTCACTTTCGCTGAACATTGGGCAACAGCAAACTGCGCAAAGGATCCCTGCTCTTCTCCGCTATCGACCTGCTTTCCGACAGCCTTTTGCCCGAGCTGCGGCAGTTGTGCTACAGCCTCATGCTTTTCCATCTACGAATAGTATCTTACCTATATGAAATCGTTCCGGCAGCATTGGTTAGTATGCGATGACGCAGTATCCGCCTGGGCGGTGCACTTCAAAGGCATACTGGGCGTTGATGTTCTTCAGTACGAACATGTAACTTTCGCTGGGCTGCATGTCGGGTAGGGCGAGGCTATATTCACGGCCGTCACCGTCTCTATATTTTAAGGTATAGCCTCGAAGGGTATAAGATGGAATGCTGTTTTTGACCTGAAGTACAATCTCCACATCTCGGTTTGTGTCATCGGTGTCATACTGTCCGGCAAGCCCTCCTTTCTTCTGTGCGTTGGCTGGACTCACCTTTAGGATATCAATGGGCGACATCAGCTGGCGCAGTACGTAGAAAGAGGGCTTCGGCGTGAGGTCGACCTTGGTGACACCGTGCCGGCGGATGCGCCATTTGCCAAGTCCTTCCTCACCCATCTGCGTACGGTAGTCTTGCAGACAGAAGTATATGTATCCACACACAAAGTCTGCCTTCTGCCATTCCTTAATGTGGTAGAGCATATCGTCTATACGCCTTGTGTCGCCGCCCACATGGGCTGGTTCGCAGAGTCCCGCCTCGGTAATGAAGAGGGGACGCTGACCAATGGCATCCCTGATACGATGAAGACGTGCGGGTAGTTCCTCGCGATTTTTGCCATGCCACGAGCCTGTATAGTCGTTCCACGTCGGGATGTCAAGCACCAGTGAGGGATCGTTCTCGAGGGTCTCAAAGGTGTGGTTACAGAGCGCATCCACCAGTCGTGTGGCATCCAGCCGTCTGACGTAGTCGCCAAGCAGTTGCAGTTCCGCATGGTTGTCGCGCACCTCGTTGGAGATACCCCACCCATAGATACAGGGGTGGTTGTAGTGGGCTTCTATCATCTCCTCAAGTGCTTCTTTTGCCGTTTGCCGCAACTCAGGCGAGAGTTCCTTCCTGGGCTGCTGCCACCATGAGAGTTCCTCCTGACTGAGGATGCCTGTCTCGTCCATCAGGTTTAGCATCTGTTGGTCCTGAACCCAATGGAAACGCGTGATGGTGGTATTCAGATCCTTCATCATCCTGACAGTCTTTCCGATATAGTCGGCTGGTTCCGCCATACCGTAGAGGGGATGGCTGCCAGACATGCTTTCTATACCAGGCAGGCGTACTGGCTCGCCATTGAGTACGAACTGCCGCCCTTCTACCTTGAACTCACGGAAGCCGAAGTGGTCACTCAGCGCATCGCTGCCTGGAATGCTGAACGTGAAGTCGTAGAGATTAGGATGGTCAAAATGCCACAGTTGTGGATTTGCGATGGTGATGGTCGCAGAGTAGTGGTGGCTTGCCTTTCTCTTGGCAAGCATGAGGTCTGAATCAAAGACGGTATCTCCCGACTGACGGTTCCTGACAGTCAGCCTGCCCTTGATCTTGTTGACACGATCATCCCAAAGCCGGATGTCGAAGCGTGCTTTTCCATTGAGTGATGGCGTTACATGGACGTAGCGCAGCGTCTGCTGGCCACTTACATGCAGCCTCACGCTGCGGTAGATGCCCCCATCATTGGCCCAGTCGAAATGGCGCATATAAGGAAATGCCTTATCAATATAGGTATTAGAGACCTTGACTTCCAGAGTGTTGTCGCAGCCAAACAATAGTGCCTTTGTGATGTCCATCGAGAAGGGGGTATAGCCCTTGTTGAGATGTTCGCCAACCTTTTGGCCATTCACATAGACAATGGCATCGTGGTAGACCGCCTCGAAACAGAGCCGCACCGTCTTGCCTTTCATGTCGGGAGAGATGGGCAACAGCCTGCGGTAAACGGCTTCTCCGGCATAGTCCTCAAGACTGTCCATCAAGTTGTAGGTGTGAGGGACCTGCACATGGTAGTCCTTACCACGGACAGTCAACTGCCATTCTCCGTCAAGCGATACATCGGTCTGAGCCTGCGCAGTCATTATCAGACTGAGCAGGCCCATGATGAGACAAGATGCTTTCTTCATTTACGAATGCTTTTTCTCTACAAGTTGGTGTCAATGAAGGTTCGTAGCTGCAGAATGCCCTGGTGGTTGTTGTCAAGGGCATCGACCTCTGCGAGATATTTGAGAGCCTTCTCCTTATCTCCCATTCCATAATAGCCGAGGGCGAGCATGTATTTGCAGTGTATCTCGTTCTTCGTGTCGAGCGAGTCGTCCCAGATGAGCAGGTCGGGCAGCGAGACGGCGAAGTAGTCCATGATCTGATGCTCGAAGATGTGCTGTTTGCCGTAGTTGATGAGCTTGTTGAACAGGCTGCGGGCCTTATCCTCCTGACCTAACTTGCGATAGCAGAGTCCGGCGTAGAAGATCTTGTCGGGCTTGGCATCGTTGTAATACATGGCGGCAGCGGGCTCGGTGGGACCCTGCGTGCCCTCTTCATAACGCCCAAGGAAGTAGAGGAAATCGTTGTCTTGTGCACCATAGAGCTTACCCTCGCCGAGATGATGGGGGTATACCAGACACTCCTCGAGCAACCGCTTTGCGCAGGCATCCTTCGGGTCTTTTTGCAGCAACTGCTTGGCTATCTCAAGGCGCGACAACTGATACTGTGCGGGCACCTTGCCTTCGCCTCCCTCCCATGGGTGGAAGGTGTGGGCGTCGAGTTTCTGCATGGCCTCGGCATAGCGGCCCGTCTGGTTGAGCAGTGTGATTTCTTCGAGCACAAGGTCGTCGCGGCGCTCGATGAGATGAGGATACTGCTGGAGGAAAGCCAGCCGCTCCTCATGCGGATGGTGCAGCCGCTTGTACAGCTGGTCGAGCTCCATAAGGATGCGCTCGTCGTTCTCGTCGAGGTGGAACGCCCGCTCCATATATTCGAGAGCCTCCTGCTGACGGTTCTGCTTGTTGAAACGGGCCAGGGCGAGGTTGCGCCATACGGTGGGGAATGCGGGGTCGAGTTGGGCAGAGCACTCCCAATTGTCGATGGCCAGGTCGTACTGGCGGGCGGCATAGTAGAGGCAACCCAGATAATAAGGAGCCTTGCTGCCTGTCGGATTCTGCTGCTTGGCAGCCTCCAGGGCGATGACAGCCTCAGGACGGTTAGGGAAGCAGTAGGCTGAGTCGGCCTGCTCGGCTTCGTCGTAGCGCCCCAGGTAATAGTAGGTCATGGGCGATGTGGCATGCTCGCCGATGGCAATCTGCCAGAGGGCGCGGGCCTCGTCGTTGAGTCCGGCGGCACAGTAGTCAAGGGCTATCTCGTCGTAATTGTCAGATGAATGGCGCATGAGCTGCTTCAGCTCGTCGAGCGCGGCCTGCTCGCCCGTCAGCAAATACTGCTCGTAGCGGCAGCCGTAGTTGAACTGGTCGAACCGCAGCGACTCGTCGATGAGTGCCAGTGCCTCTTCTTTCTTGTCGAGTTTGCGCAGGACGGCCGTCTTCAGGGCGCGGGCCTTGTGGTTGTGCCAGTTGCTGATGAGACAGCGGTCGAGCTCGTCGAGGGCATCCTCGTAACGGCCCTGCAACACGCTGATCTTCGCAGCCTCGAAATAGCCAGCATCGGCCCAGGCCTTGTTCCAAGTGGCCTTCCAGAAACGCTCGTAGGCCTCGGCGGTCTTGCCCTGGTACTTCAGCGCCAGGCCGAGGTTATAGATGGGCTCGCCGTCGTAGGGATTAGGATTGCGCTTCTGGAGTAGCTTTACAGCTTTGCAGAGATATGCTTCAGCTTGCTGGAAACGCCCTTTACGAATGTACCACAGTCCCAGAGCATTCAGACAACGAATGTCGTCGGGGTCGCGGCGCAATGCCTCCTCGTAGTAGTCGACAGGACTCCATGTGGCATGGCGGTACTGCTCGAGATGCAGGCCCGTGAGGTAGAGCTGTTCGTTGGTCTTCACCTGACTGGGCAGCAAGGCAGCCTCGGCACTATCGGGAATGGGACGAATCTCATCGGCCTCGGCATGCCAGCTGAGCACGGTGCGCTGGCCGTAGACGAAGGTTTTCACGATGTCGAAGGTAAGCTGGTTGAAGCGAGCACCCTTCACGTCGACGGTCTCTGTCAGCACATGCTCGGGCGAGAGTGTTATCTCCTTTTTATAATACACCTCGCCGTTATCATTGCGAAGAATAATGCAGACATCCTGCTTTGAGGTGGCAAACACCTTGAACTCCACCTTGCCGTCGCCCACCTCGTTGATGTTGAAGATGAGGTCTTTCGAAGCTTCCTTCACCACGCCCAGTTCACGGTAGGGCATGAAATACTGCACGAACTGCTTCTCTTCGTAAGGCATCAGCCACGTGAAGTCGGGCTGGTTCTCGGTATAGACACCCGCCATCAGCTCGATGTAAGGACGAAAACCGCGTCTAAGTTGAGAGCTGAGAGTTGAGAGTTGAGAGGTATGATTTGCTTTTTCTGCTTGAGAAGAGTCGCACAATTCTGCGCTCGAGCTCTGAGGCATATCATACCTCTCCGTTCTCAACTCTCCGTTCTCAACTATCTCGTCTGTCAGGTTGCGGTCCCAGGCGCGGCCGAAGTCACCGTTGCCCCATGTCCATTGTTTCTTGCCTGGCGAATAGTGGTGGCTGGCCACATGCAGCATGCCGGCATGGGTGTCGTTCTCGTAGCCGCCCTCGAAGTTGAAGCGCGAGTTGACGCCCATGTAACTGGTGGGCACGGCAATGTTCTTATAGTTCGATATGTCGACACCTGCCGAGTAGTCCATCTTGTAATAGGTACCCGTGGCGATGGGGAACGACGATACGGCCCGCTTGCCATGGTCGAACACGGCATTGATGTCGGGCGGGAAAACACTCTGGTATTGGTCGTTCACCTCCACGGCGGGGTTGGCCCACCAAAGGAAGGTCTGCGGCACATCGGTACGGTTGTAGAGACGGCCCTTGATCTCGAGGTAGGCGCAACCGGGTCGCAGCGTGAAGCCCGCCATGCCCTTCTGATGGAACATCTTTTCCATCTCGCTGACCCACACCGTGACACTACCGTCGGCATTGTGCTCGATGGTGGTGTCGACTGGCATGTAGGTGGACGGACGGTGATGCTGCGGCCAGTTGAACTCGATGCCGCCGCTGATCCAGGGACCGGCCAAGCCCACCAAGGCAGGCTTGATGACGTGGTTGTAGTACACGAAGTGGCGCCGGGCAATCTTGTCGTAGGCCATCTGCACACGGCCGCCCAGCTCGGGCAATACCATCACTATGATATACTCGTTCTCCAGCCAAATGGCCAGATAGTCCTTGTCCACCTTCTCGTCGCTCATCGTCTCGATGACGGGATAGGGATACACCACACCACTCGACCCCTGATAGACACGTTTCTCCAGGAACATCGGGTTCTTCTCGGGCTTGCCCACCTCATAGGTGGGAATGGTCACTATTTCTTTCCAAGCTTTTACCATCGTCTTATGTCTTTTTACGAAATTACTCTATTGTTGATTACTTCTCGCTCACCAGTTCCTGTTCGAGCTGCTCCAGGCTCTTGCCCTTGGTCTCCGGACAACGGCGCCACAGGAACACGAAGGCGCAGAGGCAGATGGCACTATAGATCCAAAACGTGCCGCTGCTGCCCAATGCCGCATTCATCGAGGGGAACGAGAAGGTGAGGGTGCAACAACCCACCCACAGGGCAAACGTACAGGTGGCCATAGCCACGCCACGCAGGTGGTTGGGGAAAATCTCAGCCAGCAGCGTCCAGGTGACGGGGCCCAGCGTCATGGCATAAATCGAGATGGCAGCCACGACGAGCATCACCATCAGCATGCCTTTCACACCCACAAAGTAGCAGGTGCCCAGAATGAGATAGGTCAGTCCCAGTCCGCCAGCGCCCAGCAGAATGAGCGTGCGGCGGCCCCACTTCTCGATGGTGTACAAGGCCACGAAGGTGAACACCACATTGGCAATGCCCGTGATGACGATATTGATGAACATGCCGTCGACATCGAAGCCTGCGCCGACAAAGATTTCCTGTGCATAGTTGAAGATGACATTGGTGCCGCACCACTGCTGGAACACGGCGATGACCAAGCCCAGCAACAGCACCCTGCGGTATTTCGGGCGCAGCAGTTCCTTCATGCCGGCCTCATTGTCCTTGGGCTTGGCGGCCTTGGCATTCTTCAGGCGCAGGTAGACGGGGCTCTCGGGAATGAAGAAGCTCATCACAAGAAACAGGGCAGCCGGCAGGGTCTCGGCCCAGAACATCCAGCGCCATCCCCAGGAGACGTTCCACGCCTGGCTCTCGGCCACCGACGTATCGCGGGCCAGCAGCATGTTCACAATCTGAGCCCCCAGAATGCCCAGCACGATGGTCATCTGGTTCAGGCTCACCATGCGGCCGCGGATGTCAGCCGGGCTCACCTCGGCAATGTACATAGGTGCCAGGGCCGACGCCACACCGATGCCGATGCCGCCAATGAAGCGGGCTATATTAAATAAGGTGAAGTCGTTGAACAATCCCGTGGCAATGGCCGACACCGTAAAGAGCACGGCCGACACCATGAGCAGCGGCTTGCGCCCGAACTTGTCGGCTGCACTGCCTGCCACCATAGCTCCCACCAGGCAGCCCACCAGCGCCGTGGTCATGGCCACACCCTGCATCAACGGCGAGTCGCTGATGCCGAAGAACAACTCATAGAACGGCTTGGCACCGCCTATCACCACCCAGTCGTAGCCGAAGAGCAGACCGCCCATGGCCGACACGAGGCAGATGAAATAGATGAATCCTTTGTTAAACTGTTGCATATTACTTTTGTTTTTATTCTTATTGTCCTTTTCGACTGCAAATTTACGGTCTTTTCGGCATCCTCTATATGGAAAAAACAGGGTAAGAATATGGATTATTCTACGTTTTGCGTTTTTCCGCATGGCTGATGACACATTGTTTGCAGACCATCATGGCTGAGGAGACATCGTTTGCAGACCATGAAAACAACGAAGATGAGCCAGCCGGAGGAGAGGCAAAACATCTTTTTTCGATGATGAACCTTGTTATTTCGAAAAATGTGACTATCTTTGCATAAAAACAACAAACCATGACCACAATCAAAATGAATGGAGAAATAAGGGATTATGCTGATTATGACAGGTTGTTGGATGAATTGCATGAGAAAGTTGTGCTAAAGACCCGCAACCTTGACCAAAGTAGAAAGGGGCTTAAGGGTATAGCTGAACCTGTTGGTATTGGACAAAACATTCATCATATTGATTCAATAGAGGCAGATACGTTCAAATGGGACAAAAACCTACCAGACCAAGTTGCTTATTATCCAATAATTGTATTCGAAGATATTCGTCTTTTACAACCTGGATTAATGTCAATACTCAACAGGTGGTTCTACGAGGAATTAAGTAAAATAGAGGAAATTAATCTTACGGAGATGAACTGTCTACCTATCATTCCTGTTTCCATAAACACTTTGTATCTTTATGATGACATAATTCTAAAGAAAGGAATGTTTAAAATGATAGAGGATTATATTCGGTTGTCTTCAAAATACCATAAGGATGGAAAATGTCAAGTAGATCAATTATCGGATTTTGATGCCTATTTGCACACATTTCCTTTTAAAAAGAACAATGAAATAGCACAATGGATATTAGGCAAATAAAACTGATGGAGATATACATCAATTCACAAAAAAAGTGCTAGGGAAGAATCAAAAATATCAAGTTATTGATATCTATTGTTGTTTAGCTTTATAGCCTACTTTACATCTCCTTATCGTTCACGTGTATACGTAACTTATTGGTACACAATGGCGTTTAGTTTTGAGGAGGTCAAGTAAGTTTGATAAGCAAACAATAAACAAAAATAGGAATCCCGTATAACTCATGTAGTTATGCGGGATTTTCTATTGCAAGAAGAATATGGCCGACACAAATTTCCTGAAGAACAATGCTGGTTTTTAGCAGAAAATGTGTAATTTTGCAAGCGGGATTCAAAGCGGAGTATTTCACCAACAAAAAATTTTCATCAATGGCAGACAATCTTTTCATCTGTTTTACGGACTCCAAATGCCCCCCACAGATTGATTTAAGCAGAAATGAATAGACATCATGGCTAAGAAGAGACAGAAGAAACAAGGCGGGCAACAGTTCCTGTCGGACGAGAACTACATTAGGCAAAGGGCACGGACGCTTAAGATAGGGACATGCTATGTCAGCGACGCCATCACCAAGGCTGGCGAAGGCACCGTCATTGTCAGCAGACTGCACACCGGCGGGCGTAAGCATAGGCGTGTATCTCGTGGATGTCTACTGTTTAGGACTGAAGGACTCTTTCTATCGTCTTCGCATCAAGGACTACGAACTAACGGGTACGACGGCACACTTACTCACTGCGTGATGCTGTTAGCCGAGGTGGGCAACAACACATCGAGCTTAGAGGCCGTGCTTGAAGTGTTGCGGCAGAACAACGAGTTCTACGACTATCATCTTGGCGATGTCAGCACTGAAATGCTGGTGCCCGTCCTCTACCAGCTTGGACAGCACCAGCTGGACCGTCTGGCAGAGTTCATGAGAGAAGAGGGACTGCTGACAGACTTCAAGTATTTCGTAATGGAAGCCGTTGTACAGATAGCCCTCCATCAGCCTGAGCGCCGCAGCGAAATCATCGCGTGGTTTGCCGACTTGCTCCGCTTTGCATCACCTCGGATTCCTGACAGATATTCGCAAGCAATATAGAACAATCTTCCCTGGTCACTGACTTTAGGCAAATACGTAATATGGACAAAGAGACAAAAGAACTGTTGAAGCGGACACTCTCGATGACAGACGACAAACTACTACTGAAGTTTGCCAAGAGCTATGCCGCAAAAGATCAAGCATTTGCAGAGGCTATCATTGAAAAATTCCTGCCCGTTGGAAGCGTGGTGGACTTTGAGAAAATGGTGAAAGACTGCTTCCTGCACAAAAAGAAGGGCGGACGGCGCCGCTATGGACCATCGCTCGACTGGACTGCCATCCGAAGGGACATCAAACGACTCCTGAAGCAACTAGACCATCTGCGTCAACAGCAAGATGACGAGACGGCTGTGGAAGGGGCAATGCTGTTTTTGGAAGTACTTGACGAAGAATTTGAAAAAGACTGCGTTTACGAAGATTATAACTATAGCAACAGCAACTTCGGTAACGAAGAGGCGCTGGCCATCGTCAGCGATGTGATGCAAAACAGCAAAAGCGTAGCGCACAGTACTAAATTAAAACTGCTGCAGCGATTAGAAGCGTTGGCCAAAGGAGATACTTACAAAACCTACTTAGCTTGCAATATGAGCAAGACAGCGAACACGATCAAACAGCAACTTCTTCCGCCAGAAGACCAAGTGAAGGATGTAGACAAGAATATAAAGGCAGCGCAATACGATTCAGACCGGGCATACTATGTGAAGTGGAAGGTTAAGCTGCTGCGCCAGCTGGGGCGTAATGACGAGGCAGAGACTGTAATCAGCAAATATCTACATCTTGACGGCATAGCGGCCTTGCGATTCGAGCAACTGGTAGAGGAATCCCGCTTCGACGAAGCCAAGTCTTTCTGCCTGGATCAAATCCGATGGATAGACAGCCGACAATATCGCACTATTCAGCCCTGGCAGGAACGTCTGCTGGAGGTAGGACAGCGCATGGGAGACTTGGAAACTGTCCGCAACTCTACGAAATGGTTGTTTGCCTATGGCAATGTGACGCAAGATGACAAGAAAGAATACTACCGCATCTGCCGCGAAACTTTCAACGATGACGGTTGGCCTGCATTTCGCGATGAGATGCTGATTGCAGGCAGGAAGGGCAATGCCAGCAGCAGTATCGTGCTCCAGCTCTACGAGGAAGAAGGACTTTACAACCGTATGTATCTCTATCTGCAGGAGTTGTCCGACGAAGGCGGAAACTACCATTACGGACCTTACACCAACAGCGGGGGTGAGCGACTGTACTTTTTCAGCCAATATGCTCACCGCCTGACCAACGAACAGAGGCAGGAGATGGTGAAAGCATTTGCAGGAACCATCATGCAAGATTCCCGAGGTGCAAGAGACCGTGAACGCTACAGACAGATTGCAAATGGGTTGCACCACCTTAGTCAGTCGTGTGAGGAAGGCAAACAGCAGGCGCGCCTGCTTGCCAGACAGATACTTCGCGAGAATCCGGGCAAGCCTGCATTCAGAGAAGAAATCGAATACTATGATTATTAGTCCTATCCAAAGATGAAAGAAGAAAAACATCTTGTCAATCATACTGTGCTGCAGACGATGGCCTGCACGCTGAAGAAGTATGACTACAGAGATCTGAGGAATCTTTACGAAGCCTATCATTTGCACGTCACGCCGATCGAGAGCAATGCCAGGCTATGGGTTGACGAAGGTATTGTTGCTGGCGAGGTGCCACGCAGGAGCAACTATTACAGTAAGGTGTCTATTTCTCCTAAGTATTGGGCTGACGTGATGAAGACGGTGAAGCCCAAGGAGCTGGAGGTGTTGATAGAAAAGAGCAAAGACTGCGGACAAGTGGTTTCTGCTTTTCTGCAATGCTTCCTCAAGTCGTTTTGCTGCGCCATGAATGAAGAACCCTTCGAGGAGGATTTGAAGCGCGTGCCCTGGCCGATACTTACGTCACAGATGCCTATCGTAACTGACATTCTCTGGAGTCTGACTCATCGGCAGGACTGCATTGTGTTTACCCGTCATTTGCCTGGCAGCATGCTTCAGAAACTGTATTTCAGCGAGTTTGCTACGGAGTGGATGAATCTGAAACCTGCCAAAGAGCTGGATATCGTCAGCGAGCTGTTCCTTGAGAATCCACTGATAGAAGAGAAACGGCGACTGTTGATGCGCGATGCCTACCTTTATCATGTGGAGTTCGTGCAGACGGGCAAAATAGCAGAGGTGTTGGCGAAGATGCAGCCTGACGGTAAATATCACCGCCAGCTGTCAGCCCTGAAAAGACTGCATGAGGGTGATATAGTAAGTGCCCTCGAACTGCTGCAGGAACAACTCAAACTTGACGGTTGTAAACTTTTTGAGGACAGCCTCACCAATTTCACTTATGCGATGGCCTTGGGGCAGGACATCACCAATCCGCCCACAGGACGTGCCGCTCATGGACTTCGCAAGAAAGCCGAGACACTGATGAAGAGCCGCGAGGCGAAAACTACGGAAAGCTGCTACGTACTCCAGCTCGTGCTGCATCACTTCCTGACAGGTGATGCAGAACAATTCTTTGAGCAGAATCCTCTCGATAGTATATACGACAAGATGTGTTGGCGACTGTCGACGCTCTTCATCCACCACTATCAGATACAAAAGAAAGAAACTGCCAAGGTGACCGCTGCCGTTGACTACGTCATGCACGAGGACTCTGACTATTTGCGCCTGCTCTATAGTTTCGACTACGACAAGTTGCAGCCTGAATCAGAAAGGCTACGACAGAAAACAGGACTCAGCACCACTCTCTTGCCTGAGGTGAAGCGCATGGCACAGTGGGAGCGAACGATGGAGGAACTGCTGAAACTGAATCGTCCGGCTTCCACACCAGGAGCCAAGACGGATCGTCAACCGTCACTGCTGGTGGAGCGAGTAGCTTATGTAGTGAACCTTCGAAACAAAAATGTTCAGCCCAAACTGCAGAAGTCGAAAGATGGAGGCATCACCTGGAGCAAAGGCCGCAACATCGCCCTGAGCTCGTTTCAGAACAGCCGCAACGGCTATATGACAGCACAGGATCGGCAGGTGGCACGCATGGTTCAGAGTTACAGTTACGGATGGTATGGGCAGGTTTCCTACGAACTGGCTGGAGTGGGTGTGATTGCCGCCTTGGCAGGATGCCAGAGCGTGTTCGACGAATATACCGACCAGCGTATCGACATCACGGAAGAAGCGCTGCAGCTAACTGTCCAGCCTTGTTCAAATGGCTACTCCGTGCGTTCTAATGCCAACCTTGACAACCTCGACTCGTCAGGCATCTGCTTCACACAAGAAGGCGACAGGCAAGTGACCATCGTTCGCGTCAACAGCAAACAGAAACAGACACTGGAACTGTTTCGCGAGGCAGGCGTGTTACCCAAGGAGAGCAAGCCGCAACTCACACAACTCCTGCAAAACCTGAGCAGTTCGTTTACGGTGCTGAGTCCGCTGCTGAAAAACGCTACAGATCTGAAGCACATCGAGGCATCCTCACTCATTGCCGTTCAGATAGCCCCTGTGGTTGCCGACAGCCTCAGCCAGATTGGAAAGGGAGGTCAGTCGTTCAGCATCGCGTTGGCTGTCAAGCCTTTCGGCACTCACCCACCCTATCAGCAGCCAGCTAAAGGCATGGAGGTGGTCAGCACCAAGATCAATGGTGAAAGGGTGCAGACTGAGCGCGACCTGAAAGCAGAGAAGCAACACTTAGAGGCTGTCCGTAACCTGATGCAGCCCTTTGCCCATGAGGAGACCGATGAAAACCACTGGCAGATAGATACCGCCCAGTGCCTCCAACTATTGGATACCCTTCGGACGGCTCAGGAACACAGTTTCGTGGAATGGCCGCAAGGTGTCAGGATGCGTGTGGTACGCCCCATGATAACTCCCGACAAGCTGCGCCTGAAAATCAGCGGTGCCGGACAGTGGTTTGAACTGGAAGGCGATATCAGCATCGGCGACAAGGAAAAGTTGAAGATGGCAGAACTGTTGGAACGGCTGCGCCTGGCCGAAGGTAACTTCATCCGCCTGAACAATGATGAATACGTGGCTCTGAGCGAACAGCTGCGCCGACAGCTGGAAGCCATCGATAAGATGTTGGTAGGCAAAGGCAAACAACTGAAGGTGGCAACAATGAACGGACTACAGTTAGAGGGTTTGGAGGAATTAGGAGCCAAGGTAAAGGCAGACGAGACCTTCCTACAGCTCATGAACCGTATCAAGGAGTCGGACAAGATGACATTTGCCGTCCCCACAAACATCCATGCCCAGTTGCGCCCCTACCAACAGGAGGGCTATGAGTGGATGAGCCGTCTGGCTCACTGGGGAGCCGGAGCTTGTCTGGCCGACGACATGGGTCTGGGTAAGACACTGCAAGCCATCACGCTGATGCAGGCGCGAGCCGGCAAGGGTCCGGCCTTGGTGCTGATGCCCACATCTGTACTCCATAACTGGCAACAGGAACTGAAACGCTTTGCACCAGCCCTAACCGTCAAGATACTGAACCAGCAAGGTGCCGACCGTCAGCAATTAGTCAGTGGCGCTGATGCAGGCGACGTGGTATTGAGTACTTACGGACTGTTAGTCACGGAGGACGAGCTGCTCAGCCAGCGCAACTGGAGCACTATCGTGCTCGACGAGGCGCACACCATCAAGAACCGCGATACTCAGACCTCAAAGGCTGCCATGCAGCTGCAGGCAGACTTCCGGCTGATGCTCACAGGCACACCGTTGCAAAACCATCTGAGCGAAATTTGGAATCTCTTCCAGTTTGCCAATCCAGGATTGCTGGGCAGTTTCCAGCAGTTCACAGACCGCTTTATCCTGCCCATTGAGCGCGACCACGACCAGGATCGCCAGCGCCTGCTCCGCCGACTGCTCTCACCCTTCCTGCTGCGCCGCACCAAGGACGATGTGCTCAACGAGCTGCCGGAGAAGACAGAAATCACACTTCGCGTAGACCTGAGTGCCGATGAGCAGGCACTTTACGACAATCTGCGCCAGCAGGCCATAGCTAACTTAGAGGAGGGATCAAAAAGCGCATTGCAGACGCTGGCCGAGATTACCCGTCTGCGCCAAGCGGCCTGCCACCCGCGGCTTATCAACGAGAAGCTCAAGACACCATCGAGCAAGACAGCAGCCTTTCTTCACCTTGCGGAAGAGTTGCGGCAGAGTGGACACCGTGCCCTCGTGTTCAGCCAGTTCACCAGCCATCTGGCACTTATCCGTGAGGCTCTCGACAAGCAGGACATACCTTATTTATATTTAGACGGGAGCACCTCATCCGCAGAGCGCGACCGCCTGGTGCGCCAGTTCCAGACGGGAGACGAACCGCTTTTCCTCATCAGCCTAAAAGCTGGAGGATTGGGACTCAACCTCACAGCCGCCGACTATGTGGTACATCTCGACCCCTGGTGGAATCCTGCCGTAGAAGACCAGGCCAGCGACCGCGCCCACCGCATCGGTCAGGAACGTCCCGTCACCGTCTACCGCCTCATTGCAGCAGGCACCATCGAAGAGAAGATTATCCGTCTGCACCAAAACAAGCGATCGATGGCCGATGCCCTCTTGCAGGATGCCGACATGTATGCTCAAATTTCTGCCGACGACGTCATCCGCCTGCTCCGCGAGGGTGTCGATGCAATTGTATAGAAAAGACTCGTCCTACAGACCAGATAGATGAAGAAGATGATGATTTTGATGGAGATTGTTATGCCAGATCATACATTTATGTATCCTTCCTGATCATAACACCTATGATATGTGTTTATTGTGTCAATAAGATGTTGAAGAAGGGGAATGTCTGTTGTTAGGTACTTGAATTTGAGGTATTGCGCGTTATATCTTTCCAAGGAGCCATTAGCCAACTTTTGTTCTATATCTGATGGAATAAAGAAGGAACTTCGTTCTCCTAAATAGGCATGAAATTCCGTGAGGAAAATGTGTATTCCAGCCAAATCGAAATCACCGAAATGAATATAGTCATTGGGAATGGCCTGCAACCAAGAACGAAGGTCAGAGGATTGTGGATAACGGGAAACGAACAACAAACGGCCAGGACCTATCGTCCGTTCAAACAATGCTCGCTGCTGGCGAATCATACGAAAATTCTCCACATTCTCTATTCCTACGACTACGACATCTTGGGGAATAGAGAACGACTGCCAATCCGAAATAAACATGAAGCTTCCTTCCTGAGGATTTGCTATCATTTCACGACCATTCAACAAACATGCAATCGGTTCGTATGTGTTTATGGGAAACCCCGGACATGAGCGAACAGCCATGAGCTTTGAATTGCCTGTAGCTGATGCTTGCACAGAACGGAATGTCTCACAAGTTTGCAATGTGTCTCGCATCAAATCCAAATCAGATAATCTTTCGTCAAAGGCAGACAAAGCTTGCAGAAATGCTTCTGGCTGTGGGACAAAGAGGACGCGACGGCTACCATGAGAGGTGCTGACTATCACACCATCACTCTCCAGTTCACTAACCCACTCGCCACGAAGCTGGCTGGCAGGTATGCTTTCTCCATTTCGAAGACGGATGAGTTTGTCGATGAGAGATGCTGTTATCTTCATTTCTGCGAGATTAACGGGTGAACGATAGTCTTTGAATTGCCATCCTTCTGCAAGAGATAGGTATAACGATAGTCAGAGACGTTATAGGTCGTGGGAGATGAATTAATGAGCAGGATGTTGCGAGCGTTGGCAAAGTCAAGTATTCCCTTGACATTCTGAGGATGCAGTTTGCCTATCTCATCCATCATGCAATGGATATAAAAGTCACCAAACTTCCGGCTCACTTTCTCCTTGAACACATTGATGAGCATAATGTTGATCATCGCTTTGACCAGTGTGTCAGTACCCTCACTGCCCACATGTGATAGTTTGTCTGCCCACCCTGTATCGTTGTCGTTTTCTATGATACGAAACTGCAAC
Organism: uncultured Prevotella sp.; assembly: GCA_900318395.1. GTDB lineage: Bacteria > Bacteroidota > Bacteroidia > Bacteroidales > Bacteroidaceae > Prevotella. The sequence continues at coordinate 16,305 of ONKL01000015.1, forward strand.
TGGAACAGATCGGAGAGAGACAGATACTGACGTGATGGGTTATCTGTCAGCGACTTCATGAAGTCGAGTAAATGACTGACAGCCTTCTGGTTTAACTCATCCCGGTTGATGGTCGAGAACAAGTTCATCTCACCCATGGCAAACTGGTTCTCGTCGTTGAACTCCTTGATGCGTTTCATCAGCTGCACCATTTTGTCGGTCGAAGGAACAGACTGTAAGGCGATGAGTTTGATAACGCCGACAAAGTTGCGCTCCTTGAAATCTCTGTTGATGTCGTGAATAATTTTATCAACGTCCGACTCATGGCGCGTCAGTTCACCCATTTCCTTTGATACGCGTGCCAGAATGTCCACATATCGTTCACTTGTACGACGGCGATACTCTTCCAGTTTGTTGTTGATGAGGAAGTCGTCGAGGTTGTTGGCGAAATCGAGGTAGTCCTCGTCGATTGTCAGTTCTGTCCTGAAACTGAATGTATTCTTCACAGAGAAATTGCCCTTGAAGACATTAACACTCTGCTTGAACTGATTATGACGCGTCTGACGCTGCACAATGATTCCAGTCAGATCGTCAACAGCCTGTCCCGGAGTACGCAATGTCTGTTTCTCTTTTGCCTCGGCAAACATGGGTGGGCACAGGTTTTCATCATGTGCAAAACGGTCTGCCTTTTGTAGTTCTTCATCCAAATGCTTCCGCTCGTCACCACGCTCTGTCAATTCCTTACCTACGGCAGTGAACTGCTGGTCGTACTTCTGTTTTCGCTGCTGATACTTCTCATTCAGTTGTATCAGCTTTTCTGAGAGCGTTTTCTTCTGATTCTTCAGGTTGTCCTCTTGGTCAAAGAGTTCTTCTTTGTCTCGCAGATAGTCGTACACCAGTTTGCGATACTCGTCAATAAAGCGAAGTTCATCTTCTGCAGCCTTTATCTTCGCCTTGCAGTCCTCCACAAGCGTTGTATCCGCACCACGACCTTTCAGCTCATCCATCTCTTGTTGCTTCAGCTTCAGCAGTTCAGTATCAGCATTTTTCTCGCCAACCTTGGTTTCGGCTTTGATAGCGGCTACACGCTCAGCATGCATCTTCAAATTCTCAGCCTTTGCATCATTATATTTCCTTTCAGCACCATTCAACAGCTTTTGCTTATTGGCATTCACATTCTCAAGAGCAGATTGTGCGGATGACAATCTGTGGGCCAGCTCCTGCTGACGAATAGTTAACTCCTGCTGCCGTTGCTCGATAATTTGCTTGGCTTTAGCCTCATAGTCTTCAATTCTCACAGCAATAGCTTTGCGCTGTTGAGGAATCATACGGAGCTCCGTTTCTGCCAGCGACTTCTGCTGGCGAAACTCCTTAATCTGAGGAGCGAACTGGCGCTTCAACACTTCGATAGCCTTTTCTTGCTGATGCTGAATCTGATGCCATTCGTCCTTAGCCCGCTTCAGTTCTTTCTCCAGATTTGCATTCTCTTCCTGAAGCTGTTTCGGCTTTCTAACATTAAGCGGAAGGTCGGTCAAATCAAGTTTCACGCCATACAAGGAAGCACCTTCTGTCTTCTGTGGATGTAGGCCTGTCTGATAAAGCACTTTCTCTTCGTTGATGACCTTCCCGATATTCTGTTCCCAGTCGGCCTTGTTCTCTTCAAGCCATTCATATAGCGAGCCTTTTGTGCGTTCAAGCAATCTGGCAATAGAAGCTATCTGTTGTGAATACTTCTCAATCTCTGCTTGTTTTTCTTCTGACTTTCGCTGGTAGTCAGCAGTAGTTTCAGTCTCTTTCTTGTCATATTCTGCCTGAACGCGATTGATGTCAGAAGCCAGTGAGCTGATCTTGCCTGTCAGTTCTTTCTCTTTGAGTTGCAGCTCATTCAGTTGTTGATTCAGCGACTCCTTTTCTTCTTTGAACGGTACGAGATACTTTAATTTCAGAAGTTCCTTTTCGCAATCGTTCTGCTCAGACTTAACAGAATCTATCACATTCGAAGCCTCAGCAATTTTCTCAGCAAAAGACAGTTCAATCTCTGTCCTCGGAATGCGCTGCTGCTGAGTCTGTCGGAATGATTCCAGTTGATGGGTGATGTTCTGGCGTAAGGCTTTGTATTTCGTGGTGATGTCGTTGAAGCGTGCAGTCAAGTCAGCCAGCTTGTCTTTAAGACTATCAAGTACTGTCTTCACACCCTGCTCTTTCGTACAACGGCTCATCACACTTTCTATCTGCTGTGCGGAATAGTATTCCTTCCGCTTCTTCAGACGCTTCAGCTTGTCATTCAAGACACCCTGTTCCTGGTTCAACGTCGCTTTCTCTGCGTCATGCTTTTGCTGGATTTCCGAGACAAGGCGCTTCAGTCGGTCTTGCTCCTGCATCATCTCCGCAATCCTGGCCTCAACCAGGGGGAGTCTTTCTCGTGCAACACGTTCAGCGTATTTCAGTTCGCAGCACAGATCTTCAATCTGCTGCTTCATATAAAGCAGTTCGTGGTAGGACTTCACCACAGTGTCGGCCTGTTTTCTTACTAATGATTCGCCCTTTTGATTCAACTTATACCAACAGGAAATATCCTTGTACTCCTGTTCAAAGTCTGCCACTTGCCTGCGGAAATAGCCCAGGTCGATATTCGCCTCCTCATCACTCATCGAACGGATAATAATATCCTTGATGAAATTGGCATCCAAGCGCGAGTTGAGAAAGACGTTCTGTATGCTTCGGGGGATATTCTGGTAACTGTTGGTTTCCAAAAGCCGGAAGCGGGAAAACTCCTTCCCCACGGTCTGCTTGTTGCCATAGAGGATGTCGCGATATTGCTCATAGCGGTCGATGATTTTACTCATATAGGCACCACCAAGTCGCTCGCGTATTACCTTCCATTCTGCCGTCACCTCTCCATGTTCATCTACTAGCCATTCTTTCTTGTAGGCAGCATCTACAAACCTGTAACATGCCCTGCCCGACGAACGGAGCACAAGAATACAGAATGGACCATGCTCATGCTCAACCTCATAGACCATATATGAATTGGCATGAGGCAAATAGAATTCGTCGAACGACTTCATCTCCTTAGGTATGCCCAGATGCAGCTTGTCTGCATTATAGAAAAACAGGATGGCTCTAAGTAAAGTGCTCTTACCTACACCCTGCGTGCCGATAAAATGAACATTACCATCTAACTTCACTTCCGCATAGCGGATGTTGGCACTGTTGATAAAAACTATTTTACGTAATGCTCTCATGACTCTTCTGTTTCAATGATCGTGAGACAATCTATCAGTTCTTCGATGTAATGGAAAGCAGCGGTCACCTTGTAGGTGCCGTCCAGTTCGTTCTCCAGTTCCACGAACCCCATTCGCTCCAAGTCGCCTACCAGCTTATCTATCTTCTCTTCGTTTGTCTTGACATCCGTATAGAGGTTGCGTGCCTTTTCCTTGAGTTCGATGTCGCTGGAGAATTTTTCGAGGATGATTGATTTACGGAAGGTAAAACCCGACGCAAAGGTGTTATTGAAGGTCTTGAGAAAATCCACACGGTCAATCCACAATGCCAGACGTTGCACCTTATCTGTTAGATCCATCCTGTTCTCAGTTCTTGAGAAATAGTAGTATCCATTTCCGCCCTCCAACAGGAAGCCTATGCCACTGAAGTACTCCTGATAGTCGTTGAAGTCATCCTCAATAGCATCGTACAAGTGGGAACGCTGTTGCGAGATGGAGTTTTGGGAGATAAAACCACCCTTGCTCAGTATGTCGAATATTTCTTTTGTATAACGCATAACAATTGTTTACATCATCTTTGTTTGTGGATAGATAACAGGATATTCGATGGCTCCATACTGCCTGTATTCGTCATCGATATGCAGTTCGTCGAGATATTGTGTGGCAATCTGACAGAAGAGCACCAGTTTCGCCTCGTCGTCCATCTTGATTCTATAGCCAGAATAGTTCATGACGAAGTGAAACAGATGGTCACCTGATGCCATGAAAGCATTCTTCACCTCGTTCACATCAACTATCTGCAGCACCTCCTGCTGTTCTGCCAGTTCGCCCTCCGTCAGAGGGTCTGCCAGATTGCCTTTCCGCAGACGTCTGTTGCCCTTTCCTTTGGCGACATCCTGTAGCACCCGGAGTCCATCTTCCGAATTGCAAAGCATGGAGAGCGATACCTTCAGCGCGTATCGCGGACGGGGTTCCATCCATACAGGATTCCTCGCCTGCAGTTTTGCCTGTATGTCAGTATTTGTGTCGAGCAACATCTGGTCGCGCAGGTACTTCAGCTTCTGCACCTTCTGAAACAGACGGCTCTGGTATTCTATGAGGTTCAGGTAGTTGATAATCTGACGGTCCAACTCCAACAGGTTATGATATACCTCACGCAGTTGCAGTTTCACGTCCGTCACGATGTCCTTCAACTGTACGTCCATCGCCACCATGAAGAAAGTGGTCTGTTTCTCGTCTATCACCCTTTCGCATTCGTTTATCAGGGCTGCAATGTCCTGACGTTTCTCATCCAGATGCACCAGTTTCTTTTTCTTGATGGCGAACGTTGGTTCATTCTTGTAAGTATTGTCAATGTTGCGCTTCAGGTCAATCACATTCCTCAACGTCGTGAGCGCGATATTCCGCAGTATCCGCTTCACATCGCGCAGATAGCCATACTTACGGCTAGGATTATTCTCGCTGAGATAGTAGTCGATAGCATTGTTCAGGCTTCCGATGCTCTCCTTGACACTTGCCACATTGATTTCCTCGTTCACCTCCAGCACATCCTCGAAAAATTTCAGATATACATCCTCCAGTTCCACAAAGTCGGCATTTTCGCGGATGATACCATATCGCTTCAAGAACTCAATGCTTTCATCCCTCTTACTTGCCAGTTCACGTGCCAGGTCATACCTAAACGACAGTTTCTTCCTGTCTTGGAATAGCGCATGAAGCAACCTGCGCTCCCTGTCCAAGGCACGTATCAATTCGTCTAACGAGCGGAAATGTGAAAGGTTGTCCATATCTTTAATCTTCTTTATCTCCAAACAGCAGTTTCAATTGCTTGTCAAAGTCGCTCATAATCTCACGGTCTTGAATAACACGGAACTTGTCGTATTCGGTGAGTGCCTTTTCTACAGCCTGTACGTGAGTCACGCGGCCAGCATCTGGAAGTAACGGACGGTTGTTCAAATCCATGTAGCGTTGCAGTAGAGCAGACCAGTCTGCCATCGTCATCAGGATATGGTCTTCTGCTCGTTGCTCAGCAATGTCAATGAAAGCATTGCTCAATCTGTTCAACGAATCAACCTCTTTTTCGCTCAGATAGTTCTTGGCAACAGTAACATCCGATTTCGCGACTCTTCCGTCAGGTGCATTCTTCCATGTTGTCAATCCCATGTGAGGGCGTTCAGCGTCTGCACGGTTATAGATAATCTCGGCAGCCGTTTGTTTGGTTATAGCATAATGCATCATATTCTGCACCGTTTTGAAGAACAACTGTGTTTCCTCAGAATCCTTGTCATAGTCAGAACTACACTCGCTGTATATGTCTGTAATCTTCTGATAATAACGTCGTTCGCTGATACGTATCTCGCGGATGCGATCAAGCAAATCATCAAAGTAGTCTGCTCCGAATACGTTCTTTCCCTTCAGACGCTCATCATCCAAAACGAAGCCTTTGGTAAGGTATTCTTTTAGAACTTGTGTCGCCCAGATACGGAATTGAGTGGCCTCATAACTATTCACACGATAACCTACGGCAATGACCACATCAAGGTTGTACATCATCACCTCTCCAGACCATTTGTCCGAAGGTATCCTAATTTTTCGGATAGTGTCGGACAAATGTATTTCTCCGCTTTCATCAATTTGTTTAAGATGATAATTAACAGTACGAACATCGACCCCAAATAACTCTGCCATCCTCTGTTGTGAAAGCCAAAATGTATTGGTGTCAAAGATAACTTGCACTTGCACTTTCCCACGTCCGCCTTTATACATCAAAATAGAGGACTCCATGCTTCTCACGGCAACATCTGGAGTCATGGTCGCACTAAAATACTGTTGTGCAGCCTTCACCATCTCTTTCTTTTGGTCGGCATTCATCGCTACAGCCATACAAGCTGCACGTGAAAGGCGAATGCTCGTCACCTCTCTGACAGCACCATTGCCCAACTCAGCCATCTCCGTTATCTCCACAAAATGCTCACCCAGATGGTAGCCCTTCTGCGAAGTCAATGCCTGTGCCTTAGCTATGACACGTTCAAAGTTCCAGTACTTGCCATAGCCCATCACTCGCGCCAACTTGCGTGAGTTCCACCATTCTTTACCATCAGCGTAAACCTCTTTCAGTTGCTCGAAGGGAGATTGCAGTTCTGGGATATTAATAGAGTCTTCAGTCATCATTGTTAACTTATATTTTATCAGCCTTTTCTACAAAGGCTTCGCCTGACTTGAATTGGTATGAGTTGTACCTTATCATATAATATATACGCGTACAAAATTAATTCATTTTTCACGAAATAAAGAACATAAATCTATTTTTCTGCAAAATACAATCATTTTGGTGGAATCTGAACTTATCACACAACATTCTGCGGATGGGCGGTGAGGAAGGAACGGACATTATCGATGGCCACCCGCAGCAAACGGCTGCGGGCTTCCTTCGAGGCCCAAGCGATGTGAGGCGTGATGAAGGCGTTAGGCTGCCTCAAAAGGGGATTGGTGGCCTTTGGCGGTTCCTCTGTCAGCACGTCAGCACAGAAAGCAGCCAGTTGCCCCTTCGCAAGTGCCTCAACCACAGCCTGATCATCGACCAACGGTCCTCGACCCGTATTAATCAGGATAGTTGACGGTTTCATCTTTCGAAGTACCTGACTGTCAATCAGATGGTGCGTGTCTGGTGTCAGCGGACAATGTAGGCTGATGACGTCACACGCTGAAAAGATTTCATCCTTCAACTTCTTCTCAACGTAGGAAGGCAACTGATTTTCCGGCTTACTGGTATAAGCACAGACTCGCATGCCGAAAGCATGGGCGATGGCAGCCACACGCTGACCGATATTTCCAAGTCCGATGATGCCAAACGTCTTGCCAGAAAGTTCCATGTGTGAGAAGTCCCAATAGCAGAAGTCCAGACTTCTGCTCCATCGCCCCTCACGATTGGCAATGGCATAATGCTCCGTGCGGTTCGTCACCGTCAGCAGGTGCGCAAACACCATCTGCGCCACACTCTCCGTACTATAGGCAGGCACATTGGTCACCGTGATGCCTCGCTCATGCGCAGCCTCAATGTCCACCACATTGTAGCCCGTCGCCAGCACACCTATATATTTAAGATGTTGAAGCTGTGCCATCTCCTCTCTGCCAATCACCACCTTATTGGTCAGCACAACCTCAGCCTCAGCAGCTCTCGCTACCGTCTCACTCGGGCTGGTACGGTCGTACACCGTCACCTCGCCCATTGTCTTCAATTCATCCCACGACAGATCGCCGGGATTGGCACTATAGCCGTCTAATACTACGATATTCATATTTATTTCTCTCTATGCATATAGAATATAACCGACGAGATGCGACTTACGCCGCATCTCGTCGGTTTTTTATATCATCGGATGATATTAGTCTTTGTTCTCGGCATCAATGGCCTTGATCTTCTCGCGGACGAGGTTCATGTCATCCTTAAGCTTCTGCACCTTGCGGTTCATCTCGTCGATGAGGGAATTGCCCTTCTTTGATGAGACATTCAGGAACCCGAGGTTGTTCTCGTAGGTCTGAATCTCCTGCTTCAGGGCCTCATACTGACGGAACAGACGGGCGCGCTCATTGTCGAGGGCATTGCCTCCACGCTCAGCCACCTGCTTGAGATTCTGCTTGAAATTGTTCAGGCGACGCTTGGCCACACTGATATTCAGGTCTTTATAAAGCTTGTCGAGCACAGCATGATACTCTTCATAGAGCTTATCCTTATCTTTGAAAGGCACATGGCCTACAGCCTGATACTCTTCAACGAGGCTCTGCACTTTCTCCTGGATATTGTCACCAGCCTCTTCAGCTACAGCCTTGAGTTTAGAGATGATATCGCGCTTCTTTTCAAGGTTGCCATGCTCTTCACTGCGCTGACCTGCACCAGCAGCATTACGTGCCTCAAAGAACTTGTTGCAGGCACCAAGGAACTCATTCCAGAGCTGATCACCCAGTTTCTTGGGCACCACACCAATGGTCTTCCACTCCTTCTGAAGGGCGACGAGCTTATCTGATGTCGACTTCCAGTCAGTAGAATCCTGCAGCGCCTTAGCCTTCTCAATCAGATCACGCTTCTTCTCTGCATTCTCCTTGAAAGTGTTCTTCAGCCCCTTGAAGTATTCAGCCTTACGTCCGAAGAAGTCGTCGCAGGCAGCACGGAAGCGCTCGAAGATCTTCACGTTCATCTTCTGAGGAGCAAAACCGATGGTCTTCCACTCTGCCTGAATATCGATAATCTCCTTGGTATGCTTCTCCCAGTCGCCACTGCCTTTATTCTCCTCAGCGGCAATAGCCTCAACCTTCTCACAGAGGGCAGTCTTACGGGCCAGATTGTCTTCCTCCTTGGCACGCACACCCTCGAAATGCTGCTGATGACGCTTGTTGATGACAGTCGAAGCGGCCTTGAAACGATTCCAGATCTCCTCACGCTGCTCTTTGGCAACAGGACCGATCTCACGATACTCCTGATGCAGTTTCTGCAACTGGTGGAATGCGCTGATGACATCCTCCTCGTCAGCCAGTTTCTCTGCTGCCTCACAGAGGGCGGTCTTCAACTCTAGATTCTTCTTGAAGTCATATTCACGAGCCTCACTGTTGAGGCGAAGCATATCATAGAACTGCTCGACATAGAGCTGATAGTTACGCCACAGCTCACTGGCCTTTTCGGCAGGAACGGCTTTGATCTCACGCCACTGCTGCTGGAGCGACTTGAACTCCTGATAGCTCTTGTTGGCTTCTTCAGGGGTGGTGATCATAGCCTTTATCTGGTCGATGATGGAGAGTTTCTTGGCGAGGTTCTCCTGTTTCTCAGCTTCCTGCTCTTTCATAATTTGGGCACGTTTCTCTTTGATGATGCCCATTTCGGCCTTGAAGTGCTCCTCGAGTTCATCAGGCGTTACCTGATACTGCTCTGGGTCGCCCCCAGCTTCGAGATAGGCCTTGAGCTTCGCCTCGCGCTCAGCAATATGGAGCTTATAGAAGGCTGTTTTCAGATAGTCTACCTCATCCTTCTGCGGTGTCTCGTCGCCATGCGCAATATCCTGCACACGCTTCAAGACCTCGGCTTTGGTCTCATAGACCTTGCGAGGCTGTTCTTCCGCAGCTGGAGCTGTTTCTTCATTCACCACTTCAGGAGCTGCTGCTTCCTGGATAACTTCTTTCGTTTCCTCCTGCTGGAGGATGTTCTCTTGAGAGTCCATCATTTAACTATTTAGTTATTGACTTTGAGTTATAATGATGCATCGCATCATCGCATTTGGGGTCAAAGGTAGCAAAAAGGAGAGAAAAAAGAGAAGTGAAAAGTAAAAAATTGTTATGTCTTTTGATTTTTTAACTTTTCACTCCACACTTTTCACTTTTCACCTCACACTTTTCACTCCTCACTCCACACTCCTCAAACGAGTCGCTTATGGTGGAAGAACAGCCAGCACATGCCCGAAACGCCCATCGAGAGTATGATAGCCAGAACGAATCCCCAAGGTTCAGCCTCCATACCATTGATGAGGTTCATACCGAACATCGAGGTAATCAGCGTCGGAATCATCATAATGATAGTGACAGAGGTCAGCGTACGCATCACGGTGTTCATATTGTTGTTGATGATACTCGAATAGGTGTCCATAGTCGATTCCAAAATGTTGGAATAGATGAGGGTCGTCTCTCGAGCCTGGGTCATCTCGATGTTTACATCTTCAATCAGGTCAGCGTCCAATTCGTCGATCTGGAGTTTAAACTTCAGTTTCGACAACAGCGTCTCGTTGCCTCGGATGGAGGTCTGGAAGTAAGTGAGCGAATCTTGCAGACGGCTGAGTCCAATCAGGCTCTCGTTGTTCACCTCTTTGTCGAGATTTCGTTTGGCCTTATCGATGAGCATAGAGATCTGCTTGAGCCGCTTCAGATACCAGACAGCCGATGACAGGAAGATGCGGAAGATCATATCGACATGATCCGTAAAGCCCTCTCCGCGTTTCTGCTGGAACGAGAGGAAGTCGATCATCATGTTCGTTTCATAGAAACAAACAGTAATCGTGACATCGCGCTTATGGATAATACCGAGGGGCACGGTGGTATAAGGTGTTCGACTGCGGATCTCCTTGACATAGGGAATACGCAGGATGATGAGCATCCAACCGTCATCGTACTCATAACGGGCACGTTCGTCGGTATCGCTGATATCCGACATGAAGTAATCAGGGATATTGAACTTCTCTTCGAGTTCGCGCTGGTCTTCTTCGGTGGGGCAAGTCACCTGTATCCAGCAATTGGGCTGCCACTCTGTGAGCTGGGTCAGTCCGCCTTGGGTGTTCCAGTAAGTCTTCATTTTGCTAATCCTTTTTTCGTTTGTGAAATGGTTTTAGCGGCAAAGGGATTAGCAGCCTTGCTCGCCATCCCCCGCCTTTACGAATTGTAATTTTCCGCCGGGTAATCGTCCATAATTTTGTTACTAATTTGAGTTATCGGGTGCAAAGATAGGAAATAAAAATGAAATAATAAAATAAAAAAGGCACGGATTACATGGATTTGCACGGTTTTTTTGTTTTTTTGTTATTACAAGCCGTGAAAATCTGTGCAATCCGTGCCAATCAATTATTTCTCAGGAATATCCTCAAGCGCCTTCTTGAGAAGTGTCCAGAAGGGTGCTACGGTAGCGATGAGGGCACGCTCAGTCGTGGTGTGAGGCGACTTCATTGTAGGTCCGAATGATACGACATCGAGGTGAGGATACTTGCCCAAGATGATTGAGCATTCCAGTCCCGCATGGTCTACCTGGATGATGCCATCAGCATTGAAGAGCTCCTTATACTCCTTCAGCAACAGATGCAAGATCTCTGATTCGGGATTAGGATCCCAGCCACCATACGAGCCAGCAGTCTCAACCTTCATGCCTGCCATATTGAAACAACTCTCCAGCGTTTTCACGATATAGTCCTTCATATCCTCACGGCTACTGCGGGCAAGGATCTTCAGCGATGCCTTACCTTCGCCAATGTTGATGATGGCGAGATTTGATGATGTCTCTACCACACTGGGATAGCTGGGAATCATACGGATCACACCGTCATGACAGCCATAGATGGCATTGATGAGATTGTCCTGAATCTCCACTGGCACCTCCATCTTGGGCGTCTCGACATCTTCGCAGATCACCTCGATGCCACTTTCGATACCTTTATACTCATCGGTGAAGTCCTCAAGCCAGTCCTGTGCAAGTTCCTTCAGGGCTGCAACGTTCTCCTTGGGTAATGTCAGCACAGCCTCAGCCTTGAAGGGGATGGCGTTGCGCATATTTCCACCCTGCCAGGAAGCCAGACGAGCCTCGCACTCCTCGATGGCCTCACGAACCAGGCGCACCAGCAGTTTGTTGGCATTGCCACGCCCTTCGTGAATCTCCAGACCAGAGTGTCCGCCACGCAGACCTTTCACTGTCACCTTCACAGCAGCATCGTCAGCATCAGTCTCTGCCTCTTTATAGTCGAGTGTAGCAGTCACATCGATGCCGCCAGCACTACCAATCACGAACTTACCCCAGTGCTCAGAGTCGAGGTTCATGAGGATATCGCCATTGAGCTCACCTGCAGGCAGCGCATTGGCACCAAACATGCCCGTCTCTTCATCAGCAGTAATCAGAGCCTCGATAGGACCGTGTTTGAGAGTCTTATCCTCCATAATGGCCATGATAGCAGCAACGCCCAGACCATTATCGGCGCCGAGGGTAGTACCCTTAGCCTTCACCCACTCGCCATCAATCCAAGGTTGGATAGGATCTGTCACAAAGTCATGAGTACTCTCAGGCGTCTTCTGTGGCACCATATCCATGTGAGCCTGCAGGATAACGCCCTTTTTCTTCTCCATACCAGGCGAAGCCGGTTTACGCATCACGATGTTGTCAGCGGGATCCTTAAAAGCCTCCACGCCTGCCTTTTTGGCAAAGTCGAGCAGGAATTGCTGTACTTTCTCCAGATGCCCTGAAGGGCGAGGAACCTGTGTCAGTGCATAAAAGTTCTTCCAAATGCACGTTGGGTTTAAGTTCTGAATTTCGTTCATAGATTTTTTGTTTTTTGTGGAATGTGGAATGTGGAATGTGGAATGAGATTTGTTTTTCCACTTCCAATTCCGCAAACCGGATTAATCATTATTGAGCTATTTTTTCATTTAAAGACTTTCTTAGGCCAGACATAACCTTCGTTAATCTGCTTGCTATTTCTTCAGCATTATCAAGTTCTTGTTCACTGATATACCCAAGTGAATGGGATAAATCAAGTTGACACAAAACTTCAATCACAGAGCCATATGATATTTCTAAGAAATGTATTCTCTCATTAATTGCCATTCTACCCATGCCCTCTGCAATATTGGAAGGAACGGAAACTGCAGCTCTTCTCAGTTGATCGCAAATAGCAAATTGTTCAAAAGAAGGATACTTCTTAAGAAGTGAATACACATATAATGTAAATTCTTTAGCTATCTGATAAGCATCTAGTTTTTTATAAAAGAAATCTTTCATAACCCTATTTTTACTATTCTCATTCCCCACTCCACATTTCTCATTCCACATTCCACATTCCACATTCCACGTCCCTCGCGCTTCTTTTTACAAAAAGAAGCCGAGCCCAGGCATAAATGCCTAGGGCAACTACGAGCATCGTCTGGACGGTATGAACGATCAGCACAAACCAGAGAGCCTGCTCATCAGCCACGCCATAGAGGATGAGCATGGTCTTGATGGCGAAGTGCCAGGGACCAGCACCATTGGGTGTCGGCACGATGACTGCGAAGTTGGCTACCACGAATGATACCAGCGCACAGCCGATCCCCAGATGGGCCGTGAAATCGAAACAGAAGAAAGTAAGATAGTAATGCAGGAAATACATCACCCAGATGCCGATGGAGAAAAACAGGTAGAGCGGCAGGTTCTTGACACCCCTCAGCGAGAGCACGCCCTCCCAGATGCCACCCAGCGTCATTTTCACCTTATTATATATAGAGAAGTTCTTCAGCAGCAGATGGAGTAGAATCAGGACTGCCATACCACAGACAGCAGTTACGAGCCATCCCGTTAGCGAAAAGCCATCCAAGATACGGTCGAGCGAAGTACCTGTCTTCTTAAAGAATGTGCCAAAGATGCTCATCTCTATCAGAAGAATCAGCCCTGAATAGAGCATCACAATCAGCGTATCAACAGCGCGCTCTGTCACAACGGTTCCCAGTGCCTTACTGAACGATACCCCGTCGTAATGCTTCAGCACGGCGCATCGCGAGAATTCTCCGATACGCGGAATCAGCAGACTGGCTGCATAAGAGATGAATACGGCATGTATGCAGGTAGCACTTCGTGCTCGGATCTTTTTGCCGGAAGAGGACTGTTTCACTGAATTAGGCGACAGGTCGTCGATAGGATCGAGTGTCTGTTTCCAGCGCCAGCCACGAAACATCTGGGCGAGAATGCCGAAGGGAAAAGAGAGAAGCATCCACGTCCAATCCATCTCTTCTGTCAGTACATGTTCGAGGCGCGTGAAATCCTCTCCCCTATACATCCAATAAAGGATAGCCCCACCCAATAGGATAGGAAAAATGATCTTGGCCGTATTTGTTAGGAGCGTTTTCATTTCCATGGGTGCAAAGGTAGTGCAAATCGAGCGAAATGCAAAATAAATCGGGATTTATTTTCATTTCCGAGATGCAGCCTATCTTCGAGCGAAGCTCAAAGTACGAATAAGTGAGTGAAATTCCAAATTTATTTGGGATTTTTCGAACGTGAGTACCTTCGAGCGTCAGCTCAAAGGTAGTGCAAATCGAGCGAAAAACCAAATCATCCACTTGATACATATCAATGAAATCCCATGTTTTTGCTCATTTTGTCCAAAATTTTTGCCTGTGTGCGCAAACAATGCTAATTTTGCATCGCAAAAAGGACATTAGGATAACAAAAGTAATAGACTATGACTTTATTATTTATGATAACATTAGTTGTTGCAGTATGCGCTACAGAGGCATTCAGAATCAACAACGACATGAATTTGGGAGTTAAGTAAAATTGACTTGAAAGAACAAAGAAAGCATCATAAGAAAGCGGGCAAGATGAAGGTCTTGGCCGCTTTTTTCGTTTTTTTGCTTTTCTGTCTGAAAAAAAAGTTGTACCTTTGTCCGCATGAAGCAAGTAAGACCGAAGAAAAATCTGGGTCAGCATTTTCTGACTGATCTGAACATCGCCAAGCAGATTGCCGATACAGTTGACGCCTGTCCTGATCTTCCAGTCCTGGAAGTAGGACCAGGTATGGGTGTGATGACCCAGTTCCTCGTAGAGAAGCCTCGCCCCTTCAAGGTGGTTGAGATCGATCGTGAGTCTGTGGCGTATCTGCAGGAGCACTTTCCTCGCCTATATAATAATATAATAGGTGGCGATTTCCTCCGCATGGATCTCAAGGAGGTGTTCGATGGCCAGCAGTTTGTCCTGACGGGCAACTATCCCTATGATATCTCCTCGCAGATTTTCTTCAAGATGCTTGATAATAAGGATCTGATCCCCTGCTGTACAGGCATGATCCAGCACGAGGTGGCTGTACGCATGGCCTCGCAGCCAGGCAACAAGCAGTATGGCATTCTCTCCGTACTGATTCAGGCGTGGTATCATGTCGAATATCTCTTCACCGTAGAGCCAGGTGTCTTTAATCCGCCTCCCAAGGTTCAGAGTGCCGTCATTCGTATGACGCGCAACGAGGTGACTGATCTTGGATGCGACGAACAGTTGTTCAAGCGCGTCGTGAAGACCGTGTTCAATCAGCGCCGGAAGATGCTGCGCGTCTCCCTACGGCAGATCTTTAATGGCGAACATCCTGCCTCTCCCCTTTTCTTCGAGGATGAGATGATGACACGCCGCCCAGAACAGCTCTCCATACCCGAGTTTGTGGCACTGACGAATAAGGTGGAAAAAGAGCTGTTTGCGAGCACAATTCGATTGTGTTCGCACACAACAGATTGATATACATCAAAAGAAAGCCTTATTTTTATTAAAAAAAGTAGTAATCCTTTGTGGGTTACAAAAATCGTCGTACCTTTGCATCGTCAAAAGACAAAAAGATCTTCAATAGAAGAAAATAATACAGAGGTATTAGTTTGGTAAAAGATTGAATTTTTAGGTTTTAGTTAGAGTTAATAGTTAGTTAGGATTTAGGTTTTAGGTTTATTATTATTGATTGGCAATAGGTATTCTAAGGTGTTAGAACAAAAAGAATTGCTAGTAAGGATAACAGACGCAGTGGTGACACTCCGTTTTTTTACAAGAAAAAAGGTTTTTAGTTATTCATAGATTGTTGGCGCCGCCCTTGAGTCGTTGATGACCCTTGAGCGGCTTTTTTGTGTCTATATGCGTCGAAGACCCCAATCCCTACTTGCGTTTGGCAGGGCGTTTAGCGCCTTTCTTCTGAGGTGCCTTCTTCGCTGGTTTAGGCTGAGGCAGATCCTTTGTCACAGTAGCCTTCAGGATACGGATATCCTCCAGCGGACGATCATTCTTGTCTGTCTTCACCGCCTGAATCTTCTCTACGACATCCATACCCTCAACCACTTCGCCAAACACAGTATACTGTCCGTCGAGATGAGGCGTACCTCCAACGGTCTTATATACTTCGATCATCTCTGGTGTCAGTTTCACCTGTCCCTGCGTGACGGAGTCGAGCTTCTCCTGTACCTTTGCCAGCAGGCGATCATCCTGATACACCTTGCCCCACACGATATAGAACTGGCAGGCTGACGAGCGACGCTCAGGATTCACCTTGTCACCCTCGCGAGCCATGGCCACAACGCCTCGACGGTGGAAGATCTGAGGCAGGCGGAACTCTGCTTCGGTGGTATAGTCGAAGTCGCCACTTCCCAGCAGCTGTCCTGGTTTGGCGTGCTTGCTGTTCGTATCACCACTCTGGATCATGAAATTCTTGATGACACGATGGATGAGCAGCGAGTCGTAGATGCCCATCTTCGTGATTTTCAGGAAGTTGTCACGCGTCTGCGGCGTCTCGTCATATAGGGCGATACGAATGTTACCAGCAGTTGTCTCAAAGAGCACTTCCGTATTCTTGGTCTGCGCCCAAGAAGTGAAAAGAGAGAAGTGAAAGGTGAAAAGTATCACCACTACTCTCAAAGCTTTATTCCAAATTCTTTCCATATATCATAAATTTAATACCTTCACTCCACACTCCACACTCCTCACCTTCATCTTCTCCGCCCAGCCACCTTTGAAGAGACGAGCCAGGAACATCGTACCTCTGAATAGCAGCTCGATAGCCATCGCAGTCCACACACCCTTCAAGCCATACTTGGGAGCGAGCGAGGCAGCCAAAGTCAGACGCACAGCCCACATCGAGGCAAGACTCATGATGGCAGGAATCAGCGTGTCGCCAGCTCCGATGAAGACACCATTGGCCACGATAGACGCTGCAAACATTGGCTCTGCCCAAGCCTCGATGCGAAGCACCTCCGTACCTTGCGCAATCACCTCTTCTACAGGCGACATGATAGCCATCAGCTCTGGAGCGAAGATCCACATCAGCACACCCATCAGTGTCATCACCGTAATACCCAGACCTACAGACATATAGGCAAACGAGCGGGTGAGCTGTTTCTGACCTGCGCCAATCCCCTGCCCTACAAGCGTGGTGGCAGCTTCGGCGATGCCATAACCAGGCATGTAGCAGAGACTCTCCACCGTGATAGCCAGCGAGTGGGCAGCGATGGCGATAGTACCAATAGGCGCCACAATCAGCGTGCTCACCACCTGGGCACCACCCATCAACAGATGCTGCAGTCCCATAGGTGCTCCAATCTTAAAAGCTGTGCTGACGGTATCCGACTGAGGCTTGAAGGAGCCTGGGCGACCCACCAATGAGAGCATTTTCGAGCGGTAAATCAGGAAGTAGAGCATCAGACAGGCCGTTATCAGAATGGCAACACCCGTTCCGATGGCTGCTCCAACGACTTTCAAATCGAGCACATATATAAATAGGTAGTTGAACACGACATCCATCACGCACATGCCGATATTCAGGACAGAGGGAATCTTCATGTTTCCAGAACATTTCAGCATCGAACCAGCCAGACCTTCCATCTGGAAGAAGATGCCGCAAATGCCAAAGATGCCGAAATAGAGCGAGGCATCACGAGCAATCTCAGCAGATCCTCCCAGCCAATACGGCAGGAATGGCGCGATGCCGAGGGCTATCACCGAGGTTATCAGACTCCAGATGAGACAGCAGACAATCGACTGGCGCAACACTCTGCGGGCAGCCTCGAAGTCGTTGGCTCCGATACAATGGGCCACCTGCACGGAGAATCCCATGTTCGCAGCAGAGGCCAGTCCTCCCATCAGCCACCCAGTGGTCTCCACCAGTCCGATGGCCGCAGAAGCCTTTGCCCCCAGATGTCCCACCATCGAAGCATCGATGAAGAACATCACGGTAGCAGAGATCTGCGCCAGAATGCTGGGTATACTCAACTGTGTGATGAGTGCCAACTTCTCGCGAGAGGTCATCGTGCGCCCTTCCCTGATATAGGAGAGCAGCAGTTCGCTGTTCTTCACCTTTTTCATCTTCTATGTCAGTTTTTGCCGGACATCCGCCTGCAAAGATAGTGCAAATCGAGCGAAATGCAAAATAAATCCTGATTTATTTTCATTTCCGAGATGCAGCCTATCTTCGAGCGAAGCTCAAAGGTACGAATAAGTGAAGCCCCCCATACACATGCGAGGCCATCGCCTTATCTCCACTTGTACTTTTTTGCCCAGCAAACTAGTAATTTCTTGGCATGAGAAACAGCCCTTTTATACTTTATAGAAGATTGCACTCCTGATTCATTTAGGGGCGCAATTTTTTCCTGCATTGCGCAGAAAGTGGCGAAATTGGAAAATTGGAGTAATGATACAAGGCAACAGAAAACTATTAATCAAAACAACCGACAATTCTTGTATAGAATATATATAGTCAATTTTTACCAATTTTGTATTAAAAATAGTAATTTCATGAATGGTTAATCTTTCAGAAAACTATATCGCACTTATTTCTTACTATGTGGCTCTTGTCAGATAACAAAAGACGCTTGCTGGGAATCATAAAAGTCGGCCACAATCGACTACCAGTTTTCCAATGACTGCTCGCTTAGTCGGGTACAGCATAATCTATTAAAGACGGTTACATGGTTACAGCTGTAACCGTAACCATTTATGTATTAAGCATCGTTGGGGGGAGGATTAAGGCACACAGGGAAGAGGTTACAAGGAAACAGGGAGAAAGGCCGTATCTATCCATCGTTTTCCTGTACCCAAACAATTGTTTGCCTAAACGCAAACGACTGTGCGCCTATACCCTATTTCAAGCGCTTCAAAAACATGTGTCTACTACGCCTTGTAAATTAATCATTAATACGCTTGCCGATGGAACATGCTTACGTTCCTCTTCGTTAGAGAAGATTTTAAACGTATATCCTTTTTCCCTTTTGAATACTGGACTCATAATTCTCGCTGCAAAGATAAGGTTTTATTTCGAAAGTCCCAAACTTTAGAGGATTATTTTATTCAAGTTTCGCATTTGCTTAACTACTTATGAAAGTTGTATGAATAGTAGAACTTTCTGGAATTAATAGTAGAACTTTTTAGAATTAATAGTAAATAGTTCTGGAATTAATAGTAAAAAATCGGTCTACGTACAGTAGTTAAGCCATTACTCTTTAGCTTGCATCAACCTCCAAACATTTGGCTTCACTACTTAACTACAAAGAAGTTGAGCAAATGCGAAACTTGAATTATTATATAAAGAGCTGACTCGCTCTACGGTAGCTAGGCTGTCGTAGCCGACTAAGCGGGCAGTCATTGGAAAGCTGATCATCAAACGTAGCTGACCTCGTTATGACTCCCATTTTCCCACTTTCCTAGTAATGGGAAACAAAAAATTGCGCCCCTGAAATAAATCAGGAGCGCAATGATTTTGGAGTATTATAAAATATTACTTGCTAACAATTGACCATCCCCAAGAGTTCTTATCCTTGTTGTAAGCTGAAACCCATCTGTATTTCTTACCATCAAGGTCGATAGTCAGATTCTTGCTATAGTTGGTTGTACACAAATTCTCAACAGCTGTAACATCCATAGCCTTGTCATTGTACTTGCAACCTGCGAAAGCGATTGTCACGTCAATGTCGTCACCAGTCTGCTCATAAAGCGGAGTAGACGACACGAGCCACCAGTAACCACGACTACCTGTTGGGTCAAGTTCCATGATAGAAGCTGGAATTTCACTCTTAGATACCCATCCGGAAACAGTTCCTGTGGTAATATCTGTCAGATACTGATAGTAGTCACGATTAACCTGATTTCCATTTGCATCGAGAATCGGAGTAAGGTTCATAACCTTCCACAGATTTACATCAGACGGAGCTGTAAATGCAACATTATTAAATGAGAATGTTGATACAGCTGCAGGAGCGGCAACATTAACATATCCATCAAGAGTTACATCTTTGAGTGAAGAAGGACCAAACACATAAATGTAGTTTTCGGTAAGTGTAGGAACTGAAGCTGCGGTACTCTTTGTAACCTTAGCATTTGTAAAGATGTCAGAGTAAATATACAGCTCAGAATAATTATCTGTATAAGTTACTCCATTTTGTGTATAAGAACTTGACCACCAATTCGTAGAAGATACTGCAATCTGCTTATCAGCAGCAGCACCAACAATACTTGTTACGTTGGTCAAACCATCATAAGTAACGAATTCAACAGCAGAGCCAGCACCAAGACCGATGATCTCAGAAACATACGGTTTCTGGTTGTTCTTACCATTATCAGAACCTGCAGAGTTGAAAAGAGTAACCTTCTTGCCTCCTGCAATATAAAGTTTCTCAATTGCACCGCCCTTATAGCCATCGGCATCAATAGCCAAATCGGCAGTTGCAACAAAGCTCTTTACACGATACTGACCCCATGTGGGCAGTGAACCATCTACAACATAGCCCTTATCTGTAGGCATTGTGATACCTGTAGCAATCTCAAGTGCATTAATAGCACCTTCAACCTTTATGAAGTTTGTAGGAGAAGCAGAAGCATAATTGAAAATAGTAAGACCAGACTTGATTGTTACAGGCTTCTGCTGACCAGCTGCGTTAGCCAATGTGAAGCGACTGATTGTGGCAGAACCACCGAGGTCAACGATAGCCTTAGTATTTGTCAGATCGAATGCGAACTCGTCAGCAGGCAGATTGATAGTAACCACCTTGTCATTGTTTGCAGGTACGTTGAAATGCAGAACGTTCTTCTTTTCTGCAAATCCATTCAACAAATTAACAGTGACAGTCTTGCCATCAAGCTCAGCAGGAATTGTCATAGTAAGATCTTTAACGCTTGCATCTTCGGCGAGTTTCATACTACCAGTCTGAACATCGATAGTAAAGCTAGACTTATCAGTTACCTTTGCTTTCAAGTCATCTTTGCTAAGCCCTTTAATCCAACTTGCAAACTGTGCATCGAAGTCAGAAGGCTTAACCACGCGAATTGTAACATCTGCTGTACCAGTAACAACACCTGGCTGAACTGGTTTTGATGTGTTGTACGGATCATTAGGATCGACCTCAGTAGTGTTCTTACATGAAGTCATACCCATGGCTACAAGCAGAGCTAAGCCTGCAAGAGCTTTCCATGAAAATAGCTTTTTGTTCATAATGCTTTTAATTAAAATGATTAAATTACTTATACTTTAAATGTTTATTTTATACTTTCTTTACGCATTTTCGGTCTAAAAACCGCTGCAAAGATAGGTATTATTCATGTAACCTCCAAACTTTTAAGCATTTTTTTTTCATTTTAGTTGAAATTTTTGCCTTTTTAGGGGCAATCATGCTGTTTTTTCGAAGAATTCCACTCAAATTTACCATTCTCGCAGTTCATTACGTTTGTAAAATCAGTGCAAAATTAGATAAAAAATCTAAAACCTCCAAATTTTTTCCTAATTTTTTTAAGATTTACCCTCATTTTTAAGATTTCAAGCCCCTATATATATAATAAGGTGTAGATATAAACCGCAGCTGCCGGTATGGCCAAGAGAGAAGAGTCGAAACGATCGAGCATGCCTCCATGGCCTGGCAGGACGTTTCCGCTGTCTTTAATACCCAGGGTGCGCTTGAAGAGCGACTCTATCAGATCGCCCCAGGTTCCAAACACCACAATCACCAATCCAAGACCTGCCCACTGGAGAGATGAGAAGTGGGGAGCGAGGAATGAGAAGTCAGGAGTGAGGAGTGAGATTTGTTCTAACAGGTAGGGGATTGACGCTGCGACGAGCATCACGAGAATGCCTCCGCCGATGCTGCCCTCCCAGCTCTTGCCTGGAGAGATACGGGGGAAGAGCTTGTGCTTGCCCAACAACGAACCGCAGATATAGGCACCTGCATCGTTGATCCAGAGGAATACGAACATGCAGAGTGGGAGCACGGGATCGTAGACCACTTCGTTCTCTGGTGTCAGATGGAAGGCGAGCGCATTGAGCAGCGAGAAGGGCAGTGCGATGTAGAGCTGTGACATCATCGTGTAGGCCCAGTCGTGAATGGGATCCTCGTGCTTCAGATAGAGTTCGGCCACCATCAGATAGATGATGGAGATGAGATAAGGGATGAAAACGCCTGAGGGCGCCAGTTCGCTGCAGAATCCAGCCATCGCGAAGAACAGGTAGACGCCTGTGATGGTGGTGATCATGCGATTGACAGTGACCCGAGGCCTGTCGTTGACAAGTCGCGTAAACTCCCAGATGGTCATTCCCGAGACGAGGGCGAAGAGCAGGATCATCGTCTCTGCCCTCAGGAAACTGGCCACGATAACAGCCACGAAGATGATGGCTGTGATAGTTCTTACAATGAAATTATTCATCTTTTGCCTCCTTTTCTTCTGGTTTGTCTGTGTCCGTAGAAGCTGGCAGACCTTCGCCTGCAGCCTTTGCTGCGGCCTCAGCCTCGAGTTCCTTGGCGCGCTCTTCAGCCATACGCTCAGCATCGGCCCTCATCTGGGCCTCGAGCAGTTCCTCGGCGCGAGAGGTCCAAGGACGCTTGCCAAAGATCTTCTCGACATCCTCAGCGAAGATAACCTCACGATCCACGAGCAACTGTGCCAACTGAGCATGACCCTCCTGATGCTCTGTCAGAATCTGCTTGGCGCGCTCATACTGCTCATTGATCATGCGCAGCACCTCGTCGTCCATAATCTTAGCTGTAGTCTCCGAGTAAGGCTTCTGGAACTGATACTCCGCATTGTTATAGTAGCACACGTTGGGCAGCTTCTCGCTCATGCCAGCAAAGGCAATCATGCCGTATGCCTGCTTGGTGACACGCTCCAAGTCGTTCATCGCGCCAGTAGAGATATGTCCCACGAAGAGTTCCTCAGCAGCGCGACCTCCCAAGAGCGAGCACATTTCGTCGAGCATAGCCTCCTTGGTCTGAAGTACGCGCTCCTCTGGCAGATACCAGGCTGCACCAAGCGCCTGACCACGAGGCACGATGCTTACCTTCACCAGCGGATTGGCAAACTCCGTGAACCACGAGATCGTGGCGTGACCAGCCTCGTGGATAGCGATGGAGCGCTTCTCGGCCTGTGTCATCACCTTGGTCTTCTTCTCCAGACCTCCGATGATACGGTCTACGGCATCGAGGAAGTCCTGCTTCTTCACTGTCTGCGAGTTATGGCGCGCAGCGATCAGGGCTGCCTCGTTACATACATTGGCGATATCTGCACCAGAGAATCCTGGTGTCTGACGGGCGAGGAAGTCGATGTCTACGCTGTCGTCTGTTTTCACAGGCTTCAGATGCACCTTGAACACCTCCTTGCGCTCGTTAAGGTCAGGCAGATCGACGTGGATCTGGCGATCGAAACGTCCTGCACGCAGCAGGGCAGAGTCGAGCATATCAGCACGGTTCGTGGCTGCGAGGATAATCACACCTGAGTTCGTGCCAAAGCCGTCCATCTCAGTGAGCAGGGCATTCAGCGTGTTCTCGCGCTCGTCATTGCCTCCCATCGCAGGGTTCTTCGAGCGGGCACGGCCCACAGCGTCGATCTCGTCGATGAAGATGATACAAGGACTCTTGGTCTTCGCCTGCTGGAAGAGGTCGCGAACACGAGAGGCGCCCACACCCACGAACATCTCGACGAAGTCGGAACCTGACATCGAGAAGAAAGGTACGCCAGCCTCACCAGCCACAGCCTTAGCCAACAGCGTCTTACCAGTTCCTGGAGGACCAACGAGCAGAGCGCCCTTGGGAATCTTACCTCCCAGCTCCGTGTACTTCTGAGGATTCTTCAGGAAGTCGACAATCTCCTGAATTTCCTGCTTGGCACCAGCCTGGCCTGCCACATCCTTGAACGTGATACCCAGGTCGCCACCCTTCTCATACATCTTCGCCTTCGACTTGCCGACGCTGAAGACACCACCTCCGGCACCCATGCCGCCACCACCCATACGGCGCATGAAGAAGATCCACAGCAGCACGATGATGAAGATGGGGAAGAGGTTGTAGAAGATCATGTTGAAGAAGTCGTTGTCCTTGTGGTTCTCGTACACGAAGTCGCCAGTGAAGATTTTATCCTCCTTGGCTTTATTGACAAACTCCTCGAGCTGATCGACAGAGCCGAACTCCACCTCGACGTATGGATCCTTGCCCGTCTGCTGCGCGCTCTGATGGAACACGTCGCGGATGTGCTCAGGCTTCACATACATCTTAATGTTGCCCTGATTCTTGTTGACGACGATTTTCTGGGCATAGCCGTGATTCACCATCTCCTTGAAGTCAGAGTAGGATGCCGTCTTGGCGATGCTGCTGTTCGAAGGACCTCCGCTCGAAAAGTAGAGCAGTCCCAGTGCGAGGATGGCCAGGATGTAGATCCAGTTCATGTTGAACTTGGGCATATTCATCTTAGGCCCATTGCCACCTTTGTTGTTTATCTGATTATTATCCATCTAGCTATTTACGATTTACGTATTTACGATTTACATTCCACATTCCTCATTCCACATTCCACAATTAATCTAAGTCTGGTATCCTCGTCAGTTTGGCATCATCCCAGAGGTGCTCCAGGTCATAATACTCTCTGACATCAGGCAGGAAGATATGCACCAGCACATCGCTATAGTCCATCGCCACCCACTGCGCATTCTCGAGACCCACCACATGAGCAGGCTTCTCGTGCAGCTTCTCACGGGCAAAGTCGCCCACAGATTCAGCGATGGCCTCTACCTGCGAAGGCGAGTTGCCCTCACAGATGATGAAGTATTGGCAGATGGTGCCGTCTATCTGTGTGAGGTCGGCAACCACGATGTTGCGCCCCTTCTTCTCTTGGATCCCCTCCGTAATGATTTCGACTAGTGTCTTGTTTTGCTCCATTATATATATAATAAGGTATATTGGTCTGCAAAGGTACTGATAAAAGGTCGAATTACAAAAAAAAAGAGGAAAAATTGCACATTTTTATAAATTTTCGCCCAAAAGTTTTGGAGATTCAAGAAAAAGTAGTACCTTTGCACCCGCAATTCAAAAATTGCCGAACCTGAAATTGGGGTATGGTGTAATGGTAACACTACAGATTCTGGTCCTGTCATTCTTGGTTCGAGTCCGAGTACCCCAACAAGAGAGCTTCCACAACGGAGGCTCTTTTTTGTATATGAGGCCAGAATCACGCTTCTGTGCATCCGCTTAATATATTCGTTGCAGCACGAACAGTCGCAGGATTGATGCGATAACGGCGTGCTAGCGAACCTACCTGATAACGTTTGGCCTTACTCCCCTTCAGCTTCTTGCGCAGATCCTCCATCAGTTTGGGGTATTTCTTCTCGTAATCCTCGAGCGTCATCCGATAGCCCGTCTTCCGCCCCACTTTTCCACCTTCAGCCCTGAACTTGTCGTAGCCCGACTTCATTCGAAATCGGATAGCCTCACGCTCCAGCTTGGCACAAGTCCCCAACGTTGCAATCATAATCATCAGGAACGGGTGCTCCTCACCATCATTGTTGAAGATACTCAGCTGTTCCTTCTGGAAGTAGACATTCGTCTTGTGCTCTTTGCAGAATATGATCGACTTCAGAATCTCGTCAATGTTACGCCCCAGGCGCGACAGTTCGCTACAGAGGATGGTACATTTGTGCTTCGTGGCATATTCGAGAGCATCCATCAAGGCAGGGCGCTCACTGTTTTTCTTGGCTCCAGAGATCTTCTCGGTGAAGATACGTTCAACGGAATAGTCGTTGCCATTAGCATACGCCTGCAGATCGATAACCTGTCGATCCGTATCCTGGATTGCCGTTGAAACTCTGGCATAAATAATGCTTGCTTTAGTAGTCATAATGTAAGAAATTTTAATGTTTCGCAAAGATACAAAAATAAGTCAATACATCATGTCAAAAAAATCGAAAAGTTTTCTATTCCGGAGATGATTTAATTTTTTTAATTAAAAGCATTATGAACAAAAAGCTATTTTCATGGAAAGCTCTTGCAGGCTTAGCTCTGCTCGTAGCCATGGGTATGACTTCATGTAAGCAAGGTACTGAGGTCGATCCTAATGATCCGTACAACACAACGAAGCCTGCACAGCCTGGCACATCCACCAAGGGTGGTGACTTGGTATTTACTATCACCAAGACAGCAGATCTCGCTTCACTGTGGGCATCTTACGATGCAACTAAGAAGGCTGAGCTGATGAAGAAGACTGAGCTGAACATTGTCATCAACTCTGGTTCTTATAAACTTGACGGTGGTGTGCTCACCCTTCCTGCATTCTTCAACACTCCTGCTAACAGTGTTCTGAACCTTACTTTCAACGGTAACTTCCAGGATGCAGACAAGCAGCCTCTGAATCTTGACGCTTCAACAAACCTGAAAGGCGCAAAGGTTAACATCAAGCTTCCCGCTCAGGCATTTAACATGGGAATTGATGCTACTAACGTAGCAACAAACCTTACTTCTGATGGTGCAACTCTTGGTGTACTTGCTGCTGCAGCAAATACAGAAAAGAACAACGCTCTGTCAATCAACAGCGGTGTAACAGTAAACGCCATTGATCTTCAGTCAACTGGAGCAATCTTGACAAACGGTGGTTCTATTAACGCTCTTATTGTTGATGCCAATCCTGTTTGCATCAATAAAAAGGGTTTCCAGATTGGTAATCAGGCAGTTTACACCAACAACCTCATTATAGATGCTGCTGGCATTACAGTATCTAACGATAATGACACTCCACTTGGTAACATTGTTATCAACAAGGGTTGTGATGTAACATTTGGTTATATTGGTGCTACTATTGCTAGTGTTTCAGGTGCAACAAAGGCTTCTGAATGTAAATTTAACCTCAATTGGAACCAACTTAAGAAGATTGGTTCAGTGAAAAATGTTACTGTGACCAACAATGGAGGCTCTATCTATGTTGAAAATGACAGTTTCGATGGTGTAGTATTTGCTGAGAATGTAAACATTGCAAATGGAGTTAAGTCATTCTCAAATGCTGAGGTAACAGGTGCTACTGTATGGTTCGACTATACAGCAGACAATCAGACTTTCACTTTCTCAAATGCTAAGTTTGCTGCTGGTACAACAGTCAATATCTGGGGTGGTATCTATGTGAGCACAAGTCCTTCAAAGACTACCTATCAGTGGGATATCGACAACAAGGTTTGGGTAGAGGTTACACCTGCCGCTCCTATCACAGCTGCTAACAAGGCTGATACTGGCATCGAGGTTTCTACAAATGACGTTTGGTACAACTCTGCAACAAGTCAGCTTGCTGGTGATCTGAGCAAGATTGGAGATCATAAGGTTGTTACACTTGTAAATGGTAATGGCACAACAGTATTACCAGAGAACTGCACACTCGTCTTTGACAACAAGTGCGCATACGGAGGTGCTGCAATCATTGACAACAACATTAACAATTTGGTTGCAAATACTGCCAATGATCCAACGTACCTGACAGTTAAATCTGGTGATGACACCTACACCTACAGAAAAACCAACTGGGGTTACACACTTATTAAGAAGTAATCAATAACACTTTATAATCATTGCGCCTCTGGTTCATACCAGGGGCGCAATCCTTATTTTAGTAAATAGGAAATGAGCAAACGTTTCCATAATTGAGACGAATAGTTTCCTCGCACAAAATTTGTTCTGTCCAGAAAAATCTTCAAGAATGTTCATAATACATTACGTCACACCATGAGCTCATGGCGAACATTGAACGTGGAAGTGTAGGCGTATTTGAAGGTTTTTTAACAAAATGACAAAGCACATTATTATATTAATGGTAAACTAAAAAAAACAATTATTCAATAACTTTTTTTATCAAAAATTTGTTTATATAATTTTTTTTGTTTATATTTGCAGCCAAATAATTCAATTTAATAATAACCAAATTTATAATTAAGATGAAAACAACAACAATTACAAGAAAATTAATGTCTGGTGCATTTGCACTGATGAGTGTTGTGTCAATGAGTTCGTGCCAAGGTTTGGTTGATGCTGTCCTAGGTCATGAAGACAATGCCTCAAGTGGTACCACTACTCCCACGACCGTACCAGGAATCCCCAGTGATGCCAGTGCGAAGCCGAACCCAACACTGCCAGGAAGTCCAAACACTACTATTCCAAATCCTGGTAGTGAGGTGGTAACTAAAAGTGGTCAAACCGTTGTTAATTTCAACTTGACTGGTATTTTGGATCCTACACAGGCTGGAGGTTGGCTTAAACTCTACGGAACAGGTTCTAATATTCAGAATGTTTGGATGTCGATTGATGGAAATGCAAAAGGTATTGCGGTTATTAACACAATCGATCAAAGTACAGTGACTTCTGCAGTTGATCTGGTTTTCCTTGTGGATAATTCTGGAAGCATGAGTGAAGAAGCAAATGCAGTTGCAGACGGTATCATTGACTGGTCTAAAAAGCTCTCCAAAACACTTGACATGAGATTTGGATGCGTTGGCTATTGGGGACCAATTACAGGCGGTATAAACATGACAACTATAGACAAGTTTGTAGATTTCCTCAATTATAATAATTCTAAAGGAACTCGTAGGACTGAACATTTTGCTGAGGACGGGACAGATTGGTCAACTTTAAAACCTGCCTATTCTCCAACGTCTTCCATGGATGAGAACGGAGTAGCTGCTCTTCGTCTCGCAGACGAGAACTTCAAATTCCGTTCAGGAGCTAATCGTGTATATGTAAACTTCACGGATGAGCCGATTTACCCACAAGGCGAGGCTAAATGGAGCACAGATTATGTGAAGGAACCTGCAAATTGGCCTACCACAAAGGGTACAATTCATACTGTATTTAGTGATGAATATTATAAGAACTGGTCAGATGATCGTTGGACTCCATTATATGAAGAAAAACCTTGGCTGCTTTCTGAATATACAGGAGGTACTACCAAGTTTGCCCCGTCTGATTTTTCTGGCGTAACTCTTGACGACCTACCTATCACTGGTGCTCTGATGAATTCATACGTAATCAGTGTTACCAACGTAACAAGTCTTTTTGATGGTAAAGAACATATTGTTAAGATAACAATTCTGAATGCTGACGGAAGTATCCGTGCAGAGAAAGAGTTTGCCATGATCTTTAAATAATAAGTGATATATCTTAACGGATTAAGAGGGTGCGTCAAAATTGACACACCCTCTTTCTCTTTTCCATTTCTCTATTCCTGATAGAAGATTATTTCTTGAGTTCGTAGAGGACATTGAGCGTGGGGGTGTAGGTGTTCTTGAGGGTGATGG
Source organism: uncultured Prevotella sp. (assembly GCA_900318395.1). Classification (GTDB taxonomy): domain Bacteria; phylum Bacteroidota; class Bacteroidia; order Bacteroidales; family Bacteroidaceae; genus Prevotella. The sequence continues at coordinate 45,304 of ONKL01000015.1, forward strand.
TAACGAAACCGCTTTCGAGTTCGAACTTGGCGACTTTGTGATCATCCTTCAGCATGGGGCAATTGGGCCAGGCACCTGTTTCCTTCTCAAAGTCATCGCGCAACTTCTGCCACATCTGGCGCGTGCTGTCATTGGTGGACAACACCCAGTTCTCCTGCACAGCCTGAATCACGCCATCAGCCTGTCCCAGCAGCACATGATACTTCTCCGCAGGATTCTTCAGCACCACTACCCTACCCGTCGAATCAGGAGCGGCAGCGGAATCGACGGCAAAACCACGCTGCGCCATCGAGTCGATAAAGACGTTCAAAGGCAGCGATGTAGATAATCCACGATAGAGGAAATCCGGCTTTTCACTGTTGCAGGCACTCAGCGCCAAAAACGCCATAACGGCAATAAATAACTTTTTCATACTGACACAAATTAATAATTTGTTGCAAAATTACTAAAAAATATCCATTAACTCCAAGCATTTCTTAATATTTTTGTAACTTTGCGGCCAAATGTCGATATTCAACATATTACTTACAGCACTGACCATAGTGCCAACGAACGAGGTAGACACCATCCAGACAGAGCGTCTGGACGAGGTTGTCGTCGTCTCGAATTCAGCCCGTCAACGCATCCAAGGGGTGCAGACTGGTGCAGAACAACTGAAACTGAAGGAGCTGACAGCCTCGCCACAACTCTTTGGCGAGCGTGACATCATGCGATCACTGCAGCTCCTCGCAGGTGTAAAGGCGGAGAGCGACGCTTCGAGCGGATTCCAGGTAAGAGGTGGTACCTCTGCACAGAACCAGATACTACTCGACGGCACACCCGTCTATAACGCTGGCCATCTGGGCGGACTCTTCTCTGCCTTCAATGATGATGCCCTCGCAGCAGCCACCTTATATAAAGGATTATTGCCTGCACAATACGGCAGTGCCTCATCGGCAGTGCTCGACATCATTGGCAAGACTGGCAATAAGAGCGAGTATCACGGAGGGGCCTCTATCGGAATCCTTGCGGCAAAGGCCACTTTCGAAGGTCCTATCGTGAAAGACAAGGCTGCCTTCCTCATCACAGCGCGCCGCTCGTATATGGACTGGATCCTGAAAATGTCGAAGGACTTCAGTGGCAACACCCTCTATTTCTACGATGTGAACGCGAAAGTAGACTGGACCATCAACAGCAAGAACCAACTCTTCCTGACCTTCTTCTCAGGCAAGGACGAAACAGGACTTGAAAAGATGGTAGACCTGAAGTGGAACAACCTCTCAGCCAGTCTGAAGTGGCTGCACTACTTCAACGACAACAGCTACTCACAGTCGAACATCTACTATAGCGGCTACGGCACAGACAACGGTACTGACTTGCTGGGTATGAACCTGTGGTTTGCAGGGCATATCCGTCAGACAGGTTTTAAACAGGACCTGCACTTGGGATTGGGCAACTATAAGATTGACGCAGGACTGCAGACAGCCCTGATGAACGTGAAATCGGCAGAGTGGAAAAAGGTGACGCTAGAGGAAAAGGAACAGCGCAAGGCCTGGGACAATGCCATCTGGGCAAATCTCGTATTCCCTCTGAACAAGAACATACACGTCTCCGCTGGTCTGAGACTGACGGCCTTCATGCCCCTCGGAGGCTCGCTCTACTACGACATCGACCCCAATGGTGATATCGAGTGGTATCACAACTATCCCAAGAACAGAATCGTGAAGACGTATCTGAACCTGGAGCCTCGCCTGAGTCTGAACTGGCAGACCTCAGACCTCACCTCTATTAAAATAGGATACACGCGTACCTCTCAGAATGTGCATGCCCTGCGCAATCAGAGCACCTCAACTCCCTTCGACCGTTACACCATGAGCAGTAACATCATTGAGCCCGAGGTGGCAGACCAGGTGAGCGGCGGATTCTTCCTGATGACTCCCACACAGATGTACGACTTCTCGATTGAAGGCTACTACCGCCATATCAACAATGCCCTCGACTATCGCGACGGCAAGACTTTCAGCAGTGAGATCGAGATTGAACGCCTGATCCTGCCTGGTGAGGGAAAAGGCTACGGCGTGGAGTTGTCTGCAAGGAAGAACGGCGGCAAGCTGACAGGATGGATGAACTACACCCTCTCATGGTCGAAGACGAGAATCGACGGGGTGAATGGTGGCAATTGGTATAACGCCAACAACGACCGTCGCCATGATATCAACATCGTCGCCATGTATAAACTGACTAAGCGCTGGACCCTGAGTGCCGCCTGGGTGTTTAATACAGGACAAGCCTTCACAGCCCCCAGCGGCAAATATCAGATAGAAGGCAACTGGATATTCTACTACACAGAGCGTAACGGCTATCGTGCACCAGACTATCACCACCTGGATATCGGAGCCGTATGGAAGAAGCAGAACAAGCGCACGACGATTGAGTGGGCATTCAGCATCTACAACCTGTATAACCACTACAACCCCTACCTCATCAACTTCGAGGACCGCTCGAAATCAGGTACTTCCGCTGTGCAGTATTCGCTCTTCGGCATCGTACCGTCAGTAGCATTTAACATCAAATTCTGAAAAGGCATGAAAGCAAAGCTATACACCCTGCTGCTCATCGGTATGACTCTCTGCAGCTGCGAGAAGAATATCGATATCGATTTCCACAGTGTCGTGCCCCTCTACTATGTGGAAGGCTGGATTACGCCCTATGAGACGATCGTCCGTGTCAGTCAGACCAAGAACATGTCGGACACCACATCTGTCTGTGGCATCGACAATGCCATCGTTACCATCACAGACGATGAGGGAAATACATTCAATGTACCATATTCAGAAAGAGACTACTACATGTCTGACGAACATGGAGAAGTGGGCAAGACCTATCGTCTGGACGTCACCGTAGACGGCCATCACTTCTCATCTACCTCGAAGATGTACAGGATGGCCAGCATCAACACGTTCCGTCTGATCTGGAAGAACATGCTCTCAGAGCGTTACATCTTTGGAGATATCAGGATTCAGGATTTCCCCAATGAGATCAACTACTATTATATCCACATCTACCGCAATGGTATCCCCTACCGCTCTGCTGTGCTGAAGGATGACACAAACCCTGGAGGAGAACTGCAGCAGCTCTTCGCCTTCAACAAGGAGGGAAGTACCGATCAAGACAGACTGAGAGAAGGAGATGAACTGGAGGCCGAGGTAAGAACCATCGATGAACGGTCGTATGAATATCTCTACTCACTCCTGCTGATGGACAATACAGGAACCAATCCAATAGAAAACTTTACTGGAGGATGTCTGGGGTATTTCAGTGCTTTCAGTGGTGTTGGACGAGGTATCGAATTCCGTACAGAATATGTAGAAGAGGAGTGATGAACAGAATCACTCCTCTTTTCTTAATGTCATCTGAACACGGAGACCACTGGCTAACTCTTCTGCTTCGTAACTGATAACGAGTGTAGTCTCTGAGAACGAACGGACCAAAGCAAGAATAGCGCCACGCTGTCCGTCCTCATTGGTGAAATCCATCTTCAGGTTGCTATTGTCGCACTTATACTCGCCTGTGAAGATGGTCTCGCCAAGTTTTCCAAGAACAACGAACGAACCTGTACGGATCATGCCGTTATAGGTGCCATCGTCATAGAAGATAAACTTATCGTAAGAGAATCTTTCAGGTGTCCAGCCTGGATCATCAGGATTCTCAGGTTCTGGAGCACCCTCGATGACGACATCGCCAGGTCCCCAGCCTCTTTGCCAGGTTCCGACAATGTATTCTCCAAGGCGCTGGCCATCGTCGTCGCCGACGCCACAGGATGACAGTAAAAGAAGAAGAAGGCCAGCAAGGCCAGCCTTCCCCAGTAACTTAACCATATTACTACTTAACATTTCCTACTTTTACCAAGTACTCTGCAATCTGCACAGCATTCAGGGCTGCACCCTTACGGATCTGGTCGCCAGAGAGCCAGAATGTCAGACCATTCTCATCGCTCAGATCCTTACGGATACGACCTACATAGACATCATCCTTACCAGCCGTCTCGAGGGGCATGGGATAAGTCAGAGTAGCAGGATCGTCCTTCAGTGTACAACCAGGAGCTGCGGCAATCGCCTTCTGAGCCTCCTCTACGCTGATAGGTTTCTCCGTCTCAATCCACACAGACTCAGAGTGAGAGCGCAATGAGCTGACACGTACACACATAGCCGAACACTTGGCATCGGTATGCATGATCTTACGAGTCTCATTGAACATCTTCATCTCCTCCTTCGTGTAGCCATTAGGCTGGAACACGTCGATCTGGGGAATCACATTGTAAGCCAACTGGTGGGCAAACTTCTTGATGGTCTTGACCTCTCCCTCTTCAACCATCTCCTTATACTGCTGCTGGAGCTCGGCCATTGCGGCTGCACCTGCGCCAGAAGCGCTCTGATAAGAGGCCACATGGATACGCTTGATATGAGAGATATTCTCCAGCGGCTGGAGAACTACGACCATCATAATCGTGGTACAGTTAGGGTTGGCAATAATACCACGAGGACGGTTCAGGGCATCCTCAGCATTGCACTCAGGCACTACGAGGGGCACATCGTCGTCCATACGGAAAGCACTAGAGTTATCGATCATCACGGCACCATACTTCGTGATGGTCTCGGCAAACTCCTTAGAGGTACCTGCACCAGCACTGGTGAAGGCGATATCTACATCCTTGAAGTCATCGTTATGCTGAAGCAACTTCACTTCTATCTCCTTTCCCTTGAAAGTGTATTTACGGCCAGCGCTACGCTCTGAGCCAAACAATACCAGTTCGTCCATGGGGAAATCTCTCTCGGCGAGAATGCGCAGGAACTCCTGTCCTACGGCGCCACTCGCTCCAACAATTGCTACTTTCATCTTGCCTAATCGTTTAAATGGTTACAATTTGGCTGCAAAGGTACGATTTAGTGAGCAAAAAACCAAATTTATACGAAAAAAATGCCTACCTTTGTAGCCGAAATGACATTATTAACATCATATTTTCCGATTACAGACCCCACATTTGTCTTTTTTGTGGTGCTGATGATTATCCTGTTTGCCCCTATCGTGATGAGTAAGCTGCGTATTCCGCATATCATCGGGATGGTGCTGGCAGGTATCATAATCGGGCAATATGGCTTTCATATCCTGGAGCGCGACAACTCGTTTGAACTATTCGGACGTGTAGGTCTTTACTATATCATGTTCCTGGCAGGACTGGAGATGGACATGGAGGGCGTGAAGAAAAACTCCAGAAGATTTGTCATCTTCGGACTGCTTACCTGTCTGGTGCCCCTGTTCCTGACCTACATCATGGCCATCACCACTCTCCACTATTCGCCAGCAGCCTCATTCTTACTGGGATGCATCATGGCCTCAAACACCCTGATAGCCTACCCCATCATTGGGCGCTACGGTCTGCAGCGCCATCAGAGCGTGACTCTCAGCGTGGGTTCTTCGATGATATCTCTGTTCCTCGCCCTGGTGATGCTCGCAGCTATATCGGGCTCGTTCAGCAAAAACAGCAACTGGCTGTTCTGGATTCTGTTCGTCATCAAGTTCGCAGCTTTCTGTGTGGGCAGTGTCATTCTGATTCCTAAGATGACGCGCTACTTCCTGCGTCGTTACAGCGATGCCGTGATGCAGTATATCTTCGTGCTGGGTATCATGTTCTTGAGTGCAGCCCTGTCGTCAGTTATCGGTATCGAGGGTGTCTTCGGCGCTTTCTTCTCCGGTTTGATACTGAACAGGTACATCCCCCACGTATCGCCCCTGATGAATCGCATCGAGTTTATCGGCAATGCACTGTTCATCCCCTATTTCCTGATTGGTGTGGGTATGCTGATCAATGTCAGGATTCTGTTCTCAAGTGCCCATATACTGTGGATCGTGATTCTCATCGTCTTCATCGGAACCTTCGGAAAAGCCTTGGCAGCTTATATCTCCAGCCTGTTGTTCAGACTGCCGAAGGCTGATGGGCACATGATGTTTGGCTTGACCTCAGCCCATGCTGCAGGTGCTATCGCGATGGTGATGGTGGGAATGAGACTCGAGGTGGCACCAGGCGAATACCTCGTGAGCGACGATATGCTCAACGGTGTGATTATGATGATCCTCTTCACTTGTGTGATCAGTACGCTGATGACGGAACATGCCTCGCAACAGATCATCATCCAGGAGAAGAGTCACCTGACGGCAGAGACACCCAAGGATGACGACGAGAAGATCCTGCTCTGCGTGAAGTATCCTGAGATCGCCCCACACCTGCTCTATCTCGCCATGCTGATGCGTAACCAGCGCCTGGGCAGAGATCTCGTAGCGCTGAATGTGGTGTATGACGACGAGAACAGCAATGCCGCCAGAGAACAGGGCATCAGGCTTCTGGAGAAACTCCAACAGACGGCAAGTGCTTCAGAGGTAAAAGTACAGACACAGGTGCGTCTCGCCACGAATATCGCTAATGGCATCAAACATGCTTTCCGCGAATTTGCCTGCTCTGAGATCGTGATGGGTATGCACGTCCATACTGACATCAACCCCAGATTCTGGGGAGAGTTTATCCAGAGTCTTTACAATGGCCTGAACCGCCAGATTATGTTGACGCGTTTTGTACAGCCGATGTCGACACTGCGCCGTATTCAGGTGGCAGTACCCTCAAGGGCAGAGTTTGAACCAGGTTTCCACCGCTGGCTGGAGCGCTTGAGTCGTCTCGCTGGAGAGTTGGATTGTCGTATACAATTCCATGGTCGCAGTGAGTCGCTGGTACTGATAGCCCAGTATGTAAACAATCGTCATTCCAACGTCAGAGCTGAATATACGCCTATGGAGCATTGGAATGAGTTGCCGAAACTGGCTGCAGGCATCGCTGAGGATCATCTGTTTGTCGTTGTCACAGCCCGTAAGGGTACCATCTCTTATAAGAATGCCTTGGAGCGACTGCCAGACGAACTGCAGAAGCACTTCTCAGGCAAGAACCTGATGATTATCTTCCCTGATCAGTTTGGTAACACGAAGGATGAGCGCATGAGCTTCACTGAGGCCCAGCACCATGAGGAGAAGAGTATCTATGACACGATCCTTCGTTGGATTCACGAAAGGAAAAATGAGAATTTGAAAAAAATGAAGTTATGATTGACGTTAAGAATATCATCAAGAGCTTCGGCTCACTGCAAGTACTGAAAGGCATCGACCTCCATATCGATAAAGGCGAGGTGGTGAGTATCGTGGGGCCCAGTGGCGCTGGCAAGACCACACTGCTGCAGATTATCGGCACGCTGGATCGCCCAGACAGCGGACAAGTCATTGTAGACGGCATTAACACGAGCAAGCTCTCCACCAAGAAACTGGCAGACTTCCGCAATCAGCACTTGGGGTTCGTGTTCCAGTTCCATCAGCTGCTGCCTGAGTTTACAGCCATAGAGAACATCATGATCCCCGCGTATATCGCTGGTGTATCGCAAAAACAAGCCAAATCACGAGCCAAGGAGCTATTGGACTTCATGGGACTCGCAGACCGAGCTACTCATAAACCCAATGAACTATCGGGAGGCGAGAAACAACGCGTAGCTGTGGCACGTGCACTGGTGAACAACCCTGCCGTCATCCTCGCTGACGAGCCTTCTGGTTCTCTCGACACGAAAAACAAGGAAGAGCTTCACCAACTGTTTTTCGATCTGCGTGACAAGTTCGGACAGACCTTCGTCATTGTGACGCATGATGAAAACCTAGCAGCCATCACAGATCGTACCATCCATTTAAAAGACGGAATTATATGCTCAAACTCGGAGATTACAACACCCTCAGAATCGTTAAGTCTGTAGATTTCGGACTTTATCTCGACGGCGGTGAGGAAGGTGAGATCCTGCTTCCCCAGCGCTATGTGACTAAAGACATGCACATCGGGGATGACATCGAAGTGTTCATCTATCTGGATCAGGAAGAGCGCCCTGTGGCAACCACCGAACATCCATACGCCAAGGTGGGTGAATTTGCGTGTTTGGAGGTGGCATGGGTAAACCAATATGGCGCCTTCCTGAAATGGGGACTGATGAAAGACCTCTTCTGTCCGTTCCGCGAACAGAAACAGCGAATGACACAAGGCCAGCACCATATTATATATATAAAGGTGGACGAGGACAGTTACCGATTGATGGCAACAGCAAAGGTGGAGAAACAGCTCCTTATCCCAACTGCTGAAGACCTGCCATCACTCACCCATGGTACTGCTGTAGATGTGCTTGTATGGCAAAAGACCGATTTGGGTTTCAAGGTCATCATCAACAACAAGTTCCAGGGACAGATCTACGATAATCAGATTTTCCAGCCGCTACATAGTGGAGACCGTCTGACGGCCTATATAGATCATGTACGTCAGGATGGAAAGATTGACCTGACACTCCAGCAGACAGGACGCCAGCACACCCTCGACTTCGCAGAAGTGCTGCTGCGCTATCTTTATGAGAACGACGGGCATTGTAATCTTGGCGACAAATCGCCTGCAGAACTCATCTACGACCGTTTCCAAGTCTCGAAGAAAGCCTACAAAAAAGCCATCGGTGATCTCTATCGCCGACGGCTGATTACTATTTCTGACGAAGGAATAAACCTCGTTTAAAAGATTCGTCCCACTAAGCGGAAACTCAAGACAGGGAACACCTTGATCCTGCTGACTATACTGAGGACATCGTCGAGCTCTTCGCCGACCTTATCTGGTTTCAGCTCTTCACCGTTGACCATGACTTTCGGACTTCCCCAGAACTGTACGCCCAAGTCAAACTGGCAACCTATGCGTTTACGAGGCACAGCACGTCCGAAGCCCAATCCCAGATAAGGACGGAAGCCTGACACTCTGATACGGGCATCAATATTTCCATTCTCATCAGGCGCAATGAAATAATCGCCTAAGACGAGTCCTATGGGCTGCAAGTTATTCCTTTCAACAACCTCCTGAGCATCAGGATTCTCCATGGCATTATTCCATGCAGTAACAGGCATGAGACTGCCTTCATGACGATTATGGATGTCAACGACTGTTCCAGTACCCAGATGGAAGCCTGTTGTCAGATGGAAATTGCTGCTGTGAGGGAAGGGATAATAGTCTATCAAGAGATGTCCAGCTGTCAGTTTCGGCTTAATATGCATTGACATGGCCTCGGGCATCTCCATGGGTACCTGCTCGTCCTCTGAAAGCACCTCATTCAGTTCTTGGGCGTACTTTGCAATATCTCCGGGTTCCCAATTCTGGATTCTGGAACCTAAATGAAGATTGGAGCGCAACTTGAGAATCGGCCACAAGTTAACACCAGCCCTCAGTCCGAAATAAGGGGTTAAAACAGTAGAGACGTTAATGCCAAGAGCTGTTGTCCCGACACTAACGCCTATACCCAAATGATTGAAAATCAATTGGTCTTCTTCCTGTGCAGAGGCAGGAGTCAGGCTCATACCTAAGAAGGCGAATATGACCAATAGTTTTTTCATCTCTTCGCTTTAGAACTCTGCTGATTTGGGGGTACGTGGGAATGGAATCACGTCACGGATGTTCTGCATACCTGTTACGAACAGGATAAGACGCTCGAAACCAAGACCGAAACCAGCATGAGGACAAGAGCCCCATTTGCGTGTATCGATATACCACCAGAGGTGGGTCTGATCCATCTCACGGCGATTGATCTCGCCCATCAACTTATCATAGCTCTCCTCACGGACACTACCACCGATAATCTCGCCAATCTGTGGGAAGAGTACATCAGTGCCCTGCATCGTAGGACCAGGAGCAACAGCACCCTTATAACCTACAGAACCGCCATCAGCAGTATCCTCATTCTGCTTCATATAGAACGACTTGAAAGCACGCGGATAGTCAGTCATGATGACTGGCTTCTTAAAGTGTTCCTCGACGAGATAACGCTCATGCTCAGAAGCGAGGTCATCACCCCAGTTGCAGGGGAACTCAAACTTCTTGCCATTCTTGATAGCCTCCTGAAGGATATTGATGCCCTCAGTGTAAGGCAGGCGAACGAAGGTGTCCTTCAAAACGCCTTCCAGACGAGCGATCAAAGTCTTGTCGATCATCTGATTCAGGAAAGCGAGGTCATCCTTGCAGTTGTCAAGTGCCCAACGAACACAGTACTTAATGAAGTCCTCTTCGAGATCCATCAGCTCTTCCTGATCCAGGAAAGCGACCTCGGGCTCAACCATCCAGAACTCTGCCAGGTGACGAGGCGTATTTGAGTTCTCTGCGCGGAATGTAGGACCAAAGGTATAGATAGCACCCAGTGCAGTGGCGCCAAGCTCGCCCTCAAGCTGTCCTGATACCGTCAGCGATGTCTGCTCTCCAAAGAAATCATCATCGTAGATAATCTTTCCCTGTTCGTCCTTCTTCAGGTCGTAGAGGTTCTTGGTAGTTACCTGGAACATGTTTCCTGCTCCCTCGCAGTCGCTGGCTGTTATCAGCGGTGTGTGGAAGTAGAAGAATCCGTGCTCATGGAAGTAGGTATGTATAGCCATGGCCATGTTGTGACGGATACGCATCACAGCTCCAAAGGTATTGGTACGCAGACGCATGTGGGCATTCTTACGCATCACCTCGAAACTCTGGCCCTTCTTCTGCATAGGATAGGTATTATCGCAGAGACCATAGATCTCAATAGCGGTAGCCTGGATCTCACTGCTCTGGCCAGCCCCCTGGCTCTCTACCAAGGTCCCTTCTGCACTGATGCAAGCACCTGTGGTGATCTGCTTCAGCATCTCCTCATCAAACTTACTCGGATCGACTACCACCTGTACGTTCTTAATCGTCGAACCATCATTCAGAGCGATAAAGTCTACGGCTTTTGAGCTGCGATGCGTGCGCACCCAGCCTTTTACGCAAACGGCTTTACCGTATTCTGTGCTTTGCAGCACATCGATAATCTTTGTACGTTTCATTTTTATCTTATATTTCTAGGAATACCTAGGACAACCTAGGATGTTTACTCGTAAGCACCCATGCGCAGACGATCTACTTCCTCCTCAGTGAGGTAGCGCCAGTCGCCACGCTTCAGGTTCTTCTTGGTGAGTCCAGCAAACTGCACGCGATCGAGTTTCTGCACACGATAGCCCAGAGCCTCGAAGATACGGCGAACGATACGGTTCTTGCCGCTGTGGATCTCAATGCCCACCTGCTTCTTGTCCGTAGGATGAGCATACTGCACATCGTCGGCTTTGATTTCACCATCTTCGAGCTGTATGCCCTCCGTAATCTGCTGCAGGTCGTGAGCAGTTACATTCTTATCGAGGTATACATGATAGATCTTCTTCTTCAGATACTTCGGATGTGTGAGCTTAGAAGCCAGATCACCATCGTTAGTAAGAAGGAGCACGCCAGTGGTGTTGCGGTCCAAACGACCTACAGGGTAGATACGCTCAGGACAAGCGTTCTTCACAAGATCCATCACCGTCTTACGCTGCTGGGGATCATCGCTGGTAGTCACATAATCCTTGGGCTTGTTCAACAGCACATATACCTTCTTTTCGATGACAACAGGCTGATCGTGGAACTTCACCTCGTCTGTACGAAGCACCTTGGTACCCAGTTCGGTAACGACCTCACCATTCACTGTCACAACACCTGCCTGGATGAACTCATCAGCCTCGCGACGGCTGCAGATACCAGCATTGGCAAGGAACTTATTCAGGCGAAGCGGCTCATTGGGATCGATGTTTACCTCCTTATACTCAATACGCTTCTTCATGGAGTACTTGGCATTGGGATCATAGTCGGCAGTACGCTGACGTGGAGCCTTCTTATAAGGAGCAGCTCCATAAGGTTTGCCATAGCCACCCTGCTGGGGACGCTGACCATAGCCACCCTGCTGAGGACGCTGACCATAGCCGCCACCCTGAGGACGCTGACCATAACCACCTCCCTGAGGACGCTGACCATAGCCGCCACCCTGAGGACGCTGACCATAACCGCCACCCTGAGGACGCTGACCATAGCCGCCACCCTGAGGACGCTGGCCATAACCGCCACCCTGAGGACGCTGACCATAGCCACCCTGCTGAGGACGCTGGCCATAGTTTCCACCTGTATTATAATTATTACGTGGACGATAACCGCCATGCTGCTGAGGCGTGCTGCTGCTCTGTAAACCTGCACCAAAACCCTCAGGACGGAAACCTCCCTCGTCATTGTTGCTGCGATAGTTCGGACGCTCATAGGCTGGACGCTGTCCGGTGTGAATACGTGGACGTGGTGAACGTCCTGGACGGAACTCTTTCTGGAAACCGTCTTGTGAAGTCTCTTCCTGCTTCTTCTCGTTGTTCTCGAAATCCATTGTCTTGTCTGTTTTTAATTGTAATTACTTATTTATTTGATGGTATGGTTGGTCAAATACCAGTATATGTAGCTGGCGTAATGGCACGGAGCTCCTCCTTCACCTCTTCACTGACCTCAAGGGTCTCAATGAAGTTACGGATCTTCTCACCCGTCAGCTTCTCATTTGTTCGTGTTAATGCCTTCAGTGTCTCGTAAGGATTAGGATAAGCCTCACGGCGAAGGATGGTCTGGATGGCCTCAGCCACTACAGCCCAAGTGTTCTCAAGATCCTCCTGCAGCTTCTCCTCGTTAAGGATAAGCTTGCGAAGTCCTTTCAGCGTACTCTGGAACGCAATCAAAGCATGCCCCATAGGCACACCGACATTACGGAGTACGGTAGAGTCTGTCAGGTCGCGCTGCAGACGGCTGACAGGCAGTTTTGCTGCCAGGAACTGCAGAATGGCATTAGCCATACCGAGGTTACCCTCCGAATTCTCGTAGTCGATAGGGTTCACCTTATGTGGCATGGCACTCGATCCTACCTCGCCTGCCTTAATCTTCTGTTTGAAGTAATCCATAGAGATATACATCCAGAAGTCACGATCGAGATCGATGATAATCGTATTGATGCGGCGCATGGCGTCAAAGATGGCACCCAGCCAGTCATAGTTGGATATCTGCGTCGTATACTGTTCGCGCTCCAATCCCAGTTTCTCACTGACGAAGCTATTTCCAAACTCACGCCAGTCATACTGGGGGTAAGCCACATGATGGGCATTAAAGTTACCCGTTGCCCCTCCGAACTTCGCTGTCACTGGCGTCTCTTTCAGTGAACGCAACTGTTCCTCCAGACGATATACATACACCATAATCTCTTTACCCAAGCGAGTGGGAGAAGCAGGCTGTCCATGCGTCTTTGCCAGCATCGGAATATTCTTCCACTGCTCAGCATAATCGTTCAGTTGCTCTATCAACTCTTCGAGGAGCGGATAATACACCTGCTCAAGAGCCTCTTTAATGGAAAGGGGCACACTGGTATTGTTGATGTCCTGTGAGGTCAGACCGAAATGGATAAACTCCTTGTAACCTTCGAAGCCTCCCATTTCATCGAGTTTCTCCTTGATAAAATACTCCACGGCCTTGACATCGTGGTTAGTAACCTTCTCGATGTCTTTTACCCGCTGGGCATCAGCGGGAGTAAACGCGCGGTAAATGTCACGGAGCTGGTCGAACAGTGAATGGTTGATCTGTTGTAGTTGAGGCAATGGCAGTTCGCACAATGTGATGAAATATTCTATTTCCACACGTACTCTATACCTGATCAATGCATATTCAGAGAAATACTCTGCTAGCGGTTCTGTCTTACTCCTGTAACGGCCATCAATAGGCGAGATGGCTGTCAGCATACTTAAATCCATGTCTTAAAATAAATAGTCCTAATATCGATAATTATCTTCTTTCCTAAAAACTCTTCTAACTCAAATCCGCAACCTCAACGGCTGCGGAAGAGTCTCTTTTGTGTTGTGGGCGCTGAGGGATTCGAACCCCCGACCCTCTGCTTGTAAGGCAGATGCTCTAAACCAGCTGAGCTAAGCGCCCTTTCATTTGCGTCTGCAAAGGTAAGACAAAAAAATGAAACTGCAAAATTTCAACGAAGAAATTTTGCAGTTTCTATCAAATTAAAGCTGATAAAGCTCGTTTGCCGACATCAATTCAACCTTTTTCTCTGCTAAGATCTTCTCACAAGCATCGAGATCCGACGGACGGATGATGACATGAGCCACATCTCCGTTAGCAAAAGAGTACATATACTCGATGAAAACGCCGTTGTCAGATAGATGTCTCAGCACCACTGCCAGTGAACCACTCGTATTGGGGCACACGAAACCGATTACATCAGTAATCTTCACGGCAAAGTGAGCCTCTTTCAACACCTGATATGCCTTATCAGGATCAGAAACGATACAACGCAGGATGCCGAAGTCACTGTTGTCGGCAATACTCATTGCGGAAAGGTTGATACCTGCTGCTCCAAGGGCATCAGTAACCTCTGTCAGTCTTCCAGACTTGTTCTCAAGGAAAATGGATAGCTGTTTTGTTTTCATATGCTTATAGTTTTTATCACCTTATTATATATTACGTTTGTCAATCACACGTTTGGCCTTGCCTTCGGAACGCTCAATGCCCTTAGGCTCCACAAGCTTCACCTTGAAGCCCAGACCGATGACACTGCGAAGTTCTGCTTCGAGCTTTCTCTGCAGGCCTACCATCGTCGACATGTCGTCTGTGAAGTACTCTTCCTTCACCTCAACCTTCAATTCGCTGGTATCAGTGTTGTTCACACGGTCTACAGTCAACAGGAAGTGGGGCTCATACTCAGGCAGCTTCAGGATCACATCCTCAATCTGTGACGGGAAGACATTCACACCACGGATAATCAACATATCATCACAACGGCCCAGAATACGATCCATACGTACCAACGTACGTCCGCAGGCACACTTATCGTAATGCAGAGCTGTCAGGTCATGCGTACGATAGCGTAACAGCGGCATACCCTCTTTCGTCAAATGGGTGAAAGTCAGTTCTCCGAATGAGCCCTCAGGCAACGGCTCGCCTGTATTCGGATCCAGAATCTCCGGATAGAAATAGTCCTCATTAAGGTGTGTTCCGTTCTGGCACTCGCACTCATAACCTACACCAGGACCTGCAATCTCACTCAGACCATAGATATCATAAGCCTTGATGCCAAGCGACTCTTCCAGTTTCACACGCATCTTCTCCGTCCAAGGCTCTGCACCGAAGACACCGACCTTCAACTTGAACTCACTACGTGGCCACTCGCACTCCTTCATCGCTTCGCCCAAGAACATGGCATACGACGGGGTACAGCAGAGAATCGTAGTACCAAAGTCGTGCATCAGCGTCATCTGTTTCTGTGTATTTCCTGAAGAAATGGGGATAACCGAAGCACCGATATTCGTAGCACCGTCATGAGCACCAAGACCTCCAGTAAACAGTCCGTAGCCATAAGCCACTTGGAAGATATCCTCTTTGGTAGCGCCATAAGCCGTGAATGCGCGGGAAATAGCCTCCGACCACATGGCCAGGTCCTTACGGGTATAAAGCACCACCACTGGTTTGCCCGTCGTACCACTGGATGCGTGGATACGTACAATCTGACTCATGGGCACTGCTGCCAGTCCGAAAGGATAGTTATCACGGAGATCCAGCTTATTGGTAAATGGTAACTTCACGATATCATCAATACTCTTGATATCGCCAGGTTCCAATCCCATCTCCTGGAACTTCGCCCTATAGAAGGGGGTGTTATAATACACATAATGCGCCATCTTGACGAGACGCTGGCTCTGGATCTCACGAAGTTGCTCGCGGTCCATGCACTCGATACTTTGATTCCAAATCATTGTCTTTATATTTAGTTGTTTTGTTGATAATCAACATTTCAGCGTACAAAGGTAAGCAAAAAAAATGATTATACAACAGAAAAGGCAAAAAAAATAGGATGTGAATCTTCACATCCTTATTGTTGTGGGCGCTGAGGGATTCGAACCCCCGACCCTCTGCTTGTAAGGCAGATGCTCTAAACCAGCTGAGCTAAGCGCCCTTAGTTTTTCTAAGCGGGTGCAAAGGTAAGGCTTTCTGACGACATAAGAAAATATTCTGGCAAAAATCTTTCAATTAATAACACTTTTTAACCTTTCAGCCCAATAACTGTTCTATATCCCCTTGTGGTAGGATACAGAGAATGGCTTTCCCATCGGGGGTATAATTGACATTTGAACAAGAGAACAGTTCGTTGATAATGCATTCCATCTCCTCATTATTCAGAATCTGACCATAAGGGATAGCAGCACTGCGAGCCAGACTCAATGCCACCTGAGAGTTCAGCGACTCGATGGGATTCTGGGCATCGGTGACCATCTGACGAATCAGTTGCACAGGGTCAAGACCTTCGATACCCGCAGGAACGCCATTGATGGCAAAAGTGTGCCCACCAAGGTCACTCAGATCGAATCCGATGTCAGCCATATCTGTCATCACTTGTTCTAAGATCACTGCATCAGAGGGTGAAAAGGTGACAGTCTCAGGGAACAGCAGTTTCTGGGTATTGGCCGTATGATTATTCAGATCCTTGATATATCGTTCATAACGGATACGGATATCTGCACGATGCTGATCGATGATCATCAGACCTGATTTTACTGCAGTCATCAGATATTTGCCTTTATACTGATAGTGGGCAGGCGATTTCTCAGAGAGAATCTCCGTAGGCGACTGTGGCTGTGGCGACACTTGCTCTTCATCGAAGAACGATTGCTGTGTGGCTTCGCGCTGGGGTGTCAGTCCTTCGTAAAGCGATTCCCATGCCGGATCCGTGGTATTGGAAACTCGCGAGTTCTTTGAGAATGCGGAACTTCCTGAGGTACCGGCATTCTTAAAGGGATTATAATCCGGGTTATACTGTACACGGGGAGCCGCAATATCGTCATGACTAGGATCGAATACAGGGATCTCAGGACGTCCCTGAGTATCGAACTCGATGGTAGGAACTTCACAGAATTTCCCAATGGCATCACGCACTGAGGCAGAGAGGATCTGCCAGATAGCCTGTTCGTTCTCAAACTTGATTTCAGTCTTCGTGGGGTGGATATTCACATCAATCTCCGAAGGCTCCACTTCGAAATAGAGGAAATAAGGTATCTGCATGCCCTCAGGAATCAGCCTGTCATAGGCTGAAATCACTGCCTTATGGAAATAGGGATGCTTCATAAAGCGCCCATTCACGAAGAAATAGTCTTGCCCACTCTTCTTTCTGGCACCTTCGGGCTTACTGACGAAGCCCTTGATCGTACACATGGCAGTCTGCACCTCTACAGGCAACAGATCCTGATGATACTGTTTGCCAAAGACATCGGCAATACGCTGACGCAGCGTTCCTGGGCGCAAGTTCATCAGTTCTGTACCATTATGATGCAAGGTAAAGTGAATATCAGGATAGACGAGAACAATCCGTTCGTAGGCTGTCAGGATATTACTCAGCTCCGTGACGTTCGTCTTCAGGAATTTCCTTCGTGCAGGTACGTTGAAGAACAGATTCTCCACTTTGAAGTTACTGCCCACAGGACAAGATACAGGCTCCTGAGAGAGCACCTTCGATCCTGCAATCATCAGTTGCGTACCTATCTCATCTTCCTCACGGCGGGTCTGCAACTCCACCTGCGACACGGCTGCAATAGAGGCCAACGCCTCGCCGCGAAAGCCCATCGTGTGGAGGGCAAAGAGATCAGCGGCCTCTTTGATTTTCGAGGTGGCATGACGCTCGAAAGAGAGACGAGCATCTGTCTCCGACATGCCTTTACCGTCATCAATCACCTGAATAGAGGTCCTACCCGCATCTACCACCAGCACATGGATGGTCTTGGCTCCTGCATCTACAGAATTTTCCACCAGCTCCTTGATAACAGAGGCCGGACGTTGTATCACCTCTCCAGCAGCTATCTGGTTGGCGACACTATCAGGAAGAAGACGGATCAGATCACTCATCAACTAAGACTTTTTTCTTTGGACGCCAGTTAAAGATATCATAACGGTCCAATGGTCTCACATAATCATACCACACGAAACCTGGCAGACGCTTACGGTCTTGGGGTATCTGATTCAGAGGATACATCGTACCAGAGGTCTTCGGCGTCCACACCTTCTGCAGCTTACGGTCTTTCAGGAACATGCGGAGTTCGCTTGTCTCCTGATAGTTATAGATAATGGGCACGGTATCCCCCTCTTCGAAGTAATAGCCTATCAGCACATTGTCTTTTGCCTGGGTCTCATGGATATTTCCATCCACGAAATAGGCAAACATCTGTTTCGACACCACTTGGTTATAGCAGGCAGTATCACTCCGCAACTGTTGGATAGAGAAACAGTTGTCGATGATATGGGCATGATCTATCAGTGAGTCTTTCATAAACACTTCGATACGATCACCCACCAGCTGCTGGTTATTGTTCCAGACGATGGGATCATGATACATCGTCATACAGGAGTCGAGCGAGTTATATACCAGAGAGTCGCAGACGGCCTGAACATCTTTACGATACGCGCGTACCTTATTATACGCGTGGATCTTCCGATACATGGAGTCTGTATCGATATTGAAGGTGATAATCTTGAAGGTATCGGCATGCATGAAGAGCGAGTCTCCCTGTGAGAAATCAATAGCCACCGCACTGTCTGTCGTCATGGCATACCCCGTATACTCATAATACTCTCCGTAGTTTCCCGTGAGCTTGTTCTTGTTCTGGGAGTCTACATACACCACATGGCGGAAAGCCTGACTGAATCCCTGCTTACTATCGTAATAGACACTGTCGCCTACCATCGTCTTACCGCCATTAGAGAGTACCGAACGATTCATCAGTCTGGCACGGTCATTCTTCGTATCATAGAAACCCTGCTCTGAGTAGATCTTGCTCTTTCCTGATGTGATATGCGACGGACCTACGATATGGGCCATCGACAGACGGGTGTCGTAATAGAGGGTATCGGTGGTAAGGAAGAACTTCGGACTCTTCATCTTCACGTCATAGTTGAATACCGACATCTTCGTCTTCGTATTGTATTCTCCCCAGTCTGAAGTCAGTTCCGTATTGCCATCAACCATCTTACCGCCTTCAAAGAAATAGGCATTGTCGTAGAGACGGTCAAAGTCGAGACTGTCTGTATAGAGGGTGGTCTTCTTATGTTTAAGCACGACATTGTAACGGGCCCTGGCAATCTGCTCATTACCGTCATAGTAGGCATAGTCGCTCGTAAGCGACATCGTATCGCCCTGGTACATCCTTACATGTCCGAAAGCCTCAAACGAATTGCTGGCCTCATAGAAGTAAGCGCTGTCGCAATAGAGTCGCGCTCCCTGATGAGTGAAGTGCACCTTACCATTGAGGATCGTGGCGTCAGGATTCTCATACTGGTCAAAATGCAGTACGTCGGCATGTACAAGATATACGCGGGTATCCTCTACTCTGGCTTTCTTGCGCACAGGTCGTTTCTTCTGCTTCTGTGCAAAAGCAGAGGCCACACCTATCAGGAGGACCGTCACCATCAGATAAGAAAACGACTTACGCAACATCTGTTATTTGTTCCAACCCTCGAATTCAAACTGACAGTTTGCAAATTCGCTGTTCAGTCGAGTATATACATTCTTGATCTTATCAACCACCCACTGATGAACACGCTCTTCACGACGCTTGTTCAGCACGACATCCTTTAATGTCTGGAAGTCTTCCGTCACCGTGGCCTTATGACCATCGATGCGGTTCTTCAGTTTCGCAATCACACAGACGGTCTTTCCGCGCTGGTTGATCATCGTGAATGGCTGTGAGATCTGTCCCACCTTCATAGTATCCACCACCTTTGCTACCTCAGCAGGAAGGTCCTGCATACGGAACTTCGAAGAGGTATGACCAGTCTGCATCATATTCGTCGACATCAGTCCCTTACTGTTCCTGGTGTCTTTATCGTCTGAGAGTATGGGGGCAGCCTCCTCGAAGGTGTACTTCCCTGCACGGAGATCATTGGCGATGGAGTCCAGACGCCCCATGGTCTTCTCGATAGCCTCATCAGAGACAACTGGCTTACGAAGGATATGGCGCACATTCACCTTGTCACCACGTTTCTCAATCAACTGGATGATATGGAATCCGAACTCCGACTCCACGATCTTCGATACTTTCTTCGGATCGGTGAGGTTAAAAGCCACTGTGGCGAAAGCGGGGTCGAGTGTACCACGTCCTGCCAAACCTAACTCTCCACCACGGCGCGCTGTTCCAGGATCTTCTGAGTAAAGGCGTGCCAACGTCGCGAACGAAGCCTCACCTTTATTGACACGATCGGTATACTCACGCAACTCGTCTTTGATACGGTTGAGCTCCTCTGTTTCGATACGTGGGGTCTGCTGGATAATCTGCACCTCTACCTCTGTAGGAACGAAGGGGATGCTGTCTGACGGCATATCCTTGAAATAGCGGCGCACCTCAGCAGGTGTCACGGAGATATCCTGAACAAGCTTATTCTTCATCTTCTGCACCATCTGACGGTCTTTCATCTCCTCGCGCAGATCATTCCTGATCTGTGAGATGGTCTGATGCTTATACTCCTCCAGACGCTCTCGGGAACCATCCACCATCTCGAGCCAGTAGTTGATCTGCTGCTCCACTTCCTGGGCCACATCGGCATCAGTCACTTCGATACTGTCTATCAGAGCCTGGTGCTTGAAGAGTTTCTGAACGGCTATCTGCTCGGGAATCGTGCAGTCGGGATCACCACTCCACTTCATACCTTCCATAGACGATTGTATGCGCAACTGCTCTACATCGGATCTGAGAATAGCCTCATCTCCTACCACCCACACCACCTCATCAATCACGGTTCCGATGGAGTCTTTGGGTGTTGCAGCCATCCCCATCAGGGGGATTATCATCAGCACTGCAGGAATAATCTTCTTTAAAAATCTCATGGATGTTGGTTTATTGTTTTCAATACGGATTCATCGATGGTCACGAGATAACGCTGACGAAGGGCAGCCACCCACTCTTTCTCCAGCTGATTCTGGTAGTCTTCCACCACCTGATTACGCACATCGGTATAATCATCGGGGTATTTCTTCAGCTTCTTGCCGTAGACGGCATCGATGGGATAGTCTTTGTTGGCTTCATCGGCCTTGCTGGCATTGCTTACCTTGAAGACCATACGGTCTACCGTCGCATTGTCACCTGCCTTGAAAATGCCTTTCTCCACACGGATGCGGATAATAGAATCAGGGTTGAAGGTGGTGCGAAGCGCCTCTGTCCACTGATCGAAGGGCAGATTCTTCACGCAGTTCTTCACAGCCTTCACGTCTTTCTTGTCCTTCACGTGATAGGCGATACCCTTATATCTGGGCTGATCCCAGGCATAGTCTTTCTTATGGGCTTCGAAGTAACGGCTCAAGGCACCCTCATCGGCAGTGGCCTTATCCCACACCTCACGGCTGCTGATCTCATAGAGCAACAAGCCGTCGTGATATTCCTTGAACAGATACTTCATATCACTGTCGACAGCAACCAAGGAGTCTGAGCGCAAACGCATGATATCATCAGCCGTCAACTGTCCGTCTGAGGTATTGACCATGTGCTTGATACGCGACGAGGCGATAGCCTCACGGATACCCTGACGCTCCAGTGCTTTCACGAAATCAGCCTTCAGCGAATCGAAGGGTTCCAGCTGCTTACGGTCTTTCATCAGCACGACGTGGTAACCTACGGGCGAGAGGAACGGACGACTCATCTGTCCCTTCTCGAGGGAGTAGGCCACATCTTCAAACTCCTTGAAGGTCTGATTAGGAGCAATCCACGGCAGCAGACCGCCGTCCTCTCCTGAGGCTACGTCATCAGACAGTTTCTTGGCCAGTTCCTCAAAATTGGCACCAGCCGTCAGTGCCTGATACACAGAGTCGATCCTGGTCTTTACCCGTTGCTGCTCGTCAGGTGTTGCCTGAGTCGACAACTTCAGCAGGATATGGGCAGGTCGCACGAGTCCTCGCGGTCCGATATTGTCCTTGAGGCGCTGATACAGACGCTTGGCATCAGCCTCAACATCAGCATCCGTGACAAGTGTAGGGCGCACCTGCTGGTCACGATACATCGCATACTCCTGCTTGAATGAGCTCAGGGTGTCGAGCTTCGCATCGAGCGCTGCTGCCACCTTCAACTTGTAGTTCACGAACAGGTCGACATATTCCTCCACACTTTTCTTGTCGACGACACCAGCGCCGTTGTTCTTGTTAAAGGAATACTCAAACTCAGAGCGAGGTACTGGCACCCCGTTGATGGTCATCACCACTGGATCATTCTGCGCCCAGAGGGTTGCTACAGCCAGCAGCATACCTGCAAGCAGCTGAATCCTTTTCATTTTAGTCGTTGGGTCTTGAATAGTTCGGTGCCTCACTGGTGATCGTGATGTCATGCGGATGACTCTCGTTCACACCAGCGTTGGTAATACGAGTAAACTTAGCGTTGTGGAGCTGTTCGATGGTAGCGGCACCGCAATAACCCATACCTGAGCGCAGGCCACCCGTCATCTGATAGATCACCTCCTGTACTGTTCCCTTATAAGGCACACGTCCTGCGATACCCTCGGGCACGAGTTTCTTGATCTCCTTGGTGTCACCCTGGAAATAGCGATCCTTCGAACCGTGCTTCTGCTCCATGGCCTCCAGCGATCCCATACCACGGTAGCTCTTGAACTTACGTCCGTTGTAGATGATGGTGTCACCAGGGCTCTCCTCAGTACCTGCCACGAGCGAGCCGATCATTACACAGCTACCTCCAGCAGCGAGGGCCTTCACGATATCACCTGAGTAACGCAGACCGCCATCAGCGATGAGGGGCACACCTGTACCCTTCAGGGCACTGTAAACGTCATAGACAGCACTCAACTGCGGAACACCCACACCAGCTACGACACGGGTGGTACAGATACTACCAGGACCGATACCTACCTTCACGCAGTCTGCACCGTTCTCCACGAGCATCTTCGCTGCCTCACCAGTAGCCACGTTACCTACCACGATGTCGATCTTCGGGAACGACACCTTAGCCTCTCTCAACTTCTCGATCACCGACTTCGAGTGACCGTGAGCTGTATCGATGACGATGGCATCGGCACCAGCGTCTACCAGTGCCTGCATACGATCGAGCGTATCAGCAGTCACACCGACTCCAGCGGCTACACGCAGACGACCTTTCTCGTCCTTGCAGGCCATGGGCTTATCCTTGGCCTTCGTGATGTCCTTATAGGTAATCAGACCGATCAGATGATTTTCCTTATCCACTACGGGCAACTTCTCGATCTTGTTCTCTTGCAGGATCTGGGCAGCAGCAGTCAGGTCTGTCTGCTGGTGCGTGGTCACGAGGTTTTCCTTCGACATAATCTCCTCCACAGGACGATCCAGGCGACGCTCAAAGCGCAGGTCACGGTTTGTCACGATACCTACGAGATGATTGCCGTCATCGACAACAGGAATACCACCGATATGATACTCCGACATGATGTCGAGGGCCTGAGCCACTGTCGAACCCTGAGGGATGGTGATAGGATCATAGATCATACCATTCTCTGCACGTTTCACGATAGCCACCTGTCGGGCCTGATCATCAATCGACATATTCTTGTGGATCACACCGATACCTCCTTCACGGGCAATGGCGATAGCCATCTGCGACTCTGTGACGGTATCCATGGCAGCTGTCACAAACGGGATATTCAATTCGATATTCCGCGAGAAGCGGGTTTTCAACTCTACTGTCTTGGGCAGTACTTCTGAATAAGCTGGAATCAACAGGACATCGTCAAATGTCAAGCCGTCCATTACGATTTTGTCATCACTAAATGAAGCCATATTTTTATACCTTATTTATATATTCTATTCTTAGTTTGCCATCTCTGAGATAAACTTGATGCGCACCAGGCGGATCTCGTCCTCTGAATACTCATCACCAAGCTCTTCCTCTGCCACACTCAACTTGTCGGTATCCGACTCCGTGAAGTAGTCGTAGATATCATCGACATGGTCTTCGTCCATCACCTCCTCCAGGAAGTAGTCGATGTTCAGCTTCGTACCACTGTATACGATAGCTTCCACCTCGTCGAGCAGTTCCTCGAACTCCAGACCCTGGGCAGTGGCAATATCGTCGAGGGCTATCTGACGGTCTATGCTCTGGATGATCTTCACCTTGAGCATCGACTTCTTGGCCACCGTACGTACACGCATATCTACCTGACGCTCGATACCGTTCTCATCGCAGTATTTCTTGATCAGGTCCACAAACTCCTTGGCGTATGGCTGTTTCACCTTGCCTTCGCCCACGCCTTGGATGTTCTTCAGTTCCTCGAGGGTCACGGGATAGTCTGTGGCCATCTGTTCGAGCGACACATCCTGGAAGATGACGTATGGCGGGCGCTGCAGACGCTTCGATACCTTCTTACGCAGGTCACGCAGCATTGCACTCAGCGCAGGGTCGAGGGCACTGATGCCTCCCTCGTGATCGGCAGCAGAATCGTAATCGTCGTTGAACTCCGCATCCTTCACGATCATAAACGAAGAAGGATTCTTCAGGAACTTCTTGCCTGCCGAGGTCACCTTCAGCAGACCATAGTTCTCCACCTCTTTCTTCAGATAGCCTGCAATGAGGGCCTGACGGATCACGGGGTTCCATATCTTGTCATCATCATCGGCACCTGCTCCGAAGAGTTCCTGAGTCTCATGGTGATGGGCCAGTATCTCATCGGTCTCCTTTCCTAAGATGAAATCGATGACATAGTCTGAACGGAAATTCTCCTTGATGGCAAGGATGGCGTTGAGCGTAGTCACCAACTGATCCTTGGCCTCGATCTTCGTCTTCGGATGCAGACAGTTGTCGCAGTTGCCGCAGTTATCCTTGTCATAGACCTCACCGAAGTAGTGCAACAGCATCTTACGACGGCAGACGGAAGTCTCTGCATAGGCAGCGGTCTCCACGAGCAGCTGACGGCCGATGTCTTGCTCTGCCACAGGTTTGCCCTCCATGAACTTATCGAGTTTCTGCAGGTCCTTATTCGAGTAGAAGGCCAGACAGATGCCTTCGCCACCGTCGCGCCCAGCACGACCTGTCTCCTGATAGTAGCCTTCCAGCGACTTGGGGATATCGTAATGGATCACGAAGCGCACATCAGGCTTGTCGATACCCATACCGAAGGCGATGGTAGCCACGATCACGTCGATGTTCTCCATCAGGAAGTCATCTTGTGTCTGGGTACGGGTGGTCGAATCGAGTCCGGCATGATAAGCCGCTGCCTTGATGTCATTTGCTCTGAGGATAGCCGCCAGCTCTTCCACCTTCTTGCGCGAGAGACAGTAGATGATGCCGCTTTTGCCTGGGTGCTGCTTAATGAACTTGATGATATCCTTATCCACATCCTTCGTCTTCGGACGTACCTCGTAATAGAGGTTCGGACGATTAAACGAGCTCTTGAACTCCGTGGCATCCACGATACCGAGATTCTTCTTGATATCCGTACGCACCTTATCTGTAGCCGTGGCCGTGAGTGCGATAATCGGAGCCTCTCCGATCTCATTCACAATCGGACGGATACGACGGTACTCAGGGCGGAAGTCGTGACCCCACTCTGAGATACAGTGGGCCTCATCGATGGCATAGAAGGAGATCTTCACCGACTTCAGGAACTCCACATTGTCCTCCTTTGTCAGCGACTCCGGTGCTACATAGAGCAGTTTCGTACGTCCTGCAGTAACGTCCAACTTCACCTGATCGATCGCGGCCTTGTTCAGCGATGAGTTCAGATAGTGGGCTGTACCTTCGTTTTCACTGAGGTTGGTGATGACGTCCACCTGGTTCTTCATCAGCGCGATAAGCGGTGAGATGACGATGGCCGTACCTTCCATCAGCAGGGAGGGCAGCTGGTAGCACAACGACTTTCCGCCGCCAGTAGGCATGAGCACGAAGGTGTCTTTACCATCCATCAGATTCTGGATGATTTTCTCCTGATCGCCTTTGAATTTGTCGAATCCAAAGTATTTCTTCAGGGCTTCGGTGAGATTCACTTTTTTTGTCATAAAAGATCTAGTTCTTAGGCTTCTAACTTCTGTAAATGGGTTTTATCGAGTTGTTCGCAGACATACTTGTCTGTGACTTCGAATTTCTTTGTTTTCTTGGAGGGCATGTCAAACATAGCGTCCATCATCACACTCTCCACAATCGAGCGCAGTCCACGGGCACCGAGCTTATACTCCACGGCCTTGTCGACAAGCGTATCCAGTGCCTCCTTCGTGAACGTCAGCTCCACACCGTCCATCTCAAAGAGTTTCTTATACTGACGGATGATGGAGTTCTTCGGCTCCGTGAGGATGCGCTTCAGCGCCTCACGGTCGAGCGGATTCAGATAGGTGAGCACTGGCAGACGGCCGATGATCTCAGGGATGAGTCCGAACGATTTCAAATCCTGTGGCACCACATAGCGCATCAGGTCGTTCTTGTCGATCTTACGCACGTTCTGCACGGAGTTATAGCCCACCACATGGGTGTTCAGTCTCTGGGCAATCTTACGTTCGATACCGTCGAAGGCACCACCGCAGATAAAGAGAATATTCCTGGTGTCTACGTGGATATAATCCTGATCTGGATGCTTGCGTCCACCCTTGGGAGGTACGTTCACCATCGTTCCTTCGAGCAACTTCAGCAGTCCCTGCTGCACACCCTCGCCACTCACGTCGCGCGTGATGCTGGGATTGTCACCCTTGCGGGCTATCTTGTCGATCTCGTCGATGAAGACGATACCGCGCTGGGCTGCCTCCACATTATAGTCTGCCACCTGCAACAGGCGTGAGAGGATGCTCTCCACGTCTTCGCCCACATAGCCGGCTTCGGTGAACACCGTCGCATCGACGATGGTGAAGGGCACGTCGAGCAACTTCGCGATGGTGCGCGCCAGCAGGGTCTTACCCGTACCTGTAGAGCCCACCATGATGATATTGCTCTTCTCGATCTCTACGCCGTCCTTGTCCTCAGGCTGTTGCAGGCGCTTGTAGTGGTTGTAGACAGCCACCGAGAGATAGCGCTTGGCCTCGTCCTGTCCGATGACGTACTGGTCGAGATATTCCTTGATTTCCTTGGGCTTGGGGACTTTCTTGGTAGTGAATTTGCCGCCTCCCTGGGACCGATTGATATCCGACATGTGCTCCTGCACGATGCGGTAGGCCTGCTGTGCACAGTCCTCACAGATATAGCCGTCGATGCCCGTAATCAGCAGCTTGACCTCTTTTTCGCTTCTTCCGCAGAAATTACAAACTTTCTTAGCAGCCATTACTTCTTACGGATAAGCACCTCGTCGATCATACCATAGGCTTTCGCCTCCTCTGCCGTCATCCAGTAGTTACGGTCTGAATCGGCATAGACCTTATCATAGGGGGTATGTGAGTGATCAGAGATGATGGTATACAACTCTTTCTTGAACTTCAGGATCTCCTTGGCCTCGATCTCAATATCAGAAGCCTGACCCTGCACACCACCAAGCGGCTGGTGGATCATCACACGGCTGTGGGGCAGTGCCGAGCGCTTGCCCTCTGTGCCTGCTACGAGCAGCACGGCTCCCATCGAGGCTGCCATACCTGTACAGATAGTAGCCACGTCGGAGGAGATGAACTGCATGGTGTCATAGATGCCGAGACCTGCTGTCACACTACCGCCAGGCGAGTTGATATAGATGGAGATATCCTTGCCCGAGTCCACAGAGTCGAGATAAAGCAACTGTGCCTGCAGTGTGTTGGCGGTATAGTCGTCAATCTGCGTGCCGAGGAAGATGATACGGTCCATCATCAGTCGTGAGAACACGTCCATCTGCGTCACGTTCAGCTGTCGTTCCTCGAGGATATAAGGATTCAAATACTGTGCCTGAGCCTTCATCACGTCGTCGAACGTCAAGCCATCCATGCCTAAATGCTGAGTAGCATATTTCCTAAAATCGTTT
The DNA here is from genome assembly GCA_900318395.1 of uncultured Prevotella sp. Taxonomy (GTDB): domain Bacteria; phylum Bacteroidota; class Bacteroidia; order Bacteroidales; family Bacteroidaceae; genus Prevotella. Next base: position 73,184 of record ONKL01000015.1, read on the forward strand.
CTATTGTTCATATCACTTTTTACTTTTCACTTTTCACTTCTCACTACAAAAAGAGAGGTTATCGACCTCCTGCTTCTCGTGTTTGGGACACAAAGATAATCAAAAAAGTCGATAACCTCTCTAAAATAGGGGTTATTTTTTCCTAAAAAAACTTATTTTTCTGACATAAGCTTATTAAACTCCTCTAAAGTGACCTCTTTTTGATTCAATTTGACCACATTTTTGAGGGTTTCTGTCAGTTTCAGATCAATAGCGCGGCTAACGAAGTTGTCGATATTCTCACGCTTCTTCAACTGCTCGGCAGCATAGTTCTCGAGCACGTCATCAGGCACGTTGCTCATACCGTACTGTGCAAACTGTGCACGGATAGCCTCCTTGGCAACCGTCTTCAGGTCGTCGTCTTCCACCTTAATATTATTAGCGGCTACCAACTGCTCCTTGATCAGGTGCCATGCCAGCTCCTTGATGCTTCCCTCGAAGTTATTCTCCACGTAGTCAGCACCCTTATCCTTGTTGTTCTGCAGCATCACGCGCTTCAGCAGTGCCTCGGGGAACTCGAGCTTGCCCACCTTCTCCTCCATGTACTTGCGCACGTCGAGCAGGAACTTATAGTCGCTGTTCTGCTGCAGCTGTGGAGCGATGGTCTCGGCAATCTTCTCACGGAAGGCCTTCTCATCAGTTACAGTACCCTCACCGAACACACGGTCAAAGAGCTTCTGGTCTACTGGTGCGGGCTGGAAGTGGCGGATCTCGGTGATCTGATAGCTGAAGTCGGCAGTCAGATCCTTCACGTCTTCCTTCTGAACCTTCAGCAGGGCAGCCACCTCTGCGTCGTTATCGGGGTAAGCCTTCTTGGGGTTGAAGGTAATGATATCACCAGGCTTGGCACCGTCGAAGAGCTTCTTCTGGTCCTCGTCCTTGATATAGGCGGGCATCACCATACCACTCTCAGTCACGATACCACCATCCTTGGTGTTACCACTCTCGTCGAGCTCGCGCAGGTCACCAGTGATGGTGTCGTTACCGCTGAACACGTCAGCCTTCACGAACTCACCAGCCTGTGAGGCGTACATCTGTACCTGATCGTCGATGAGCTTATCCTCCACCTTGATGGTGTAGTAGTCGATCTTGTCGTTGCTGCTGAGCTCAGCCTTGAACTCGGGAGCCACGGCGATGTCGAACACGAAGGTCAGCTCGTCGTCCTTCTCGAAATCCTGGGGCACCTGCTTCTCCTGATTGGGGAGGGGCTCACCCAGCATCTGGATCTTGTTGTCCTGGATGTATTCGTACAGTTTCTCGCCGAGGATTTTGTTGACTTCCTCAACCTTCACTGCCGTGCCATACTGCTTCTTAATCATGCCCATAGGAACCATGCCTGGACGGAATCCGGGCACCTGTGCCTTCTTACGATAATTCTTCAGGGTCTTCTCTACCGCTTCCTGGTAGTCTGCCGGCTCAATGGTCATCGTCAGCAGACCATTGATCTTGTCGGCGCAATCAAATGAAATTTTCATCTTTTATATACTTATTTATAATATGTGATTCGAATTTTTGGGGTGCAAAGGTACTAAAAAGAAGTGAAAAGTGAAAGGTGAAAGGTGAAAAGTTGCTATGCCTTGGCATTTTTTAACTTTTCACCTCTCACCTTTCACTTTTCACCTTTCACTTCTTTGCTTCCCTCTCCTCTGCCAGTTTCTGGAAATCCTTCTTGCGGAGCTCAAACGACTCAGTGAGGTATTTCTCACGCACAATCTTATTGGCTGCCAGTTCCTCTGGGGTACCCTGGAAGAGGATACGACCCTCAAACAGCAGGTAGGCGCGATCAGTGATGGCCAGCGTCTCGTCTACGTTATGGTCGGTAATCAGGATTCCGATATTCAGATACTTCAACTTGTAGACAATCTGCTGGATATCCTCCACGGCGATGGGGTCTACACCTGCGAAAGGCTCGTCGAGCATGATGAACTTCGGCTCGATGGCGAGACAGCGGGCTATCTCGGTTCTACGACGCTCACCACCCGAGAGACGGTCGCCAGTGTTCTTGCGCACCTTCTCCAGACGGAACTCGGCTATCAGCTCCTCAAGCTTATTCAACTGGTAGTCGCGAGGCTTGCCAGTCATCTCCAGCACCGAGAGGATATTGTCCTCTACAGTCATCTTTCGGAACACCGAGGCCTCCTGTGCCAGATAGCCGATACCCGCACGGGCTCGCTTGTAAACAGGGTATTTCGTCACTTCCTCCTCGCCCAGGTAGATATGGCCACCATTAGGCACCACAAGACCTGTCGTCATATAGAACGAGGTGGTCTTTCCAGCACCGTTAGGTCCCAGCAGTCCCACAATCTCACCCTGCTTCACGTCGAAGCTCACATCATTAACCACCGTGCGCTTTCCGTAGCGCTTCACGAGGCCTTCCGTGCGTAATACTATCTTTTCTTCCATAAATCGACTGCAAAGGTAAGAAAAAGTTAAGAGTTAAGAGTTAAGAATTAAGAAAAAATGTATTATTAAAGCAAATTTTCTTATCTCTTAACTCTTAATTCCTAATTAAATTACTACCTTTGCAGCGAAATTCAAGACTAGAGCATGCAAATAATGAATTGGCTGACCACCTTCGGTCGTTACCTGATGCTGATGGGGCGCACCTTTTCACGCCCTGAGCGCATGAGGATGTTCCTCAAGCAGTACGTCAAGGAAATGGCGCAGCTCGGTGTCAACTCCATTGGCATCGTCCTGCTCATCTCGTTCTTCATAGGCGCCGTTATCTGCATCCAGATGAAGCTGAATATCCAGAGCCCCTGGATGCCCCGCTGGGTATCGGGCTACACCACGCGTGAGATCATGCTCCTCGAGTTCTCAAGCTCTATCATGTGTCTCATCCTGGCAGGAAAGGTGGGGTCGAACATCGCCTCGGAGATTGGCACGATGCGCGTCACCCAGCAGATTGATGCTCTCGAGATCATGGGCGTCAACTCTGCCTGCTACCTCATCCTCCCGAAGATCATGGGCATGATCAGCATCATGCCGTTCCTCGTGATCTTCTCCTCGGCAATGGGTATCGTGGGCGCCTACGCCACATCGTATATCGGCCATATCATGCCCCCCGACGACCTGACGCTGGGACTGCAACATGCGTTCAATGCCTGGTTCGTGTGGATGAGTATCATCAAGAGTCTCTTCTTCGCCTTCATCATCTCCAGCGTACCAGCCTTCTTCGGCTATACCGTCGAGGGTGGTAGTGTCAACGTGGGCAAGGCCTCTACCGATGCCGTCGTATGCTCCAGTGCCCTCATCCTCTTTAGTGATGTCTTCCTAACACAATTACTGTCTTAGAAGTGAAAAGTGAAAAGTGAAAAGTGAAAAATGATAGAGGTCAAGCATTTATATAAGAGTTTCGAGGACAAGGATGTCCTCAAAGATATCAACACCGTCTTCGAGGACGGCAAGACGAATCTGATCATCGGACAGAGTGGCTCAGGCAAGACCGTACTAATGAAAAATCTTGTCGGACTGCTCGATCCTACAAAGGGACAGGTGCTTTACGACGGGCGCGACTTCGTGCAATTGTCGAAACACGAGAAGGTGATGATGCGCCGCGAGATGGGTATGATCTTCCAGAGTGCTGCTCTCTTCGACTCGCTCACCGTTTTCGAGAACGTGATGTTCCCCCTCGACATGTTCTCATCGATGACCCTCCGCGAGCGCATCCACAGGGCCAAAGAGTGTCTGGAACGCGTGAATCTAAAGGATGCCGACGAGAAATTCCCTGGCGAAATCTCTGGTGGTATGCAGAAGCGCGTGGCCATCGCACGTGCCATCGCCCTCAACCCCAAATACCTCTTCTGCGACGAACCTAACTCTGGTCTCGACCCTAAGACGTCGCTTGTCATCGACGATCTGCTCCACTCCATCACCCAGGAATACAACATGACCACCATCATCAACACCCACGATATGAACTCGGTGATGGGCATCGGAGAGAATATCATATTTATTTACGAAGGCGAGAAGGCATGGCAGGGCGACAGCAGCATGATCATGGGCTCAGACAACCAGAAGCTCACCGACTTCATTTTCGCCAGCGATCTGCTGAAAAATATGCGCCAGATAGTCATCGAGAACGGCCTACATTTATAAATAAGGTGGAATTTTAGCAAGTTTTTCTAAAAAAACGACATAAAACTTGCCCAATTCGGATTCTTTTCGTATTTTTGCACCAATTTAGAACAAATGTGTAGAAATATGAACCTCAACCGCTGGCTGACGATACTGCTCATGAGCATCTTCTCCACGGTCGCGCTCTTTGCCGACCAGACGGAGGATTTGCGTAAAAAACTGGCCCAAACCAAAGGCCCTGAACGCATCACCATCCTGCAGAATCTCTACGATCTTAGTCTCGAGTTCGACGACCTCGACTATCAGTTGCGCTGCATCAACCAACTCATCGACGAATGCCAGAAGCAAGACGCCACGCATGAGGAAGCCGATGCCAGGGTGCTGAAGATCATACTCTTCTACAACAACGACCTCAACGACTCCATCTACGAGCAGGTACCCCCCACCCTCGAGTTCCTGGCGTCCACACAGAACTGGAAGAACTACTACGAGACGTGGACCGTACTCGTGGAGACCTTTAACTTCGCAGGACAGACCAACACGGGTATGAAGGAGGTAAACGCCATGTACGAGGACGCCAAGATGCGCAACGACCGCTACGGCATGGGTATGGCCTACTACGCCATGGGTAATGTCTACGCCAACATGTACAACCACGAGGAGGCTGCCGACTCTTACCAGAAGAGTATCGACCTGCTCATGAAGATAGATCCGCACCCCCTGCAGCTTTCCGACATCTTCGCCTATTACGTCGACGTGCTCGAACAGCAGCACAAATACGAGAAGATCAACGAAGTGACTGACACCTGGGGGAAATTCCTCAGCGACTACTACACCGAAGAAACCAGCGAGGCAGAGAACCGCCGTGGCTACTACTATCTGGGCTGTGCCCAGGGAGCACTCGGACTCAACGACCTCGAAAGAGCCTCACAGATGCTCGACGAGGTGAAGAAACGCTGCACCAGCGAGGAAGGCTGGCTCAATCAGAGATGGCTCTACTACCGTGGCGAGCTCTGTAAGAAACAGGGCTTCTTCGAGGAGGCACTCGCCCTCAACGACCGCCGCATGCGACTCTTGGAAGATACCAGCGACAAGTCGGAGCTCATCCGCGTCAGGAAACAGCGCGCAGAGATCTTTGAGGGACTGGGGCGCTTCAAGGAAGCTGCTCACATGTACAATGAGATGTACATCATCAACGACTCGATCAATGCCCACGACACGAAGCGACAGCTGACGGAGATGAACACCCTCTTCCACGTCGACGAACTGAAGATGCAGCAGGCAGAGGAGAAAGCACGCCTCCAGATGGAGCAGGCACGCCAACAGCTGATCAGCTTCATCATCATCGCCTCGATCATCGTCATCGCCCTCGTCATCTTCATCTACATCCGCATGCGCTCTGCCAAGCGACTGAAGATCGCCCACGAAAAGCTGGAGGATGCCCATGAGAAACTGGAGGAGACACACAGTAAACTGGAGACAACCCACCAGGAACTGCTGACGGCCTACGACCAGCTTGAGGAGACCACCATCGCCAAGGAGCGTATTGAGAGCGACCTCCGTATCGCCCGCGACATCCAGTCGTCGATGGTGCCACACACCTTCCCCGATCGCGAAGACCTCGACCTCTACGCCTCGATGACCCCCGCCAAGGAGGTAGGTGGCGACCTCTATGGCTACCACCTCATCGACGACCAGCTCTACTTCTGTCTCGGCGACGTATCAGGCAAGGGCGTACCTGCCTCACTCTTCATGGCACAGGCCACACGACTCTTCCGCACACTCGCTGCACAGAAGATGATGCCCGCAGAGATTGCCACACGCATCAACGACGCACTCTCAGGCGAGGACAACGAGCTGATGATGTTCGTCACGATGTTCCTCGGACTCGTCGACCTCAAGACGGGCCACCTCAACTTCTGTAACGCAGGACATAACCCGCCCGTATTCGGCTCCGAGTTCATCGATATGCTGCCCAACGCCCCCATCGGCATGTGGCCAGGACTGGAGTACGAAGGCGAGGAGATAGCAGATATTTCCAACAAACCATTCTTCGTCTACACCGACGGTCTCAACGAGGCGGAGAACCGCCAGCAGGAGCAGTTCACTGATGAGCGTCTGCTCGAGATTATGGCCAACACCCCCTTCGAGAGCTCCGAGAAGACCGTAGAGATGCTCAAGGCCGAGGTAGAGAAGCATCGCGACGGCGCAGAGCCTAACGACGACCTCACCATGCTCTGCCTGATGGTGAAGAAGTGAAAGGTGAAAGGTGAAAAGTGAAAGGTGAAAAAAGAAAAGATCCAATAACACAAAACAGCGTATGAAAAAGGAGATTAAAATCAAAAACGAGGTAGGAGAGCTGGAACGCGTCAACCAGTTCGTCGAAGAAATCGGCGAAGAGCTGGGCCTCGACATGGAACTCCAGATGAATCTGAACCTGGTGATGGAGGAGATGGTCTCGAATGTCATCTTCTACGCCTATCCCGAAGGGAAGAAAGAGGAAATCGAGCTCGTGGCCGAGAGCGATGGAAAAGAGCTGACCTTCGTACTGAGCGACAAGGGCAAGGAATTCGACCCCACGATGAAAGAGGATGCCAACCCCGACATCAACCCCATGGAGCGCGACATCGGCGGCATGGGCATCTACATCGTCAAGAACATCATGAACCAGGTGACCTACCAGCGACTAGAGGGCAAGAACCTGCTGACGATGAAGAAAGAAATATGAAAGATTAAACATTAAATTTTTAGATATTAAACTTATAAAATTATACGATTATGACACAGATTATTAAAGAAGGTGGCAAGACCATCATTAAGACAGGAGCACGTATCGACACTATGAACGCAAATCAGTTTGAGGCTGACATCCAGCCTGCACTCAAAGACGGTGGTGTAGACCTCGAAATGGACTGCACAGACCTCGTCTACATGGCCAGCTCCGGCCTCCGCATCATCCAGAAGACCATGCGCACAGTCATGCAGCTCAAGGGACAGTTCAAGATCGTCAACGTCAGCCCCGAAATCTACAAGGTGCTGGCCATGACTGGCTTTACGAAATTCATGAAGGTAGAACAGAAAAAAGACTAATCGACTATGATTATCCTGGTTATCATCCTGATCCTCGTCATCGCAGGTCTCGGCATCGCCCTCTACATGCAGTTGAAGGCCGCCAAGAACCACCAAGAGGAGGAAGATCAGCTGCTGAAAGACTACCAGACGCGCGTCAACGAGCTCGAGAAGCTCCTCAAGGACTACCGCGACCTGGAGCAGAATTTCGACAGCGTAGGACAGGGCTATGAGCAGGCCCTCCTCGCCTTCGACAAGATGGAAGAGGAGCGCCAGACCATGACCAACGTGAAGGAAAAGCTCGAGACACAGGTCAACGACCTCATGGGCGCCAAGTCACGCCTCGAGCAGGCCATGATGCAGAAGAAAGACCTCATCCAGCAGTCGGCAGAGGCTATCAAGGCCAAGCTCGACTACGCCATGCCCGGAGCACAGCAGATTGCACAGCAGGCCAACAACATCCTCAACGTCAACGACGTAGAGATGGAGACAGCCATCGAGGCCGACGACAACTGCCAGGTCACTGAGATCATCCAGCAGGCCATTCTCGAGACTGGTATCGACAAGGTAGACTACTTCCAGTTCAAGAACCAGATCTCTGAGGAGGCACAGTACATGATGCTCTTCACCAACAAGGCCATGGCCACCCGCGTACTCGTCAACCTGCTCGACAACGCGATGAAGTTCACCACCAGTGGAACCGTCAACCTCATCACCAAGAGCGACGGCAACACCGTGGAGTTCACCGTCGAAGACATGGGTACAGGCATCCCTGCCGAAGATGCAGAGAAGATCTTCGAGCCGTTTACGAAGCTCAACAGCTACTTCGACGGCGCAGGCTGCGGCCTCACCGTAGCGCGCTCGATAGCCCGCCGCCTCAACGGTGACGTGAAGCTCGACACCCTCTGCGCTCTCGGCTCACGCTTCATCTTCACCCTCCCCGTCTGACCTCACACGAGGCTCTTCCCAGAAATCAAGAGCCTCTTATTCTCCTATAAGAGCCACTTGCCACCCCGCAAATGGCTCTTCTTTTTTCGTCCTCCCATTTCCTGCGATTATGCGATTTGCATTATGCAAATTGAATAATGCAAGTTAAATAATTCAAAATGAATAATGATTAAGGAGATTGACAATGAGGCCATCAGCCATGTCTATCACACATTCGACGGCAACACCTATTATAATCAGAAGACCATACGCGAGGCCTTTGCCTCCACGGCAGCTGGCACGACCTGTGCCAAAGCCACAACAGAATAGATTATCCACCTGATGACACGCGAAGCTGACAGACACTATAGCGAAATCATGGCCCGGCTATCATTGCCTCAGAAAGAGTTGCTCTATGCCATTGCCAAGGAGCATCGGGCCAAGCAAATCACTTCGGGAGCATTTATCCGTCGCCACAGCCTGAAATCAGCCAGTAGCGTGTAAAGTTCCATTAAGAAACTGTCGGAATACGGCCTGATTTCCTTCGACGCAGGCAACTACTACATCGCAGACCAACTGATGCGCCTCTGGCTCATCTCATAATGGCGACACGGCGACATGGCGACAGGAAGCAAAAACGAATTTGCGACATTGCGACAATGCGACAATTGAATAATTGTTCAAAAGGACAATGCGACACGAGCATACAATTATTTAACCACTCATTCTATATTAAATTATATATATTATATATTATATTATAATATAATATATAATATATATAATTATTAATAAGAGTATTTGTCGCTAAATGGTAGTCTTTTTGTTCCTTCGTGTCGTATTGTCGCCATGTCGCCAAATCAAGGAAACACAAATTGTCGCATTGTCGCAATGTCGCAACATGAAAAATCCATGTCTTGTTTTGTTGTTTTGTTGAATTGTTGCCCAAACATTTGCCTTTTTCAAAAATTTTTCGTATCTTTGCGCCCAAATAGGCTCATTGGAGCCTTTTGGAGCAGAATAACAAAAAAGCCACAACCATTATGAGAAGAACTACACTTAACAAACAAGATACGCCAAAGGCCCTGCGCCTCGCACTCTTCGTCATCACCATGCTCCTCCTGCCCAGCGCAGCGTGGGGAGAGGTGACTTATACCTCTACATTTCAAATAGGTCAATCAGGAAGCAGTAACGAATGCATGGCTAAAGAAACTACAGACAATTTTTCCTATAATTGGAAATCAAACCTTGGGATTTCACAGGGAGACCATCTCACTATTGATGCAAACACAAGCTATTCTTTGGTATCCGCTTATCGTATCCTCGGAAGTGTGAATAGTATTGTTGTTAGAGGTTCAGGGTTAGTAGATGGTGTGAATATATCCTATTCTCAAACCCCTGATGGAGGAAGTCCTACACAAATTGGCTCCCTAAGCTTTAACGGCGAAAATAATACTTACACCTTATCGTCTGTTAATGCGTCTTTGAACAGCAGCTATTTGTGTCTCTCATTCAAAGGAGGTACATCAGGTGGCAATATCTATAGTATAGAAGTAACATTTAAACCTGTACTTAGAGTTGGAAATTATGTATTCGATGCTCCTGGAACAATTGATGATGGAAAAATAGTATTTCAAATAGATAATGACAATAATAGAATTCTGATGCTAAACAATGCTTCCATTGAAGGAAATATTGAATGGGGTAGTGGTTATGATCTTAAATTGAAAATCTCTGGTATAAATAGAATAACGAATATAGCTTCTGACGCGAGTTCAAATTATGCTATAAAATCATCGGGGAATGCTCTTAACATCATGCAATATTCAGATGCATCCACCACTACTGACGCTTTGATACTTGCAAGCTACACATCCGATACACATGAAAATGCGACGTATTTAATCACGGGATTTATCAACACTGGCGTTTATCCACTAATTAGTTTTGAAAACTCCGATGATAATAATATCAAATACCAGTGTTATACGACAAGTGATAATGTTTTTGGATTGACAGTCGGAGACAGGAAAGTTCATAATATTCCTAATCTTGTAGGCCATAAAGAAGATGTTTTGGGGGATGGAAAAGTATCTTTTGACGGAACAAATACGCTGACACTTAATAATGCAGCATTGTCTAAAAATATTCTTTGGAGTAATCAAGACGCTAATTTCACAGTAAACCTTATAGGAAGTAATAGTATCTCTATCCCGCAAGGTTCTCCATGCATCTCGTCTGGGTATCCGAGGACATTATCATTCACTCGTGGCGACACAAATAATCCATGTTCACTGACATTATTGTCTGAAGCGACTATTGATGTTTTCAACGGTTTCTCAAATGCCTCTTCTCCAACGGTAACGGGTTTGTATTGGATTCCAAATAAGGTGGAAAATACGGGGAAAATATCCTCCGCCACTATCACAAGTTCATTATTAGGCGGAGGTGATGGTTCGGAGAATTCACCTTTTATAATTAGCACTTACGAGCACTTAAAGGATTTTGCCACCTACGTCAATAATGGCACGCTGAACACAGAACATGTAAAGTTAGCAGATGATCTTGAGAATGGTATTCTCAACTGCAGTGGTATGACCGACTTCGAGCCGATAGGAAATGTCTCAAAACAATTTAAAGGAACATTCGACGGAAATGGCAAAACCATCAGCAATCTATCTATAATCAATGTTAACAGTAAAGATGTGGGTCTTTTCGGTTATAACGATGGAACAATTAAAAATCTCACGCTTAGCAGCTGCACCATCAGTGGCGGTTCTAGCTCATCTCCATCTTATATTGGCGCGCTAGCTGGAGAGAATGCCGGTTCTATCTCAGGATGTACAGTCAAAGAATGTACCGTTTCCTGCAATGAAGACTCCAGTAACCCGTTCGTAGGAGGCGTTGTCGGAATTTTGCATGGTTCTATCACCAATTGCGTAGTTGAAAATACAAGTGTCAATGCTGTGACAAGTGACGTTTCGGCATCAGTCCCTACTGCCTATGCAGGAGGTATTGCTGGTTCCCGTAGCAACAACACAATTTCAGGTTGCACAGTTAAAGGCACGACTACCGTTACCGCCGACTACTCGAATTGTTCAACTGATGTCTTTGCTGGAGCCATTGTTGGTATTCTTCAAGGACAAGGAACATTTACCGACAACACCTACGAATCGACCGTTACGACAAAGGCCAAAAAACAAGGAGATTCAGACTATACCACCAAGAGCGGACAGACCCAGCGTGGTATTGGAAATGGCGATGACGTCATTGGCCAAGTGGAACTTGCCGGCACGAAGAAGGTAACGGTCGAAATTATAAGTTTCGCTGGAAGCAACTGGAGTTGTAATGCGGTTGAAGGTACATATTATACTTATACTTCCACGAGTACGAATTATATATATTATGTTCTGCCTGGTTGTGATTTCACATACTCCATGAAGCCTGAAAACGGCCGCAAGCCTGCATTTGCTTTGTCTGACAATACCATTAAAGTGACGGCTGTGGAAAAGACGGTAAACGGAGCTTACGACCATACGGAATTCACCTTCACAATGCCAAATGCCGATTTGGAGGTAACGAGGTCTTTCCCCATCGACCTAGCCGCCATCAGCGCTGACAACTTCTCTATCGACGATGCCAACTATACAGGCGAAGCCATTGTGCCTACAACGGTCAAAGTAATAGGAGCTCCTGGCTCCGTTGGTTCCACCCCCCGCCAACTCACAAAAGATACAGACTTCACCATCAAAGGCTATAAACTGAATGGGGAGTCTGTCGATTCCCCCGTCGATATCGGCACCTATAACGTGACCATCGAAGGAACAGGCAATTATATCGGCACCCAAGATGTGAGCTACGAGATTGTAAAGGCATACGCCTTAAAGATTAATGGCACTCAGTTGAACGCTAAAAATATAGATGATTTCTACGGTAATGGAACAGTAAAGTTCACACCTGCTACAGAGACTGAGCCAACCAATACCCTGACGCTGAATGGCGCAAGTATCACGGGTTCCATTGTGAGCGGACTCGGCGACCTGACTATCGATATCCAAGGAACAAACACTATTACTAGAAGCGACACAGCATCTGTCATTCGCTCCACGAATGGAGGACAGCTGATGATCACCAAAACAGGAACGACGGCCTCGCTCCAACTAAATAATAATTACAGCGACAGTTATCCCCTTTTCCATCATCCCGTTATCAAAGACTTTGACTCCTTTAAGTTATCAGAAGGTGTATATTTAAGTGATACGAGATCTGACACTAATGGTGAGGGGGATCCTGCTGTCTATGGGGCTTATGATAATCCAACTGGTGGAAATAGCACCATGGGATTAGTTGATCCGACATACATGTTTAGTTATCAAGGCAGAGGTATTAGCCAAGTCAAACTATCAACAGACGTAAGCTATCCCCTTTGGATTGCCGATTATAAATCACACGTAGGAAATGGCTACAATATCGTTTATACCCAAGTAACCCCCACGAATAAGGATAATGTGCTTTCTGGAGATAACGCAGGTAAAGTATCATTCACACCTGCGTCTTCAGATAACAACAACGTCAATACGCTAAGTCTAAATAGCGCCGTGATTACGGAAGCTATATTAACAAGCTTACCTAATCTGACCATTGCGTTCTCTGGGGAGAACACGCTGGATGCAAGTGGTGGAACAGCTGGATATATTTATGGTTCTGATCCCAATGCAGTCTTAACGTTTAAGGCTCTTACTACTGACGGAAGCATCTCATTGAGTACTGCCAATGAGCGTTCCGTAGTTGAAGGTTTTGCTGACGTAGCGTTTATCGACGCTGTTGCGCAATATGACGGTGCCTTTTCTTACAACAAAACTGAAAGGAAATATAAGAATCAGTACGGAGCTTTGTCTTTACTGACCATCGCGCCCCCCATAGCCCCTAAGATGACGATAGATTACAATGACAAAGTGAAATTGACAAAATCTTACAATGAAGGTGACATATATTACACCATTGCTTATGCTGACGGAAAGACAGAAGATGTACCCAAGACCAAATACTCTGGAGTATTTGCGATGGAGGCTCCTGGCACTGTAGAAGCATGGGTAGAGGTGGACAACGCTGAGACCAACAAAACGAAAGGCAAACACTTCGGTTATAAAGATGCCCCCTACACTATGGCTGTAGGCGGTACGAAGGCTATTACTACGATAATTCCTGCCATCGAGGAGGGAGATGGTATCAGCATTGTCGAAAGTTCTTACATAGAGGATTCTGAGATTGCAACTCTTTCAGAAGGCGTCATCACTGCAATAGGTATTGGAAATACCGTTTTATCAACCCCGTTAGATTATGTTTCTGGAACAACATCTACAACTGTTATATTGAACTATAGCGATAGAGTGACTGCCGCCATCAACGTTGGCGAGAACCTGAGCAACTACTTCGAAGGCAGCAATGAATTCGGCACGTTCTATAATGAGGATAGCGAGATCTACGCTGTGCCTCAAGGCATGAAGGCCTACGTGGTGACAGGCGTCAGTGGTAGTAAGCTGGTGACAGTGGAGACCACCGTTCTGCCGCCGAATACCGTCGTGCTGCTCGATAAAGCTGAAGGCATCTCCTTTACCAAGGTTCCTTCCGAAGGCGCTGCTCCTGGTGGCAACCTGTTGAAGCACGCCACTGCTGATATCTCCGTTACCACAGAAAGTAATCTGTATGTGCTTTATAACGACATGTACGTAAAGGCCACAGCTGGCAGTCCGATCCCCTCTGGCAAGAACTATCTCGACCTCAGCCCCACTACCAACGCTGGCACGCGTGGCTTCTACAACATCATAGGCGAGGATGTTGGTTCAACTGGCATCAGTGAAGTGAAAAGTGAAGGAGTGAACAGTGAAAAGTGGAATGGTGAGTGGTTCGACCTCCAAGGCCGTCGCCTCCCTGCGAAGCCTACAAAGTCCGGCCTCTACCTCCACAACGGCAAAAAGGTCGTGATTAAGTGAGAATAAAGCTGAGCTCGCTCATGCTTTATCGAACGTGAACGAGCTCGAGCAAAGCTCAAGGTCATAGTCAAGTAGCACTCGCCCAAAATATTATTATTATTTTGTCCAAAACACACTTGCTATTTCAAAAATAATTCGTAACTTTGCGGCGGAAATAGATTTTTAACAATTATGGCAGAAACAACTCAAATATCAGCAACCCAGATGATCGTGACACTGGAGGACAATGCGATGGTGTCTGAAATCAAGAAAGCATTGAAGTTAATACGTGGTATTGCTTCTGTGCGCGTGACCCGCGCTGACAATAGCATCACGCCTGCCCTGCGCCGTTCGATGAAGAAGGCTCGAGAAGAATTTGCTAAAGGCGAAACCATTTCATGCCATACTCCAGAAGAGATGCAGAAATACTTCGATAGCTTAGGGAGTGTCGCCAAATATTAAGAAACTTTATAACTAATTGATTTGTAATGTGATAGAAATTTCATACCTTTGTACAGGATAAGAAAAATCCCCCCG
>ONKL01000067.1 GCA_900318395.1 uncultured Prevotella sp.
CAACGAATTCAACTTTGCCGGTAAGAAGGCAATCGTACGTGTAGATTTCAACGTACCCCTCGATGAGAATGGTAAGATCACTGACGACACCCGTATCCGTGGTGCCCTGCCTACCTTGAAGAAGATTCTGAATGATGGTGGTGCCACTATCATCATGTCGCACATGGGTAAGCCCAAAGGTAAGGTCAATCCCAAGCTCTCTCTGGGTCAGATCCGCGAGGCTGTAGAGAAGGCACTCGGTGTTCCCGTTGCTTTTGCTCCCGACTGCGCTAAGGCTGCTGATGCCGCCAAGGCTTTGAAGATGGGTGAGGCTCTGCTGCTCGAGAACCTGCGCTACTATCCCGAGGAGGAAGGTAAGCCCGTAGGTGTTGAGAAGGGTACTCCTGAGTACGATGAGGCTAAGAAGGCCATGAAGGCCAGCCAGAAGGAGTTTGCCAAGACACTCGCTTCTTACGCTGACTGCTACGTGATGGACGCCTTTGGTACAGCTCACCGCAAGCACGCTTCTACCGCTGTCATCGCCGACTACTTCGATGCTGACAACAAGATGCTGGGTCTGCTGATGGAGAAGGAGGTTCAGGCTGTCGACAATGTCCTCTCTAACATCAAGCGTCCGTTCGTTGCCATCATGGGTGGTTCAAAGGTATCTTCTAAGATCGGTATCATCGAGAACCTGCTCGGTAAGGTTGATAAGCTCATCCTCTGCGGTGGTATGACCTATACCTTTGCAAAGGCTCACAATGGTGAGATCGGTGATTCTATCGTTGAGCTCGACAAGCTGGATGTAGCTCTGGGTGTTGAGGAGCTGGCCAAGAAGAACGGCGTAGAGCTCGTTCTGGGTTCTGACTGTACAGCCACTAACGGTCTCGACTTCGGTACGATGACTGTGAAGGAGGGTGCTGAGATTATCAACTGCCCAGCCAACAAGGTTCCCGCAGGCTTCGAGGGTGTTGACGCTGGTCCTGACTCTCAGGAGGACTTCCGTAAGGCTATCGAGGGTGCTAAGACCATTCTGTGGAACGGTCCTGCAGGCGTATTCGAGTGCGACAAGTTCACCGCTGGTTCACGTGCCATTGGCGAGGCTATCGCTAAGGCAACTGCTGAGGGTGCATTCTCTCTGATTGGTGGTGGCGACTCTGTAGCTTGTGTTAACAAGTTCGGTCTGGCTGACCAGGTATCTTACATCTCTACTGGTGGTGGTGCTCTGCTCGAGGCTATCGAGGGTAAGGTTAGTCCATCCTTGTACTGCTTGCCATTATTCTGGCAGCTTGCAGTTCTTCGGATGATACAACTCAGAATATTGTCCCTGACGACACACCCGATGCCGTCAGGGACGATGATATTGGCACAGTTGTCAAACTGAGTCAAGGTACACTTGTCTGGGTCGATTCCACAAGAATCAGCAAAAGGCAAGAGACACAGACCTACACCTATAGCTATCGCTCACACGATGCCTTTGGCGACACCATTCGTCTGACAGCCCTCATCGGATGGCCTAAGGCGAATGTCGATCTCCAAAACCTCCTCATCGGTTGTCATATCACCATCACCGACGATGCCAAGGCTCCTAGCAACTTTGGTATCAGCGATGCTGCCAGTGATGTAGGAATGCTCATGATGCATGCCGTCGATGGAGATTCTCCCTCCAGCAAAGCGCTTGTTATCATGCCCGATTATGAAGGCTACGGTGGAACTGTCAAACGCACCCATCCCTATCTCTGTCAGGAGTTGACAGCACGTCAGGTTATCGATGCTGTACGTGCAGGAATGAAACTTTTTAAAGAGCAGAACGGCCAGATGGCTGATGGTTGGAAGACTGTTGTCGCAGGTTATTCTCAGGGAGGAGCCGTAGCAATGGCCGTACATCGTATGATAGAACAACAGGAAGGTCTCGCTGACGAGCTCCACTTCTGTGGTTCCGTCTGTGGTGCCGGCCCCTACGACCTCATTGCCACCTTCCGACAGTATGTCAACGACGATAAGATCTATCTGCCTGCGGTAGTGCCCCTGATTCTCAAAGGAATGTGCGAATACATGCCCCAGCTGAAAGGGTATGAACCGTCTGACTTCCTGACTCCCAGTTTTGTCGATACAGGCGTGCTCGACATGATCAGTCAGAAGACACTTAGCACTGGGGATATTCAAGAGCGCCTTGATGCTTATGCAAAAGAGCACCCTGAGGATATGAAGTTCTATTTCGACGATGGTGGCGACTACCTGAAGGCCAACATGGTCTTGCGTCCTGAGTGTATCGCTTATCTCACAGGTGAAAACGTGTCAGAAAGCGACAGACCAAAGATGGAAGCTCTGATGCAAGCACTTAAGGCAAACACGGTTTGGGGGTCTTGGACAGGTTTTGGCAATTGGCAGCCGAAGCACCCCATCATGGCTTTTCACTCTGTGACAGATGAAGTCGTGCCTTTCGTCAACTATCTGCAGGCATACGACTACTGTCAACAGTACTTCAACGGCCGACGTTTCTCGAGCACTTTCTTCAATACTCATACTTCTGCAGGCTATATGTTCTTCGGATTCCATTGTACATCTCTGATGGAGGATCTGCTGCAGGGAAAGGCATCGGTCACGAACATCGATCAATAATGTATAAAAAAACAAACTATGGTAGAACTTAAAAACGATTTCATCTCTATCCGAGTGTCTGAGAAAGGCGCCGAACTCCAAAGCATCCAAGATAAGAATGGAAAGGAATACCTTTGGCAGGCAGATCCGAAATACTGGTCTCGCCACTCCCCTATCCTCTTCCCGATCGTCTGCAGCGTCAATGACGAGACGTATCGTGTCGACGGCAAGGAATATCACCTGCCCCGTCACGGCTTTGCGCGCGATGCCCAGTTTAAGCTGATTTACCAGAGTGAACGGAAGGTCACCTTCGCCCTTGAGTCGTCTGACGATACCCGCAAGGTCTATCCCTATGATTTCACTCTCTCCGTCAGCTATATTCTTGATGATAACAAAATAGGTGTCATCTGGCATGTACATAATGACGACACGCGTGAAATTCACTTCCAAATAGGCGGTCATCCAGCTTTCAACATTCCTGGAATGAAAGCTGGTGACAATCAAAGTGGCCGCATGCGTCTCGACAATGCCGAACCCATGGATGCCCTACACAGTTATGGAGACGGCTCTCACGAGATGAACGAAGTGCCCTTCGTAGAAGCAGAGAATGGCATCATGGAATTTTCCGATAACACCTGGCGCAATGACTCCATTAAAATACATAAGAGTCAGTTGCATCGAGCAGAACTCTTAGGTACTGACGGTGAACCTGAAGTGACAGTCGACTTCCGTACACCTGTGGTCGCCTTCTGGAGTCCATTCGGAAAACAGGCACCTTTCGTCTGCATCGAACCTTGGTACGGCATAGGAGATCCACGTGGCTTCAATGGAGAGTTCAAGGATAAGCCACTCATGAACCACCTTCAGCCAGGCGCCTCGTTTATGTCGAAATACGAAATTACCATCCACTAAGACACACGCATGACGCGATACGCCCTATTCTTTGATATCGACGGTACGCTCGTGAGTTTCAAGACCCACGAGATACCGCCTTCAACGATTCTGGCCCTCACCCAAGCCAAAGCCAATGGTCACCGCATCTTCATAGCCACAGGCCGCCCGCCAATCATTATCACCAACCTTGGTGCCATTAACCACTTGATTGACGGTTTTGTCACCACCAATGGTGCTCTCTGTTACGTGGGCAATGACATCGTCCGGTGTGAAGTCATCCCTCATGAATCGGCCTGTCTGGTGGTAGCTGATGCCAAAGAGAAGCATTATGGCCTGATTGTTGTGGGCGAGCGCGATATTGCTGTCCTTGACCCCAAAGGTGAAGTGGACCAGATATTTCGAAAGGAGATTGCCGTGAAGAATCTGGATCTTGAAAGACCTGTGGACGAGGTACTTCAACAGCCAATCCTTCAACTTACGCCCTTTTTCACTGCAGATTACGAGGCAGAACTGATGCAGCGCATCCCAAACTGTGTCTCTGGTCGTTGGCATCCAGCTTTCACCGATATCACAGCCATCAAAGCTGACAAAGGTCAGGGGATTCTCGCGTTGGCTGCCTACGAAGGCTTTAACCCACAGCATACCTTGGCCTTTGGTGATGGAGGCAACGACACGTCTATGATTCTCACCGCCGGCATTGGCATCGCCATGGGAAATGCACTCGACACCCTCAAGCAACAAGCTGACTACGTGACTACCTCTGTTGACGACGACGGCATCTATAATGCCCTCAAGCATTTCGGACTGATATAAAAAAAAATCCCCAGCTGAATATCATCAGCCGGGGATTCAATTTCATTTTTGTCTTACGATTGGAATGAGTCGCGCTCATCGGGTTTGTAAGCTTTACCATCTTCCTTCATGTAAATCTGCAAATCACTGAAGTAACCTGTTTCCTGAATCTTCACCAGATTCTCCTTGGCCTCCTCTTCCTTGAGGTACTCCTTGGCTGTAGCCAAGTGGTTGGTAAACTCGAGCTTTTTCTTCTCTGTGTCCAAAACAGAAATCCACTCATCCTTCAGACGGTCTCCGATTACAAATTTCTTACTCATAGCTGTATTTCAATTAAATAGTTTGTTTGATGCTGCAAAGATACAAACATTTCTGATACATTGTACAACTATTACTATTAATTTTCGTGAAAACGTTTGCAAGATTAGCGTCTTTCTCGGAATGTCTCGCGTTTCATCTTAGCGTCGAACATCCACTTGATAATCTTCGGATAGCCGGCAGCCCAACGGATAAGGGGATAGCCGAAACGGCTGAAAAAGAAGTTGTAGACCTTCTTCTGATCCTCCATCTTCTTGAATACGGCCGCATTGGTCTCGTGGAAAGGTTTGTTCTCAGTGATGGCACGGAAAGCATTATAGGCAGTCTTGAAGGCATCGTAGAGACCCTCACCCGTGAGCTTGTTGGGGAAACCGCCTGCATCACCGATCAGGATGACGTGATCGACGGTCGACTCCACAGTGTTCAGCGGGATGTAGGCACCGCGCATACGACCCTCGGAGACTCCGAAATGATTCAAGGCCTCGCGGAAAGTGCCAGAATGACGCTTCCAGTCTTCGTTGGTCTCGATGTTGACGAAGCCATACATATCGCGACCACGACTGGGGAACTTGTAGAAACAACCTGGAGAATACTTCTTGGAGAAATGAACAAAGATGTCATCGTCGTGCTCACCCTCCACGTAATACTCCAGGAAGAGGGCGTGCATCTTAGGCGCACCTGTCATCTGCTTGCGAATCATGCTGTTGGCACCATCGGCAGCTATCAGATAACGGCAAGAGAACTGCATACCCGACTTCAGGGTTACTAGGATGCGCCCATCGGCCTGCTTCTCAAAACGGGCAAAGCTGCCTTTGATAAACTCTCCACCATGATTCTGATAATATTTCAGCAGGTCATAGTCGAAGTCCATTCGACGCGTCATGCGGATCTCATACTCTGAATGGAAGTCGCACACCTTATCGTCCTCGAACTGTACGCGCATGTGATTAATAGAACGGTACTCATACTTGATGCCAGGCATCAACTCGTCGAGCAAACGCCACGCCTTGACCGTCAGACCACCACCACACACTTTCTCACGCGGGAATGTCGCATGATCGACCACCGCGCATTCTACACCTGCCTGCTTCAACAGGCTACCACAGACCGTTCCTGCAGGACCTGCGCCAATGATCAGGACATCAATCGTTCTCAAATTCTCCATTTAGATACCAATTATTTAAAATCAACATATCCCTGACTGTAGCCAGTCAGGGATATTGAACTATTACTCCTTGTCGAGCAGAATCTTCATCATCTCGCAAGCGGCCTTAGCAACAGATGTACCAGGACCGAAGATAGCGGCAACGCCAGCTTTGTAGAGGAAGTCATAATCCTGAGCAGGAATAACGCCACCAGCAATCACCATGATATCCTCACGTCCAAGCTTTTTCAGCTCTTCGATCAACTGAGGGATGAGGGTCTTGTGGCCAGCTGCCAGTGAAGAGGCACCCACCACGTGAACATCGTTCTCAACAGCCTCGCGAGCAGCCTCGGCTGGTGTCTGGAACAGCGGTCCCATATCCACATCGAAGCCACAGTCGGCATAACCAGTAGCTACAACCTTAGCACCACGGTCGTGACCATCCTGACCCATCTTGGCGATGAAGATACGAGGACGACGACCTTCCTTCTCTGCGAACTCATCAGTCAGCTTACGCAACTGGGCAGCCTTCACAGCCAAGTCGAGCAGGTTGTTCTCGCTCTTGCGACCTTCGTTGAAGTCGCGAACGCAATCTGTAATAGCCTTGAGGGCAGCCTGGCAGGCAGCCTCGTCGCGCTTGCTGCGAACCTCCTTCAGACTCTCCTCCTGCTGTTTGCGCACAGCGGTATTGTCGACCTCGAGGATATCAATAGGATCCTCATGCTCAAGACGATACTTGTTGGTACCCACGATAGTCTGAACACCTGAGTCGATACGAGCCTGCGTGCGGGCAGCAGCCTCCTCGATACGCATCTTAGGCAGACCTGTCTCGATAGCCTTAGCCATACCACCCAGTTTCTCAATCTCCTGAATGTGCTCCCAAGCCTTGTGAACCAGCTCGTTGGTCAGGGTCTCTACGTAGTAAGAACCTGCCCATGGGTCAATCTGCTTGCACACCTTAGTCTCGTTCTGGATATAAATCTGCGTGTTACGGGCAATACGTGCCGAGAAGTCGGTAGGAAGAGCGATGGCCTCGTCAAGAGCGTTGGTATGGAGCGACTGAGTGTGACCCAGCACAGCAGCCATAGCCTCGATGCAAGTACGGCCTACGTTATTGAATGGATCCTGCTCGGTCAGCGACCAACCAGAGGTCTGTGAGTGGGTACGGAGTGCGAGCGACTTCGGATTCTTGGCACCGAAGCTCTTCACAATCTTAGCCCAAAGCAGACGACCTGCACGCATCTTGGCAATCTCCATGAAATGATTCATACCGATAGCCCAGAAGAAGCTGAGTCGTGGAGCAAAAGCGTCCACATCAATACCAGCATTCACACCAGTACGCAGATAGTCCATACCGTCTGCCAAAGTGTAAGCCAACTCGATATCAGCGGTAGCACCTGCCTCCTGCATGTGATAGCCTGAGATAGAGATAGAGTTGAACTTAGGCATCTTCTGAGAAGTGTACTCGAAGATATCAGCGATAATCTTCATGGAGAATGCAGGGGGATAGATATAGGTGTTACGCACCATGAACTCCTTCAGAATATCGTTCTGGATGGTTCCTGCCATCTCCTCGAGCTGAGCACCCTGCTCCAGACCTGCCACGATGTAGAATGCCAGAATAGGCAGCACGGCACCGTTCATAGTCATTGATACAGACATCTTGTTCAAGGGGATACCAGAGAAAAGCACCTTCATGTTCTCCTCATTACAGATACTTACACCAGCCTTACCCACATCGCCCACTACACGAGCATTATCGGGGTCGTAACCGCGGTGTGTAGGCAGGTCGAAGGCTACAGAAAGACCCTTCTGACCAGAAGCCAGGTTACGACGATAGAAAGCATTCGACTCCTCGGCGGTAGAGAATCCGGCATACTGACGGATAGTCCACGGGCGGAACGGATACATCATTGAATACGGGCCACGCAGATAAGGAGGAATACCAGCTGTGAAGTCGAGGTGCTCCATGCCTTCGAGGTCTTCTTTTGTGTAAACAGGGCGAACCTCGATGTGCTCGGGGGTCTTCCAGTTCTCTACTATACCATTGTCTTTAATCCACTTGGCACCATCTTGAGCCTTGATACCAGCGTAGATATCTATGTCTTTAAATTGTTTACGCATCATTCAATTCTCCTATTCTTTAAATACCAAGTTTCTGATTATATTCTTTCAAAGTGCAAGCAGGGGCACCAGCGACAACGAACATCGCACGACCATTCAAATACTTGAAGGCAGGGATAGCGTACTCAGCATACTCATCATCACTAGAGCAAATCACAACGATATCGGCCTTAGCCTCAAGCGCAGCGTCAACACCTTCCTCAACGGTCTTGAAGCCGAGGTTATCAATCACCTTGTAACCAGCACAAGCCAGGAAGTTGCAAGAGAACTGTGCACGGGCCTGACGCATAGCGAGGTTGCCAATCGTCAGCATGAAAGCTGTAGGAACCTTAGTCTCTTCGGTATGAATGCGGAGATCCTCGAAATCGGCAGCAAGGCGGGTGCTATTGATAGCCTTGAAAGCAGGCTCTTCATCTTTACCGCAGCCACAAGTACGTGCCTTGGCTTTCTTGCCTTCACTCTTCTCGGTGAAGTTGGGGAACTGGTTGGTACCGAGCAGGAACTCCTTACGCTTGGCTGCATCGCCATGACGCTTCACGTTTGTAGCGTTGATGTCATCCTGGATGGTACCAGCCTTAACAGCTGCGAGGAAGCCTCCCTCCTCTTCTACCTTCAGGAAGATCTTCCAAGCCTCAGTGGCCAGTGCATCGGTAAGGTGCTCAATGTAATAAGAACCTGCTGACGGATCGACAATGCGATCGAAGTGACTTTCCTCCTTGATCAGCAACTGCTGGTTACGGGCGATACGCTCAGAGAAATCGGTGGCCTCCTCATATGGAGCATCGAATGGCGTTACCACCATCGAGTGTACACTACCCAGAGCAGCACTCATGGCCTCGGTCTGAGAACGGAGCAGATTAACATAGCTATCAAATAAAGTCTGATTATAAGCTGAAGTTGAAGCATTCACAATCATCTTGCAAGCACTATCAGACTTCGGTTCATACTGTTTTACAATCTGAGCCCAAAGCAGACGAGCTGCACGGAACTTAGCAATCTCCATGAAGTAGTTCTCTGAGACACCCATGTTAAACTTGATGCTCTCAGCGGCCAGATCTGCATCGACGCCTGCATCGGTCAATTGCTGCAGATACTCATTACCCCAAGCCAATGCATAGCCTAACTCCTGAACGATATAGGCGCCAGCATTGTTAAGTGCATCAGAATCGACTGCGATGCAACGGAAATGAGGATACTCCTTCAGTGTCTCAACGAGTTGAGGACCAAACTCCAGCACTGGAGTCACATCCTTGCCCTTCATCACCATCTTCTGCATGGGGTCGAACTCGATAGAACCCACAACCTTTTCTTTGTCATAGCCCTTCTTCTGGAAGAACTCTACAAGAATCTGAGCAAGTTCCAATGAGTGACGCGGACATGTAGCGAAGTTTACTTCGACGATATCACAGTAGATGCCTTCAAGCAGAGCCTCAACAGTCTCTTTTGAAACCAACTTGCCAGGAAGTTTAAAACCTAAGGAGTCAACACCCTTGTTGAGGATGTCGAGTGCCTTCTTGTTGGCCTCCTTGATTGCTGATGTTGCATCGGAAGCATCCCCAGCGACATTAACAATGATGTTCTGACGAACATACCATGTGTTAGAGTCCTTCTTGTTACCACGAACGAACGGGAACTCTCCAGGGAGAGCATCAGGTGTTTTCAGATTCGCCAGATCTTCACGGCGATAGAAAGGCTGTACATTAAAGCCTTCATTGGTTCTCCATACCAGACGTTTCTGGAAGTCGGCACCCTTGAGGTCGACTTGAATCTTATCAAGCCATTCCTGGGTGGTCGGCGCAGTAAACTCGGTAAAGAGTTTCTCTTTGTTTGCCATAGAGTTGATACGTTTAAATTATTATATAAGTTGTTTTAAGTCACACTTAACAGGCGACAAAGGTACAAACTTTTTAGCCAAAAAGGCGCTTTGAATTGTGAAATAAATAAAAAATTGGTTTTTATCCAAATTTTAGTGCACAAAAATGCTTGTAATGAGCAATTTTTGAGTAACTTTGCAGCGCATTTACAGAAAATGTGATTTGAAAAATATAGTTAGTTGAAGAAATATGGAATCGTTTCAATGGCTTAAAGACCTCTTTACAACGACCGACTCTGTTGCACACATCACGCTGCTTTATGCCATCGTGATCGCCATCGGTGTCTATCTGGGCAAGCTGAAGATCTTCGGGATCTCGCTTGGAGTCACGTTCGTGCTCTTTGCCGGTATTCTTGCCGGGCACATCGGATTTACGGCCCCTACACCGATCTTAACCTTCGTACAGGATTTCGGACTTATCCTCTTCGTCTTTATGATCGGTATGCAGGTAGGTCCTGGTTTCTTTGAGAGTTTCGGCACACAGGGTATCAAACTTAATGGGCTGGCTGCCTCAGCTATCCTTCTGAACATCCTCGTGATGTTTGCCTGTTACTACATCTTCTTTGATACCAGCAACGTAACGAACCTGCCTATGATGGTAGGTACACTCTATGGAGCTGTTACAAACACGCCTGGACTTGGAGCCGCCAACGAGGCATTGAACACGGTATTCCCCAATGGTGCGCCACAGATTGCCTCTGCCTATGCATGTGCATATCCACTTGGTGTACTTGGCATCATCGGAGCTACTATATTAATAAGGTATATATGCAAAGTCAGACTGGAGGAAGAAGAGGAACAGCTGAAAGAGCAGGCGGGCACGAAGACCAACAAAAAGCCCTACAAGATGCATCTGCAGGTGACCAACCAGTATCTGGAAGGCAAAACCATTTTGCAGGTTCACGACTTCCTGAACCGTGACTTTGTATGCTCTCGTATCGAACATAATGGTGATATTACTATTGCCAACCGTAACACACTACTCCATTTGGGAGACAAGATGCTCATTGTCTGTGCAGAAGCTGACCATGAGGCGATCATCGCCTTTATTGGTCCACTCATTGATATCGACTTGGAGCAACAGCAACAAGAGCAGCCTATGATTTCAAAGGGAGTTCTGATTACCAATCCAAAGATCAACGGAAAGACATTGGCCTCTATGCATTTCTCAAGTGTTCATGGTGTGAATGTAACCCGTGTTACCCGTCACGGTATCGACCTCTTTGCATCTGCAAACCTGCCTCTGCAGGTGGGTGACAAGATCAGAGTTGTTGGTCCTGAGGATGCCGTTAACCGTGTGGCAGTCCGCATGGGCAACTCCAGCAACAAGTTGAATGCGCCTAATATAGCCACCATTTTCGTAGGTATCTTCCTAGGACTGATTTTCGGATCACTACCTTTTGCTATCCCAGGCATGCCTGTTCCCGTAAAGCTCGGTCTGGCTGGTGGTCCGCTGATCATCGCTATTCTCATCGGACGCTACGGCTATAAGATTCACCTTGTCACCTACACCACCACATCAGCCAACATGATGTTACGAGAAATCGGACTTGTGCTCTTCTTGGCCTCTGTAGGTATCAAGGCTGGCGCAGGATTCTTCGAAACAGTAGTTGATGGCGACGGCCTGCTCTATGTGCTGACAGGTTTCCTTATTACAATCATTCCGATTCTGGTAGTAGGTCCTATCGCACGTTTGAAGTTCAAGTTCAACTACTTCACCATTGCAGGAATGGTGGCAGGTACCTATACAGATCCCCCTGCCCTGGCCTATGCCAACAGCATCTGTTCTAAAGAGGCACCTGCTTTGGGCTACTCTACGGTCTATCCGTTGTCGATGTTCCTTAGGATCTTCACGGCACAGATTATCGTACTGTTCTTCTGCGGATAAACTAATAAACTAAAAAATAATACACAAAAGATGAATAGATTCAGACTGCTGCTTAGCGGTATCTTGCTGGCAAGTGCTTCGATGGTGATGGCTCAAGGAGCCAAGAATATCCGTCTGAACGAGGTACTGACCAACAATACCGCAAGCATTGAGGATGAATTCGGGCAACGTGAGGCTTGGATAGAGTTTGAGAACACCTCGTTCTCTACCTACAACATCCGTGGTATGTACCTCACGACCGACCGAAGTGTCCTTGACCCCAAGATGAGCGTTCCAGAGCGTATCAAGCGCATGAGCGTCATCCCCAACGGTGAGCCGCGTACCCAGATTGCAGCCCGCCAGCATGTTGTGTTCTTCTGTAACTCCAATCCCGCCCAGGGAAAGTTACACCTCTCACTCCCTATTCCCTTGTCAGAGCCTGTATGGATTGGATTCTACAATGGTAATGCTGTGGAGCTCATCGACTCTGTCACAGTTCCTGCCCTCGCAGCCGACCAGAGTTATGCCCGTCATGGTAACTCTTGGAGCATCAAGTCCGCAGAAAACGTGACACCAGGCATCGAGAACTTCATCAAGACCGACGAGACGAAAGACGCCAAACTGAAGCGTGAAGACCCCCATGGATTCGGTATCACACTACTCGCCATGGGTATTGTGTTCTTCTGTCTGGCAGTGCTCTTCCTCTTCTTCTGGATCTTCGGAGTCATCATGCGTCACTTCGACGAGGCAAAACAAGTACAGCCCATCAAGGTGGTAACAAAGACGGTTGAGGTAACCCACGACATTGCCCATGCTACAGGAAACATCCTACAGGATGGTCTGAAGACCAAAGGTATTGACAAAGAAGTCTATATCGCCGTTATCTCCATGGCACTGAAACAGTATCAGGATGATGTACACGATGTGGAGAGTGGTATCATCACTATCAAATCTCACCAGACGGGGTGGTCGGAAGAAGGCAATCAGATGACACACTTCTCAAAGCCCGTGATTCCGACAAGGCACAATGCTCCTCAAATCCCGACGACCCCAGAGATCCGCTAAGAGTTTATTGTTTAAAGATTATAGTTTAAGAAGATGAACAAGTATCAATATAAAGTTCAAGGCGTCGATTACGACGTAGAGATAGAAGAAGTAGAGGGTAACGTTGCAAAAGTCAATGTGAACGGTATCCGTTTCGACGTTGAGCTCAAGCAGCCCATTAACCCCACAAGTTCACTGAAGAAAGTACGTGTAGAGGCTCCAAAGCCCGTAGCACGTCCAGCTATTCCTACAGCAGCTCCAGCCGCTGCCCCAGCTGCTGCTCCTGCAGCTCCAGCTGGTGCAGGTTCACCCATCAAGGCTCCACTGCCTGGAACCATTATCGAGCTGAAGGTCAATGTTGGTGACACCGTCAAGCAGGGCGATTGCGTGCTGGTACTCGAGGCGATGAAGATGCAGAATAACATCGAGTCTGAATACGAAGGAACCGTTACTTCCATCACAGTAAAACAGGGCGAGACGGTTATGGAAGGTGCCGTATTGCTCACAATCGGATAAGCCACTATGGATTTAGGACAGTTTATCTTACAGAATTTCAATGAGTTCCTTACCTACACGGCATTTGCTAATGCCACTGTGGGTAACCTCATTATGATTGCGGTGGGAGCCTTCTTTATCTGGCTCGCCATCAAGAAAGACTTCGAGCCCCTGTTGCTCGTACCCATCGGACTGGGCATCATACTCGGAAATATACCTTTCCGTGCTGATGCCGGACTGGAAATCGGGCTCTATGAGGACAACTCTGTGTTGAACATCTTCTATCAAGGTGTGCGACAGGGGTGGTATCCCCCATTGATTTTCCTCGGCATTGGTGCTATGACTGATTTCACGGCACTTCTCGCCAATCCTAAGCTGATGCTGATTGGTGCAGCTGCTCAGTTTGGTATCTTTGGTGCCTATATGGTAGCATTAGCCATGGGCTTTGAGCCTTCTCAGGCTGCAGGTATTGCCATTATCGGTGGTGCCGATGGTCCTACAGCCATCTTCCTGAGTTCGAAGCTTTCGCCCAACCTCATGGGTGCCATCGCTGTATGTGCCTATTCTTACATGGCTCTCGTGCCAGTGATTCAGCCATTCATCATGCGTCTGCTCACCACAGAGAAGGAGCGCGTCATCAAGATGAAGCCTGGTCGCGAAGTGTCACAGACAGAGCGTATCCTCTTCCCCATCATCGGACTGTTGCTGACAACCTTCATCGTACCTTCAGGTCTGCCTTTGTTAGGTATGCTGTTCTTCGGTAACCTGTTGAAGGAGAGTGGTAAGACCACCCGTCTGGCTAAGACTGCAGGTGCAGCACTGAACGATATCGTCGTCATGCTGTTGGGTCTCACCGTTGGCTGTTCTACACAGGCCTCTGAGTTCCTGACGTTCAACACCATCAAGATCTTTGCTCTTGGTGCTATGGCCTTCATGATTGCCACCGCTTCTGGTGTCTGCTTCGTGAAGCTGATGAACCTCTTCCTGCCTGAGGGTAAGAAACTGAATCCGCTGATTGGTAATGCAGGTGTATCTGCTGTTCCGATGGCAGCCCGTATCAGTAACAACCTCGGACTGGAGTACGACCGTCATAACTTCCTGCTCATGCATGCCATGGGTCCGAATGTGGCTGGTGTCATTGGCTCTGCGGTGGCTGCAGGTGCCTTGCTGGGCTTCCTTTCATAGGAAAATTAGACTAAAATAACATTATTTTCAAAAAATCCCCGTATTTCTTTGTGAAAGCGGGGATTTTTGTTTATCTTTGCAAGCGAAACAGAAATCATGATTTGCTGATGAAAGCTAAACTGATAGTATTATTTATACTTTTGAGCACGGTTTTTGATAGCTTTGCTCAAACAAAGTTTGTTTTCACCCCGCAATGGACAGCGCAGGCTCAGTTCGCTGGCTTCTATATTGCCGATGCAAAAGGATTCTATAAAGAGGCAGGTCTTAATGTCAGCATAGAGCATCCTTCAGCTTCGAATCCCAATATTAACCGCCTTAAGATGGGACAGAGCCAGTTTATCACGTTCCACTTAGTATCAGCCATGAAATTCATTGATCAAGGTATGGAGCTAGTGAACATTTGCCAGCATTTCCAGCAAAACGCAGAAATGATTGTCTCTCATACGCCGCTGAAAGGTGTCGAGAGCCTCAAAGGCATGAAGATTGGCCATTGGAAATCAGGTTTCTCCGAACTGGCGTTTTCTATGGATAACAGATACAACTTAGGCATCCAGTGGATTCCATTTGTTTCTCATATCAACCTCTACATATCCAAAGCCATCGATGCGACTATGGCCATGAGCTATAATGAGTTCATACAGTTGAAGATTGCTGGGCAGAAGATTCAGAAAGAACAGACTCTCTATTTCCGCGATATCGGCTATAACGTGGCTGAGGACGGCGTCTATACGACAGCCCAATTCTACAATACCCACAAAGAGGAAGTAAGAAAATTTGCTGAGGCCACCCGCAAAGGATGGGAATGGGCATGCAACAATCCCGAAGAGACGCTCGACATCGTTATGATGTATTGCCAGGCCAACAATGTGGCCACAAACAGAGTGGTTCAGCGCTGGATGCTGGAAGAGTGCCTTAATCTTCTCAAAGATATCAACACTGGGAAGCGAACCTATAAACTGGATCCAAAAGGTCTGGATCTGGCCAACAAGCTATTGATCGAGGGTAGTGTTATTAAGAAGCCTATTTCTTACCAACAAATCACACAGCCATGAAGATTCCGAAGAAATACTCACCGCAGCACTCCTTCTCTGCCAGACTGACCCTTTGGGTGGTATTGACGACGATGGCCATCTTCATCATCCTGACCATCATCATCACCAATATTTCCACATCAGCCATGATGGAGATGTCGACTCAGAGTTCCCAGAGCCGTATGGAGCTTGCCAACGAGAAAGTCAACAGTACCTTCATGGGGGTTGAAATCGCCATCGACAACGTTATCCCTGAAATAGAGAGTGTCCTGGATACACCTGATAAGATTTATTCAGTCCTGACAAAACTGCTTGAACTTAATCCCAGCATCGTCGGATCGACGGTAGCCTTCGAACCCTATTACTACCCTTCGAAAGGCGAGCTTTTCTCACCTTATGCCTTCAAGGGTGTAGACTCCACTATTTTTACCAAGCAATTAGGTACAAAGGATTACCAGTATCATTATATGGACTGGTATCAGATACCAAAGTTGCTCAACAAGAGATACTGGAGTGAGCCCTATTACGACAAAGGAGGCGGTGAACAGATGATGACAACCTTCTCTTGCCCATTGTATGACAAGAATAACAAGATGTATGCCATCATCACTGCCGACGTATCGCTGGACTGGCTTTCAGAAATGATTAAGGAGAGTGATCTCGAGTTCAACGAGTGGCTGCTGCGCGAACAGCAGAATATAGAGGACATCGATAAAGACGACAGGTTCCTCTATAAACATGCCTATACCTTCATTATCGGGCGTAGCGGTACCTACATCGCACATCCCGCGAAGGAACGAATTCTGAACGAGACATTCTTCGTCAATTCGTTCGAGTCACCAGACAGCACAGACGAGAAAATGGGATATGACATGCTGGAAGGCAAGTCGGGCATCCAGACTATTAATAGAGACGGTACAGAATACGTCATGATCTATGCGCCCATCAAGCGCACAGGATGGTCGATGGCAACAGCCATTCCTGCTGAAGTCATCTATCGCATGGCTATCATCGTGGGAATGATCATCATGGGCTGCATGTTGCTCGGACTTATCATCCTTTATTTCATCTGTCGTACAACACTGAAACGCATCACCAGCCCTCTGGCACGTTTCAGCCGTTCTGCCAACGAGATTGCCAATGGAAATTTCAATGCTCCACTACCTGAGATTACGACAAAAGATGAGATGAAAGAGCTCTACGACTCCTTCAAGATGATGCAGTCATCATTGACAGACCGTATCGAGGAACTGAAGGCAGCCAATGAGCAGAAAGGCCGCATCGAAGGTGAGCTTCAGACTGCCAGAAGCATTCAGATGTCAATGATCCCCAAGATCTTCCCTGCCTATCCTGAGCGTACAGATATGGATATCTTTGCCAAGCTGACCCCAGCGAAGGAGGTAGGAGGCGACCTCTACGATTTCTTCATCAGGAATGAGAAACTGTACCTCTGCATCGGCGATGTGTCAGGAAAGGGAGTTCCTGCATCACTCCTGATGGCTGTGACACGCAGTCTGTTCAGAACGGTGTCCAATCATGAAAGCGATCCAGCCAAGATAGCCATACTTGTCAACGACGCCATGTCTGAAGACAATGTGGAGAATATGTTTGTAACGCTGTTCATTGCAATCCTCGACCTGCCTACAGGTCAGATGCGCTACTGCAATGCAGGGCACTGTGCACCAGTCATCATCGACACCGAAGCCAATCTGCTGCCCATCATCCCCAACATCCCCGTTGGCCTGCTCCCACATTTCAAATATGTTGGTCAGGAAGTAATTGTCAAGCCTGATACCACAGTATTCATGTATACTGACGGTGTCACTGAAGCCGAGGATATTAATCATCATCTGTTTGACGAAGATCGTATGATGGAGGTTGCCAGAACATGCCTCCAGGAAAATCATGTTCAGCCAGATGTTTTAGTCAATGAAATGGAAGAATCAATCCGTAAGTTCGTAAAAGATGCAGAACAAAGCGACGATCAGACCATGATGGCTATTCGTTACACAAAGAAGGAGGAAGCTGCACGCCTACAGCGACATCTGACCTTACCCAACAACATTGACACCATTCCTGAGTTAAGCGAGTTTATCGAGGGAGTCGGTGAGGAGTTGGGCATGGACATGTCTCTAGTGATGAGTCTGAACCTCGCCATTGAAGAGGCAGTTGTCAACGTCATGGAGTATGCATACCCACCAGGGGTAGAAGGAACAGTCGATATCGACGCCATTGCCAACGATAATCGACTGAAAATTATCATCAGTGATGGAGGTATCCCATTCGACCCGACTAAGAAAGAGAAAGTCGACACCACGCTGTCGGCAGAGGAACGTCCTATCGGAGGACTTGGCATCCATCTGGTACGCGAGATTATGGATTCCGTCAACTACGAATATAGAGATAGAAAAAATATATTAACATTAAGAAAGAATTTAAAAAATTAGGCAATTATGATTATTGACATCAAAGAGCGTGATGGCGGCATGACAGCCATCTTCAACGGACGACTTGACACACCTGCAGCCGTCAAGGCCCAGCAAGAAATCGGACCTCTGCTTGAAAACGCAGATAAAGAGATTATCCTTGATTGCACTAACCTGGAATACATCAGTAGTTCAGGCCTTCGACTGTTCCTGACTGTCCGCAAGGAAGCTTCTGTCAAGGGAGGTAAGGTAATTATCCAGAACATCAACGAAGAGATACGTAAAGTGTTCATGATGACAGGCTTCTTCAACCTGTTTGATATCAGAAACGATTAATGCATATCGAGGGAAGGCCGAAAATAGCCATCATCGACCCCAATACTCTTGCAGTATTGGGGTTGAAGCAGTTGCTCCAGAACGTACTGCCCATCATGACAGTGGACACCTTTGGGTCGTTCGCTGAGTTGGAAGCCAGCCATCCTGACAGCTACTTCCACTACTTTGCAGCGATGAATATCGTACTGGAAAACAAGGCCTTCTTCACTGAGCGAAAGCGAAAAACCATTGTCCTGACGCTCTCTCTCGACTCCACATCGACATTATCCGACTTCCATAGCCTCTGCATCAATGTGCCTGAACAGGAGCTGGTTCGCTCGCTGCTGTCCCTGCAGCAAAGTGCCCACGGACATGGGAAGAACATGCCTCCGATGCCTGAGGTGCTGAATCGGAAAATCCTGTCTGATCGTGAGATAGAGGTCATGTCGCTGATCGTACAAGGCTACATCAACAAGGAGATTGCCGAAAAGCTGAATATCGGACTTGCCACTGTGATTACCCATCGCAAGAACATCATGGACAAGTTGGGTATGAAGAGCGTCAGCGCACTGACCATCTATGCCGTCATGCATGGCTACGTGGACATCAATAAGATTTAATGAACAAAAATGAACGATCGACTCGCACACTACGACTTTGAAATTGCCAACGCCGATGTCTTCTGTTTCAACAACGGAACGGAAGTAAAGGAATATCAGGTGATGATACATGTCAGCACCTACCGTCTGTCCTTCGCCAAGCAGTTGGAGGCCGTTATGAATGCCTACAACCAACTGCTGGAAACCAAACTGAAAGGTGCCCAGACTGTATTTAAACGCTATTTCCTCAGTGACGCCTCCAACCAGCAGGACGATGTCATCATCAGCGATGTTACCGACTGCGCCAAGAGCATCATCCAGCAGTCGCCACTTGACGGTACGAAAGTGGCTCTCTGGTGCTATCTGATGACAGGCGTGCAGACCGGTGTCACCAACAGCGGACTCTATGCCGTGCGCCACGGACAATACAGACATCTGTGGAACGGCAGCGCCCATAATCTGGCTGCCAACTCGGAGTATCAGACACGTCTGCTCTTCAACGAATACAACATGCAGCTGCTCGAAGAAGGCTGCACGATCGAGGCTAACTGTCTGAGAACCTGGATCTTCGTCAACGATATCGACCTGAACTATGGCGGAGTGGTACGTGCTCGCAACCAGTTCTTCTTCACGCAAGGGCTGACAGTCAATACCCACTTCATCGCTTCAACAGGCATCGGAGGGCGACAGGCCGATCCCAACGTACTCTCACAGATGGACAACTATGCCGTCGCAGGCATACAGAAGGAGCAGGTACACTATCTCTATGCTTCCAGCCATCTGAATCGCACCAGCGACTATGGCGTATCATTCGAGCGAGGCACCTATATCGACTATGGCGATCGCCGCCATGTGCTCATCTCTGGCACTGCCAGCATCAACAACAAGGGTGAGATCAAATACCCCAAGAACATCGTCAAGCAGACGGAGCGCATGTGGGCGAATATCGAGGCTCTGTTGAATGAGGCTGATTGCACCTATCAGGATGTCTGTCAGATGATAGTCTACTTGCGCGATAATTCAGACTACCTGTTGGTTAAGGAGATGTTCGACATGCGATTCAGGGGCAAGCCCTATGTCATCGTTCAGGCCTCCGTCTGTCGTGCAGGCTGGCTCGTCGAGATGGAATGTATGGCCATCAAGGAAATCAGCGAACCCGCTTTTGCTCCATTCTAACATTTACAACCACCACGCATGAAACGAATCACATTACTGAGCTGCTGCTCACTGATAGCCGCCATGCTCCTGCTGCAGAGTTTCGTCGCTGGCGACGATGCCATCAGCAAGGAAGATGGCATGATCGTCATCAACACGACCGAACTCGGTAAGAGCGTTGAGGGCAACAATGGCCCCACCCCACTCAAGGTCTACATTAATAAGAATAATAAGGTGGAGCGCATCGAATTCCTCAAGTCGCAGGAAACCCCAAAATATTATGCAAAGGTAAAGGAAGCGCTCAAGGACAAGTGGAACGGACTCATGGTGAAGGAAGCCAAGACCCTTCAGGTCGATGCCGTCACAGGAGCCACCTACTCTTCCAACGCCGTCATCGAGAATGTCCGCATCGCCCTCGACTACTATCTAAATCACAAATAATCCCCGCAATTGCGGGGATTACTATTTACTAGAACTTCTCACCCATATTGTAGAGGATGAATCCGTAGATATCGGCCTGTTCCTCAAGCACTTTCGCCAGAGGCTTGCCACCTCCGTGACCTGCTTTCGTGTCGATGCGGATCAGCACAGGATTGTCGCCCTGATGGCACTCCTGCAGGGTGGCTGCAAACTTAAATGAATGGGCAGGCACCACGCGATCGTCATGATCAGCAGTCGTCACGAGTGTTGCCGGATAGGCTGTGCCAGGCTTCAGGTTGTGGAGCGGCGAATAGCCACGCAGATACTCGAACATCTCCTTCGAATCCTCACTGGTACCATAGTCGCTGGCCCAGTTCCAGCCAATCGTGAACTTATGATAGCGCAGCATGTCCATCACGCCAACCTGAGGGATGGCCACTCTGAAGAGCTCAGGGCGCTGAGTCATACAAGCACCCACGAGCAGTCCTCCGTTAGATCCGCCCACGATGGCCAGCTTGTCTTTATTGGTATAGCCCTCGCTGATGAGCCACTCGGCAGCACCGATAAAGTCATCGAACACGTTCTGCTTCTGCATCTTCGTGCCAGCCAGATGCCACTCCTCGCCATACTCACTACCACCACGCAGCGTCACCTGGGCATAGATGCCACCATTCTCGAGGAAGGGGATGCGAGTAGCTGAGAAATTCGGACCCAGAGAGATGTTGAAGCCACCGTAGCCATAGAGGTAAACGGGGTTCTTGCCATTCCGCTTCAGCCCCTTCTTATAAGTAAGGAACATGGGTATGCGCGTACCGTCTTTACTCTGGAAGAACACCTGCTCAGAGGTGAATTCATCCTGGCAGAACTTCACCTTGGGCGAAGAATAGAGCTTGCTTTCGTTCTTAGCCAAATCATAGCAGTAGATCGTGCCGGGAATGGTGAACGAAGTGAAGGTATAGAAGCACTCAGGCTCCTTCTCATCACCAAAGAAAACTACGCTACCAACGGATGGCAACTTGATCTCATGCTTCAGCTTGCCGTCGAGTCCATAGAGATAGGCATGATCTGAGGCATCCTTCTGATAGGTAAGGATGAGCTGACGATTGATGACATCGACTCCAGAAAGAACATTCTCCTGCTCAGCAACCAGCTCCTGCCAGCTGTCTACGCCAGGCTGATGGATATCAGCCACCATGATGCGTCCCTTGGGGGCACCGTAGTTGGTGTAGATGTAAATCTTGTCGCCATCGTCGTAGATGGGTGAGTACTGATAGTCCATGTCAGATGTCATCTGAATAAACTGAGAATCAGACTGTTTCAGATCGCGCACAAAGAGATTGTTACCAGAGCCAGCACCCGACTCGTAGAGATACATCTTGGTCTCATCATCGTTGATTTCGACATAGTAGAAACGCTTGGGATAGGCAGCATTCTGATAGAACAACACGTCCTCGCTCTGGGGCGTACCTATCTTATGATAGTAGATCTTGTGACCCGAGTTCATGTTCGAAAACTCCTTGCCCTTCTCAGGCGCATCGTAGGCACTATAGAAGAATCCGTCGCCCTTCCACGCTGCATTCGAGAACTTGGCCCACTCAATATGGTCGTCTGTCAACTGGCCCGTCTTCAAGTCGATCACGTAAAACTCCTCCCAGTCGCTGCCACTACGCGAGATATCATAGGCAGCATACTTGCCGTTATGTGAGAACTTTACACCCTTCAAGGCCACCGTTCCGTCAGTACTCAGTTTGTTAGGGTCGAGGAACACGCGTGGCTCGCCGCCCAGCTTGTCCATGACATACATGACATACTGATTCTGCAGGCCATCATTCTTATAGAAGTACCACTTTCCGTGACGCTTGCGAGGCGCCGTAATCTTCTCATAGTTAGCCAGTTCCGTCAGGCGCTTCAGCAGTTTGCCTCTGAAGGGAATTTTCTGCAAGTAGGCTGTCGTAACCTTGTTTTCAGCCTCCACCCACGCAGCCGTCTGCGCACTCGTATCGTTCTCGAGCCAACGATACGGGTCGGCCACTTTCACACCAAAATACTCATCGACGGTGCCGTCTTTCTCGGCCTTAGGGTATTGCAGTCCCTGAGCCGAGACTGCCGTCGTGGCTAATGTTGCCATAGTCATAAGAATCAGTTTCTTCATTTCGATCGTTTTTATTAATAATACTGTGTGCAAAGATACGGTTTTTATTCCAAATTATCTCAAGATAGCTCAAAAAAAATCACTTTACATCTATTCCGCCCAGTCAGCCCCCTGATTTTTCATGCGGAAAAACAAAACATATATGAGAAATCACAAAAACCAATGACATATGACATAAATTCGTCGTATTTAATTCTATTTCAGACGTTTACGGAATCAGCAAATGACATAGAAACGACATAGAAACGACATACTAATGACATAAAGAGGGGCGCCATGGGATTCTTTAGCCTGTTCCTTATTCCGCAATAAGCGTCCCTATTTGCTGCAATTAGCGTTCCTTATTGATAAGTGGTGTTCCCATGCTGGGAGCGTGACGTTCCCACGTTGGGAACAAATGATTCCCACACTGGGAATAAAGTATTCCCACGTTGGGAATAAACAACGTGTCTGGGGATAGTTTTCTTATCGCCAATAAGGAAGCCTTATTGCAGAATAAGGAACGCTTATTGCAGAATAAAGAACGCTTATTGCAGAATAAAGAACGCATATTGCAACACAAGGCATGCTTCTGTAGTAGATGGTTTGTAGGAAATTAGTAGAGGATTAGTAGAGGTTTAGTAGAGGATTAGTAGAGGATTAGTAGAGATAAAAAATCAGTAAAATATTCGTAAACACCTAGTAAAATCAATATATTTGAAAGAAATATGTGATTATTTTGTAGAGGTAGAATTAAAAATCGACTTGCTCTGTGAGAAATTATGAGGCGAATGCGAGAGCGGCAATCAGGAGGAAGAGAAGTTTTGATTGTTTCATATTACTTGTATTCTTCTATTTTGTGTAGCGAAGTTACGAAAAAAGGATAAAATTGATATAATCCCCCGGCAAGCAGTAAAAGTGGATGCCACCATACAACAATCCAAAATATGATAATGCAGATGAAAGCTATAAGAAATGGTGTATCGGAGAGCATTCCGTGTTTCGAGATGTTCACAATGCCATGAAAGGCTGAGCAGAAGAGCAGCGAGTGGGTGTCAGTAGCCACCTTTCCAATTCCCCATGAGGCGAAAAGCAGAAGCAGGAAAAATGGCAATACGCTGCGCTGATTCAAATCCAAATGCCACAGGAACCACATAACAGTAATGATAAGGACATACTGCCATACGGGCAGTTTCCTGAGTTCGTATTGCAAGAATCCTCGCCAGCCGTATTCCTCCAATAGTCCATACGTAAATGCCAACAAGCATAATTTACCCATATCCAATCCTCCGATAATGCCGAAGACGAGGCATGGTATCACTATGGTTACGATGGATTTCCAAACAGACTTGCCTGTGATGGTGTACGCTGTCCTACGTTTGAAGATGGTCATAGCAACAAGTGCTCCAACGATTGGACCAAGACCTGAAAAAAGTTGGAAGGCATAGTTCTCCCAGAGTGTTGGATGCTTGTTGCCAACCACCAGAGTTATCAGGCGCAGACCTAAAGCAATCACGTAAAACGATGCTATTGCGCCGAAGTGAATGTCTTTATAAACGAATCTCATTTTAGGTTATCCGTTTGCTGTTTCATTCCCTCATAGAACTTCTGTTGTAGTTGCTTGGCCAGTTGGTTGTCGGGATTGAGTTTCAGGGCTTTCTCAAAGTTCTCCATCACGTCGATGTAGTAACGCTGGCCGTATTGGGCGGGATCCTGCACAATGCGCACCATATAGAGGAAGCCCCGAAGGGTACAGATGTCTGACAAGTTAGCGTTTTTCATCTGCTCCATTTTCGTAATGGTTTGTTCGGCCTCAGCAATCATCTTTTCCGTCTGAGGGGCATGGGGATAGGTAACTGCAAAAGACAGGCTTTGAAGAGCCAACTGATACTTTGGCTGAATACTATCGGGCTGCATAGCCTCGATACGCTTCAGTTTGGCTACGTTGTTGAGCATGTCCGCTTGTGAAAGGCTACAGGTAGGCGTGTTAGCGGGATTGGGCTGTTGGGCATGGATACTTACTGATGCCATCATCAAGAGGAAAATGGCTAACACACGGTGGTTAAAAGTTTGAAATGTCATACGCTTTATTATTTTTAAGTGAAACAAATATGCCGATGTATAGGAAACGGTCGCGGGAGGCTGTTACGGGATTGCCAACAGCATCATAACGGAAACAGTTGGTGCGACCGAAAATGTTATTTAACGAGGAATAGACAATAACCTTTGGACTTAACAGATAAGTGAGGTTCACATCCACACTGTTGTAATGCGGTGTTGTGCCATAAGGGAAATGACGTCCGCTGGCATATGATTCTGCCAGTCCGATGACAGCTTTGCCGATGGCGTATTTGGCTGTTAGTCGCAGGTTGTGGCGTGAGGCATAATCAGGCGTTCGTTCTTCGGTGTAGTCAAGATAGAACCGTTCGGAATCGTTGAATGAATAGGAAAGTGTGGCCGTCAGATGCTTCACGAGCGAATGGTCCTCAATGAAAACATCCACACCTCGGCTTGTACCATAGCCATGAGGCTGATAAACACCATCCTCCAACAGAGGCAAATGGTGGTATTTCTTCCAATAGGGTTCAATGCGCAGGAAAAAAGTCTGTGACTTATACTGCATAGAGAGGATTACATGGTCAGCAGTTCTTTGGCCGAGGGTACATTGGGTTAGTGCTAAATAGTCATCCTCTGCGGTCTGACTGTAGTGACCACCCACTAAGGAGAATTGCAGATGCTTGTTAGGTATATAGCTCAGTGTTGCCCTCGGCATCAGCAGCCAGTCTGTCTTCATCATCTCGGCTCTTGCTGACATATTGAGAAATACGTGGGGAATGATGCGCCACTGGGCATCAATATGAGCGGCGAGGATGTTGTAGTCAAGTTGATAATGGTAGGCTTCGTATCTCAACGTACTATTGCGGATATAGTCCTCGATACCTGCTGATAGTTTCAAAACGTCGGAACAAACCTTGCGGACTTCAGCTTTTAGGTGGACTTCATTACGGAAATTATGATAATGGTCGCCAACCATTCGCGCATCTTCAATATCGGTAAATACAGTAGAATTGGCGATACCCGCAAAGAGTGTGTAGCCGCGTCCTATCGAAGCTTGATGTGTGACGTTGGCATAGATATTATGCTCCTTCAATGAAAGGTTGCGCCCATCGATATGCTGTCCGACTGATGTCAAATCATAGCCGACGTATGACTTCAACACACTCGAAGTGCTGAACTCTTTCTTACATTGTGCTTCGCCTGATAGCTTACGATAAGGACGAGTAAATTCCTGTCGTTG
Source organism: uncultured Prevotella sp. (assembly GCA_900318395.1). GTDB lineage: Bacteria > Bacteroidota > Bacteroidia > Bacteroidales > Bacteroidaceae > Prevotella. The sequence continues at coordinate 25,692 of ONKL01000067.1, forward strand.
CGTGAACAACTGATCATATAGTCCCATGCTGGTCAGTGCTGCATTGAACGACAGGCTACTGTTCTTATACGCCTTAGTGCCACCGATGTTCCAGTCAACCAAGGATGCGCTTACGCCGAATTTGTCGCTTGTGGCAGCATCAGTAGTTTCCATGGGGAGTACGGATGAAAGAGCCTGGCCGTATTCACCACCATAGCCACCCAACGAGAAATTGATGCCTTTGAACAGAAACGGCGAGAAGCGACCACGAACGGCTGTGTTCTCCGTGTTAGTGCTATAAGGCACGAGGACGTGCATCCCATTCACGAACGTCTGGCACTCGTCGCTATCGCCGCCACGTACATATAGTTTGCCGTTCTCGCCAACCTTCTGTGTACCAGGCAGTGTCTGTAGTGCCGCAACGATGTCGCCACACGAGTTGCCTGCCATCACCACATCCAGCGCATCCATCGTCTTGAAGTTATCACTCTTGCCAAAGCTGAAAGTGCTGGCTGTGACGACCACTTCATTGATGGTGGTGGCCTGTTCGTTCATCCGTATGGTGAGATTGTGCATGAGGCTGATGTCGGCTGTCAACGTATACTCCTCATAACCGATAAAGGTGGCTTTGAGGGTTGCTTCACCCGTTTGGGAGGTTGTAAACGAGAATCGTCCAAGGGAGTCGGTGAGGCATCCGTCAATCGTACCTAATATAAATATGTTGGCACTGGTGAGCGGTTCGCGTCCGTCGGTAACAACGCCCGAGACGGTGGTCTGTGCAGCCAGATTGCAGACTGTCAACAGCATTAAAACGATATGTGCAATTCGATGTTTCATGCCGCAAAGATACGACAAGAAACTGAAGCCTCCAAATATCTGTGACAGACAGCTAGAAACGCTGACGGAAAGCTAAGCCAAATGGCGAATGACTAAGTTTGCGGACGAATGACTAAGCGATAAAAGACTTCAGCCGAGGCACATACGAACGAGATACGGGGATGCTGTTCGTACATGGTCCGAGTGTCAGTTGATAGCCGTTGGAGTTGCCTTTGGCAGAAGTGATATTGTTCACATTGACTACAAACGAGCGGTGGCATTGGAAGATATTCTCGTAGGCTTTCAATTCCTCAGTCACGGCAGTCAGCGTTGTGTGAATCTCCAAGTTTGTCGGTTTGCCGTCTATAAGATAGCAAACAGAAATATTGTTCTTCTGTGACTCAATATAAAGCAAGTTATTGATGGGGATACAGAGGTCATTCCCTCGAACATTTGTATCGTGGATGGTTATTGATATGTCCCTTTGTTCTTCAGTCGTATTACTCAGCAGGGTCTCCAGCCTGTCTTTCAGACTCCGGTTGTATTCGATGCCGATTGATATAGCCGTGATAATGACGCCAATAATCATTGTCCAATACAGGAACAAGAGAAAGATGCCGATAGTAATTGGATAACAAAAAATAAATGAGAATAGTAGAAAGTTGCAGACGGCAATAAAGAATATCAGGCCAAGCACGGCACACCCATCATGCCAAATGCGCCAAGGTTTGACGTAACGAATTAAACGACTAAAAATAGCCCAATTGTATATAGCATAGCAAAACGACGTAACAAGTCCAAAAATTGCCGCAACAAAGCATTTGTTTCCCTGATACATGCCAAATCCGAATGGCTGCAACAAATAAAGTATCACCCAAATAGCAATACCATAGATGATGCTGTCTCTTAGCCAGTGCTCGCTCTGCTTAAAAGGATATGTTCGCGTAAGGAATGACATAACTCCATATTATTTGCGGGTGCAAAGGTACGAAAAGTTTTCGAGATAAAGTAGAAATTGTTATGAAAAGCCTCCGGCACTGGCAGAAAAGTTGGTGCCGAGGGTGAAAGTCTGAACAAATGTTCATAGGTGTTTTGTGTATAATTATTTGGGGGGATACGACTGAAAAAAGGTAGAATCTCAAACCTCCTTCTGGGTATATTTATGCCATGCATCATACACATCGTCTATTGAAATGTTAAGTAGTTGCATTTCACGAATTACTTTTGGAAGTAGTTCTGTTCGGAACATTTTTCTATGGACGCGAATAAGTCTATCACGTGCATCATCAACCACGAAATAGCCTTTACCTCGTTTTTTATATATAAGTCGTTTCTGTTCCAATAGTTCGTATGCCCGCACTACAGTATTCATATTAACATTAAAGTTTGAGGCAGTGAACCGGATACTGGGCACACGACTCTTTGCTTGAAATTCTCCAGACAAAATCTTGTCGCTGAATAGATTTGCGATTTTGACGTATATCATTATGATGAATACTTGGGCATAAAAGCACCCTTTCCCAGCATCCGCATGATGTCTTGCACATTGTTGATGATACTCAACATGCTAAGTGTCATTGCCAAAGCGAGGGCTGTAGCGGCAATGGGGCGGGAGTTTTTGGCAAACCAAAGAAGAATGCTTGTTTCAAAGTGGAAAGTAAAGAGCGGCACGTCGGCTGGCGTAGAGAGAATGAAGATCATTGTAACGGCTCCACTGACAATACCGACAATGAAGGCAACAACCATTGCCATCTTATAACGACGGATAGCGGCCTCCTGATACTGACGGATAAACTCGACGGCATCCAATCGCTTGGTGAGGTCGGCCATGAATACATCGTGGTCATCAAAGTGGGGTTTCTGGGTGAGGAAGAGTTCCTCAAGTGCTTTGTCTTTTATCATATCTTCAGTATTTCTTTTAATTTGTCACGACCACGCGAGAGCTGTTTCTTCACAGCATCCTCCGAGGTCTCGGTAATATCAGCAATCTCCTTGATGTTGTAGCCGCTGAGGTAGTAGAGCGTGATGGATGAGCGCTCCTTGGGCGGCAAAGTCCTCAGGGCGAGGTAGAGGTCTTGGTGCTCAAAAACATCGTCGGCGGTTCTGGGGCTGACAAGTGTCCGTGCATCATCGAGGTTTTCCGTTATGATGTGACCCGCCTTGTGGTTGAGAAACGTATTGTAGGCTATCTTGAAGAGCCACGAGCGGAAACGGCCTTTATCCTGATAGCCTACCGATGAGAGATAAGCCTTTACCAGTGCATCTTGCGCCAAATCATCTGCGTTGCTCTTATTGCCGCAGCAGAGGGCAAGCAAGAAGCTGCGGAGGGCTTCCTGCTCACGCTCTACATGGGCTATGAATACTTCGCGGGTCACGGTCTATGCCTGTTGAGTGGTTACTCGTTTCTCCTCAGCCTCTATTTCTTTGGCGAGCATCTTTCTGCCCATATAATAGTTGACGAGGAAAGCGATGCCGACAGCCAGCAAGACCACACCGAAGCAGATGGCAACCAACGGGTCTTTGGGTCTTCCCATTCCTTCGATTTTGAGATAGATGCCCAAGCCTATTAGACCTGGTCCAAGTATGGCACAAATCCATCCCCACATCAGTTTTTCCAAAAGCGCCTCTTTCAGTAGTTTCTTTTTGGGGGAAATCTTCTCAATGAGTTCCTCAATGTTCATATCGGGAGTCTTCTCGATGGCGGCCAACACGATTTTTGTACGAGTGTTAGTCTCATTCATTTCCTTGCGAATGGTAAGCCATATTACCAAGATTGGGAGTACGCATCCACAGCCAAGGGGAATTAAAAGTGCAAATAATTCATCCATAATTCTTATTTTTATATTGTTAAACTTCTGTTTTTTTGAACCGATTCATATATATAACAGTTCAGAAGAGCAAAAAGTGACATCAGAAACAATTTTTTTCTTTATTCGTTTGGCAAAGTTCTTGCTGTGGCAAGCGGCAGAGCCGAGCGACAGAAAGTCCCACGAAAGCGTTCATAGAGAGACCTAAAAAGTGTCTGCCGAGGTGAAAGTCTGAACAAATGTTCATAGGGTTAGTTACATTTCGAAGGGTTACATCTGGTACACGCGGCTCATGCCGTCGGGTTCCATCGGGGCTATCGACTGGCGGAGCAGAACGAGGTAGAAGCGGGGGAAGGTCTCTACGGGCGGATGAGCGGCGATGTAGCGGTCTATCTTCTGTCGGGCCTCGTTGCGCAGGGTGTCGTCACGGCATGGTACGAGGCGGTCTTCATCCACAAAGGCGATGTGCCAGAAGGCCATGTAGCCGATGACGTAATGCTCCACGGCTGCGGCCTCGTCCTCATCGATGCCAGGGATGTGGGATAAAAGGGGCTGGCGAGCATTTTCACAAATGCCCACCACGGCCCAAGAGAGATTTATGTATTTAAAGTTATTCTGCATAGTTGTTGCGGTTTAGAAGCGGTTCTTTTCTGCGTTACCTGCACCCTCGCCTTTGTACTTTGAGCGGGTGGTGTTGAACTTGTAGCGAAGAGTGACTACGAAACGGCG
>ONKL01000035.1 GCA_900318395.1 uncultured Prevotella sp.
CTGAGCCAGGATCAAACTCTTCATTGTATAATTTTTATTTCTGCGAAAGAAAAATTATACGAGCTTCCGTCGTCGCTCGGGATAGAAAGCAAGCTTTCTCTCCTCTCGCTCCTAGGAACCTTGTATAAATTCCTTCTCGACTTTGCTCTGTCTCAGAACGACTATCCAGTATCAAGTTATAAGCACCTATCATATTAATTTGACGGTTCGTTTCTTATACCCAAGAGCATCGCTGCTCTTGCTTCTTGTACTACTTCTGTCTATGTAAATCTTTCAAAGAACTCTTTAATGCCTTTCGGCCTTGACTTCTTTCACGACTCGGAAAACCAAGTGAACTTGTTTTTCTCTCGCTGTTCAAGAAGTTCTTCTTGCCTCACTCAAAACTTCCGTTTCTCGTTTAGCGGGTGCAAAGGTACGACTATTTTTGGAACCGCCAAAACTTTTACCGATTTTTTTTCGATTTTCATGCAGTAATTTTGCGCCTCTTGATTCGCATCAATTACAAAAGCAGCACATACCTTATTTATTATATTACAATTTGCAATAATCCTACATCTGCACGTCGCCTTTTTCCGGGCACTCGGGTGATTCGATCGTTTGAGCTAACTCAAATCATCAATTGAGCTAATTCATTTGATGATTTGAGTTAGCTCAGCATTTTGAACCCCTAAAGACGTTAATTTCTGATAAAACGATGAATATTGACAGAAAATTCAGTACCTTTGCACCCTAAATATATAATGTATAAAAAGAATATGTCGACAATATTACATATAGAAACCAGCACGGACGTCTGTTCGGTAGCCGTATCAGAAGACTCACACGTGATTTTCCATCAGGAAGATCACAGCGGCCCGAATCATGCGGAACGTCTTGGGACTATGGTTGACGAGGCTCTCTCGTTTACCGACAATCATGCCATTCCCTTCGATGCCGTGGCAGTCAGTTGTGGTCCAGGTTCATACACAGGCTTACGCATTGGCGTGTCGATGGCAAAGGGTATCTGCTATGGCCGGGATCTGAAACTCATTGCCGTGCCTACCCTCGAGTTGCTCTGCGTACCAGTATTATTGCGCGAGATTCCCGAGGAGAACGCCTTGCTCTGTCCGATGCTCGACGCCAGGCGTATGGAGGTCTATGCAGGCATCTATAACCGGGCATTGAAACCTGTCAGAGAAATCGGTGCCGACATCGTGGATGCTGACACCTACAGGGAATACCTGGACCAGCAACCCGTCTATTTCTTCGGCAACGGCGCAAAAAAATGTATGGAAACCATCAACCATCCGAACGCCCACCTGATAGATGGTATTGAACCGCTGGCCAAGTGGATGCAGCCACTGGCAGAAAAGCGCCTGCTCAATAACCAGACAGAAGATGTGGCATATTTTGTACCCTATTATCTGAAAGATTTTGTAGCAAAGCTTCCGAAAAAACTGATTTAAGGGTAAAAAGGTAAAAAGGTAAAAAAGCAAAAAGGTAAAAAAATAGAATATGGACATAAAAGGATTAGATTACAACACCAAACGAGAGAGACTTTTGATGCCAGAATACGGCCGTGAGATCCAGAAGATGGTAGATCACGCTGTCAGTCTGCCCACCAAGGAAGAAAGGCAAAAGTGCGCCTGTACCATCATCCAGTTGATGGAGACAAAGGTGCCCCAACTGGTGGATAGTAGCGATTACGAGCAGACGCTCTGGGACCATCTGTATCTCATGAGCCACAAGCAACTGGATATCGACTGGCCCTACGATGTATCGGAGGCAGAGAAGATTCTCAACAAGCCACAGCCGATGCAGCTGCCCAAGGACCAAGTACACCTGCGCCATTACGGCAAGCTCGTATGCGAGCTCTTTGAGAAACTCAAGTCGATGCCTGCCGGAGAAGAGCGTGATGCACTGACTTACTATACGGCAAACCAAATGAAGCGCGACCTGGCCACATGGGGGCATGGCTCTGCAGAAGACGAGCGCGTGGCCAACGACCTGGCCCGTTTTACCGATGGCATCATCCAACTGGATCTGAACAACTTCAAGTTCGAGAAAGTCGTCGTTACCGACGAGAGCAAGAAAACCAAGAAAAAGAAGTAGCAGAATGGCATCATTCATTATAGAAGGCGGACATCTGCTGAAAGGAACCATCACACCACAGGGTGCCAAGAACGAGGCCCTGGAGGTGATTTGCGCCACCCTGCTCACAGATGAGGAAGTGATTATCCACAATATACCCGACATCCGCGATGTCAACAATCTGATACAGCTGCTACGCGACGTAGGTGTGAAAGTTTCGAGGAAGGAGGAGCGAGGAACGAGGAACGAGAATACCTATTCCTTTAAGGCGGACGAGCTGAACCTCAGCTACTTGGAGAGCGACGAGTTCGTAAAAAGCTGTGCCGAACTACGGGGAAGCGTCATGATGATCGGACCGTTGCTGGCCCGTATGGGAAAGGCCGTCATCACCAAGCCAGGCGGTGACAAGATCGGACGGAGAAGGCTTGACACCCATTTTCTCGGTTTCCAGAAACTGGGTGCCAAGTTCAATCGCGTAGAAGGCCGGGATGTCTACGAGATAGCCGCCAAGAAACTGAAGGGCACCTATATGCTACTCGACGAGGCCTCTGTGACGGGAACGGCCAATATCATCATGGCGGCCGTCTTTGCCAAAGGCACCACTACTATTTACAACGCAGCCTGCGAACCATATCTGCAGCAACTGTGCAAACTGCTGAACCGGATGGGTGCCAAGATCAGTGGCATCGCCTCTAACCTGCTGACGATAGAGGGCGTGGACAAGTTGCATGGCGCAGAGCACAAGCTCCTCCCCGACATGATCGAGGTAGGCTCCTTTATAGGTATGGCTGCCATGTGTGGCGACGGCGTCCTCATCAAGGATGTCTCTATCAGCGACCTCGGCATCATCCCAGACACCTTCCGCAGGCTCGGTGTGAAGATCAAGGCTGAAGGCGACGACCTTTTTATCCCCCGCCAGAGACATTATGAGATACAATCATTTATCGACGGCACCATCATGACACTCGCCGATGCCCCCTGGCCAGGACTGACACCCGACCTGCTTTCGGTACTGATTGTCGTGGCTACTCAGGCACGGGGCAGTGTGCTGTTCCACCAGAAGATGTTCGAGAGCCGTCTATTCTTTGTCGACAAGCTGATCGACATGGGTGCACAGATTATCCTCTGCGATCCCCACCGTGCAGTTGTCGTTGGTCACGACCGTAAGATCACGCTCCGAGGCGGTCGCATGTCGAGTCCCGATATCCGAGCCGGTATCGCCCTGCTGATAGCAGCCATGGGCGCCAAGGGCACAAGCCGCATCGACAATATCGAGCAGATAGACCGCGGTTATGAACATATCGAAGACCGTCTTAATGCCCTAGGTGCGAAGATTGTAAGAAGGTGAGGAGTGTGGAGTGAGGAGTGTGGAGTGAATAGTGAATAGTGAATAGTGAGAAGTGATTAGAAAAGAAGACGTATATAGAATAGGCAAGCTCGGCAAGACGCACGGCGTAAGAGGGGAAATCAGTTTTCTCTTCGATGATGATGTGTTCGACCGTGTGGATGCCGACTATCTGATTCTCAGCATCGACGATATCCTCGTGCCTTTCTTCATCGAGGAGTACCGTTTCAAGACCGACAGCAATGCGCTGATGAAATTCGAGGGTATCGACACACAGGAGCGTGCCCGCGAACTAACAGGTTGCGAGGTCTATTTCCCCCATGAACTTGCCGACAGCGATGAAGACACCATCTCTTGGGCTGCCATCGTGGGGTTCGACATCACTGATGCTGACAGCAGCCGCACCATCGGACGTATCGCCGCTGTCGACGACTCCACCATCAACATCCTTTTCGAACTTGAAGACGGTCGCCTGATCCCCGCTTCAGAGGATCTCATCACCGCCATCGACCAACAAGCGCGCACCATCACCATGCGCCTGCCAGATGGTCTGCTCAATCTATAGTAATTCCACTATATGATAACAATTTTCGGAGAAACGCAATGTGAATTTGCGGATTTTTTGTACCTTTGCAGCCAAATTCATCAAAAGTAGTTATGGAACAGAAGAAACAGATAGCCATTCTCGGCTCTACGGGGTCGATAGGAACACAGGCCCTTGAGGTGATTGAGGAACATGCAGACTTATACGAAGTATACTGCCTGACTGCCAATAACAAAGTGGAACTGCTGGCAGAGCAGGCCCACAAGTTTAAGCCCGCAGCCATTGTCATTGCCAACGAAGCACGTTATGATGCCCTGAAAGCGCTGATGAGCGACATGCCTGAAGTAAAGGTATACGCCGGAGCCAAGGCACTCGACGAAATCGTAGAAGCTGGCCCCATCGACATGGTGCTGACAGCCATGGTAGGTTTCGCTGGACTGAACCCCACCATCCACGCCATTAAGGCTGGCAAGACTATCTGCCTGGCTAATAAAGAGACGCTGGTCGTTGCCGGTGAACTCATCCTGCAGTTGGCTCAGCAGTATCACACTCCCATCCTACCCGTCGACAGCGAGCATTCTGCTATCTTCCAGAGTCTGGTTGGCGAGGATCAGAACCCTATCGAGAAGATTCTGCTCACAGCCTCAGGCGGTCCGTTCCGTCTGAAATCGATGGAAGAAATTGCCCATGTAACCAAGGCTGATGCCCTGCGCCACCCTACGTGGGACATGGGTGCTAAGATTACCATCGACTCGGCTTCGATGATGAACAAGGGCTTCGAGGTCATCGAGGCCAAATGGCTCTTCGTTGTGGATGCCAAGCAGATCCAGGTGCTCGTTCACCCACAGTCGATTGTACATTCTGCCGTACAGTTCCAGGATGGATCGGTGAAAGCCCAGTTGGGAGTGCCCGATATGCGTCTGCCCATCCAGTATGCCTTCTCGTTCCCCCAGCGCCTGCACCTGAGTGGTGAGCGTCTTGACCTGTTTAAGGCCCAGCATCTGGAGTTCTTCGAACCTGACCTGCAGAAGTTCCGCTGTCTGGCACTGGCTTTCGAGGCTATTGACAAGGGTGGTAACATGCCTTGCATCGTGAATGCCGCCAACGAGATTGTGAACCGCGGTTTCCTCGAGGATAAGTGTGGGTTCCTCCAGATGGGCGACATCATCGCCGAGACTATGCAGCGCGCCACCTTCGACAAGAACCCCAGCTACGACACTTATATTGCTACCGATGCCGAAGCCCGTCGCATCGCAAGTGAGCTGATGAAAAAGTAAGAAGGTAAAAAAGTAAAAAGGTAAAAAGATTATGGATATATTTTTAATTAGACTATTACAATTCATGCTGGCCATTGGCCTGCTGGTGCTACTCCATGAGGGAGGGCACTTCTTCTTTGCCAAACTCTTTGGTGTGAAGGTCGATAAGTTCTACCTCTTCTTCGACCCCTCCATCTGGAAATGGGATGGTAGTCTCTTCAAATGGAAACCCAAGAATAGTGATACACAATACGGTGTGGGCTGGCTGCCGTTGGGCGGCTACTGTAAGATAGCCGGTATGATCGACGAGAGTTTCGACACCGAACAGATGAAACAACCAGAACAGCCCTGGGAGTTCCGTGCGAAACCCGCTTGGCAGCGCTTGCTGATTATGATTGGCGGTGTACTCGTCAATTTCCTCCTCGCGCTCTTCATCTATTCCATGATTCTCTTCCATTGGGGCGATACCTATATCCCCGTGAAGGACATGACACTGGGTATGAAGTTCAATGCCGAGGCCAAGGCACTCGGATTCCAAGATGGGGATATCCTCGTAGGAACAGAGAAAGGCGAGTTCAAGGAGTTCTCTGCCGACCTCTATCGTGACCTGAGTGAAGCCACACGTGCCGACATTATCCGTAACGGCAAGGCCATGAGCCTGCAACTCCCCGGCGACTTGAACCTCCTAGGCATGCTGAAGGCCGAGCCTTCGTTTGTCCGTCCACTCATCCCTGCAGAGATCGACAGTGTGATGGCCGATACCCCTGCAGCCAGCATCGGACTCCAGAAAGGTGACCGCATCGTGGCATTCAACAACAAGCCCGTTGACTCCTACAATGAGTTCACCGACCAGTTGGGTATCCTTGAGGATATGATGACAGGCGCCAAGACCCAAGGCGACAGTCTGAAGATTCGTACTGCCACGTTAGTTGTTTCGAGGAACGAGGAAGGAGGAACGAGGAAGGAGGATACCCTATCGGTGGTTCTCACCCCAGAACTGAGACTCGGCTTCTTCGTGAAATCCATCACCGGACTCTATGAGCCCATCACTAAGGAATACGGTTTCTTTGAGAGCTTCCCCGCAGGTATCAAGTACGGTTGGAATGTATTGGCAGGTTATGTGGGCGACATGAAGTATGTCTTCACCGCCGACGGTGCCAAGTCATTGGGCGGTTTCGGAGCCATCGGCAGCCTCTTCCCCCCTGTATGGGACTGGTATCTCTTCTGGAAGATGACCGCCTTCCTCTCGATTATCCTCGCCTTCATGAACATTCTGCCCATCCCCGCCCTCGACGGTGGACACGTGTTGTTCCTGCTCTATGAGATGATCACGCGTCGCAAGCCCTCTGAGACCTTCATGATCCGTGCCGAGTATGTCGGCTTCGGCATCCTGATCCTCCTGATGGTTGTCGCGAACCTCAATGATATCTTACGCTGGTTAGGCTACATGTAACGAAGGGCGAAGCCTGAGCACTAACAGATAGACAGCCACAATGATCACGTAGATCATCGTGGTTTGTGTTATAGTGGGGTGCAGCCCCTCGATGTTCGCCCCAGGAATCGTGGCGATATAGGCCAGACAGATATTCAGCTGTCTGACTATATATATAAGTAGGTACGCGAGGCCGGGGATGAACAACACCACCAGCGACAGATAGAGAATCAGCGTAGCAGCAGGCACCACAATGAAGTTCGTCAGGAGGAAATAGGTAGAGAAACGTCCAAAGTAAAAGGCAATCAGCGGAGCCACACCTAACTGAGCCGCCAGCGACACACCAGCCATACTCCACACCCACTTCAACAACGGATGCTCCATCAGATAGGCATCAGAGAACGCGCACCTGAAGACAGGCACCCACAACAGAATGGAGGCTACGGCCATAAACGACATTTGGAAACCGATATCGAAGAGTGAGCGTGGGTTTACAACCAGCATTAGGATGGCTGTAAAGGCCAGTGTGTTCAGCGACATCTTATCCCTGTGGCCCAAAGAGAGGAGCGCATAGACCGTCAGCATGATGGCTGAGCGCACCACACTGGCCGACAATCCTACTAGAAAGGCAAAGGCCCAAATGCCCAGGATACAGACGAGCTGCGACAGCATCTGCCAGCGCCGCCCCACTACCAGGAGCGACAGCAACGTGTAGATGATACCAAGATGCAGTCCGCTTAGAGCCAGCACATGTGCTGCCCCCGTGACCGCATATACCTCTCTGACATCCTTTGTCAGTGCCGACTTGTCGCCGAGTGTCATCGCTGCCACCACAGCATACTGTTCCCCTTCGAGACCTTGAGCCTCATAACGTGCCAACAGCTTCTGGCGCCATTGCAGGCAGCGCAGCCTCGTACGCTCAACCCGCGAAAGCTGATGCGCCTCAGCCTTCCCATAGGGAGGCGGCTCAGGCTGGCGTGTGATCAGCACGATACCCAGCATCACGAAACACAGGGCAATGGCTATCGACTGCCAATATTCGTAGCGCCAAAGCAGCAAGGTGCCACCCACCATTCCTGCTAGGACCAACAGCCACATGATCGATCCTGTCAGCTGTTCACCTATCACGATTCCCACCATCAGGCAGACGGCCAATCGCACCAAGGGCATACGTTCATGAATTTTGCCTTCCATTCGTCTCAGATTTAATGTTTACGGCTACAAAATTACACATTTTTTTTTGGAAAATCACAATTTATTCGTATTTTTGCAGCTGAAAGCAATTGCGATAGGTAATAATCAATAACAATGGAACAAAAGGACTATACCAATGATGCAGTGGCGCTTTTGAAGGAACTGATAGCGATTCCTTCAATCAGTCGCGATGAGACTAAGGCTGCAGACAAACTGTCGGAGTATTTGAACAAATGGAACCTGCCTCACGGGCGTGAGGGTAACAACCTCTGGGTGGGATGTCCTGACTGGGACAACAACCGCCCGACGGTGATGCTCAATGCGCACATCGACACCGTGAAGCCCGTGTCGTCATGGACACGCGACCCCTTCACACCGACACAGGAAGGCGACACCCTTTACGGTCTGGGTTCCAACGACTGTGGCGGTGGACTGGTATCCCTGTTACAGACTTACCGCATCATGCTGACTCGCCCCCGCAATTACAATATCCTATGGGTGGCCTCAGCCGAAGAGGAGGTATCGGGCGTGAATGGCTTCTCGCGCGTGCTTCACCGCCTGCCCAATATTGCCGTGGCCATCGTGGGCGAGCCCACAGGCATGCAGCCAGCCATCGCAGAGAAGGGGCTGATGGTAATCGACGGCTATGCCTATGGCAAATCAGGGCATGCCGCCAGAGAGGGAGGCATCAATGCCATCTACGAGGCTCTCGACGATCTCGTCTGGTTGCGCGACTATAAATTCCGCAAGAGCAGTCCTCTACTGGGACCCACGAAGCTGACAGTGACCGTCATCGAAGGTGGCACACAGCATAACGTCATCCCCGATACACTTCATTTTGTTGTTGATGTACGCACGAATGAATTCTATCAGAACGAGTTCCTGTTTGAATTCCTCCGCAAGAAGATGAAGAAATGTGAGCTACAAGCCCGTTCATTCCGTCTGCACTCATCAAGTATCCCAGTAGACCATCCGTTGGTCAGAAGGTGTATTGAGCGCGGGATGCAGCCCTTTGGCTCCCCCACCCTCAGCGATCAGGCTCTGATGCCTTTCCACTCGCTGAAACTAGGGCCGGGTGATTCGAACCGTTCACACTCTGCCGATGAGTTTATCAGGATATCGGAGATTGAACAGGCCATCGACACTTACGTGGCTCTGCTAGAAGGTCTCACCTTATAATATATATATAATAAGGAAGGCATCCGATCATGGATGCCTTCCTTATTTTTATCTGGAGAGCCAAGCTTCTGGATTCAGCAGGGCATTGCCTTTTCGCAATTGGAACTGCATAACCCCTTCTGAGCCCAGACGGCCGAGCGTCTGACGAGCACTCACTTTCTGTCCACGGCTGACACTGACGGAAGCCAAGTCACAATACACGGAGAGATAGCTGCCATGACGCACGATAATCACCGTCGTACCCGAATAGCTGAACACAGCACTCACCTCACCGTCGAAGATGCAGCGCACGTTAGCGCCGGGCTGTCCTTTGATATCTATACCCTTCTTGTCGAGAGTCACATGACCTTTCACGTCTGTCACGGTGTTTGTACCAAAGCGGTTCATGATTCGATAGCTGCCTGTAACTGGGAAGGGAAGGCGCCCACGGTTGCTCTCAAAGTTCCCGCTCATCTGACGGTCTACCGCCGAAACAGTATACTCCGCCTTCGACTCGCTGGCACGTTTCTTAGCCTCGGCTTCGAGCCTGCGCTTCTCGGCAGCCTCACGCTTCTTTGCCTCAGCCAGTTCCTTCTTGCGCGCCTCTGCATCAGCCTTAGCCTTGCGCTCTGCTGCCTGTCGTGCCTGTTCTGCCTCACGGGCTGCGCGCTCTGCTGCAGCCTTGGCCTCTGCATTCTTCTTCGCAGCAGCGGCCCTGGCTTCGGCCTTGGCTTTCTCTTCCTTAGCCTTTGCCTCAGCAATCCTGCGGGCATTCTCTCGGGCAGCAGCCTCGGCAGCAGCCTTCTTTCTCGCCAGTTCCTCTGCCCGCTTCTTAGCGGCAGCCGCCTCGGCAGCCTTGCGACGAGCCTCCTCTTCAGCTGCTTTGCGACGAGCCTCTTCAGCCGCCTTACGCTTGGCCTCAGCCTCAGCACGCGCCTTGGCACGGGCAATCTCCTCAGCAATGAGTTTGTCGATACGGGCATTCAGTTCTGCATCGCGTTTCTTCTGCTGATCGATAATGCCCTGAATTGTCTTCTGCTGTTTCTGCAACGAGGATACCACCTTCTGCTGCTCCACCTGCTTATCCTCAAGCTGGCGGCGCTCCTTTTCGCCACGGGTGAGCAGGGTATCTTTCCTGTATTTGGAGACAGTGAGTTCGTTGAAGGCTTCTTGCACCTGCCCCTGCATCGACTTCACAGCCTCGCCCTGAGTCTGCTGGTATGCAGCATACTCGCGCATAAACCTCAATCTCCGGTACATCTGTGAGAAGTTCTTCGCACTGAAGACGAACATCAGCTTACTCTGAATATTCCTATGTCCGTGCATATAGCGCATCGACTTGATATAGCGCTGCTTACGCTCATCAAGCTCGTGGTCGAGCACCTTCATCTGCGCCTCCAACATCTGAATATTACTTTCCAGACGCGTAATGTCCATACGGATATTATCAATAGACTTACGTTTGTCGGCAATCTCATTGTTGATCACCAGAAGGTTCTCCAGACGTTTCTTGACGTTTTGTTCGTTAGCTCTCAACTTACGCTCCTGCTCCTGAATCTGCTTGCGCACCTGCTGCTGTTCCTGCTTGAGGCCCTTCACAGTCACCTGCTGCTTCTGGGTGGTATTTGACTTCTTCTGCGAAGTCTTCTTCGTAGATGTCTTTTTGGTCTGCGAAGATTTAGTGGTGGCTGTCTTGCGCTGGGCCGACGTTTTCTTCGTCGTCTGGGCAGGGACAGCCGCCACTAAAAATGCTAAAAGAAAAAGGACGAATAGTCTCTTCACTTGCTATTTCTATGTTAGAGTGCCATGAATCGGCGAAGAATCTCGTCGACGGTCACCTCACGATACTTGTTAGAGACTTCTGTACGTGTCTCCCACTCTGATTCATTACCAATATAATTAAGGGTCATACCCAGTTTCACTTCCTTCTTGGGAGTGGTCAGTGTGATGCCGTGCTTCTTGGGGAACAAGGTCTTGCCTACAAGGTCGAAATCACTGTAATCCCAGTTCAACTGAGTATTACCATTGAAACGGTCCTTATAAAGCACATTGGCCATACGGATTAAAGCCGTTTGTTTGCTAGCCAGCCAGCTATAGTCCATCTTACCTTCCTCTCGACTGATGATCATGTCATCGCCGCTCTCGAGGATGGAATAGATCGTAAGATCCTCTTTTGCTGGCAGGGTAGTCTCATGCTTTTTCTTGTCTTTCTTGTCCTTCTTATCTTTCTTGTCCTTGTCGTCGGCCTCTGTCTTAACACTCACCTGATTCGGGCGGAAAAGCTCATTCCAGAAGAGGGCCTGCAGCGTATTGAAGTTCAGACCACTGTTACGCAGGAAGTCCACCGAAATATATGGTGCCTTCAGATACTGTTTGTTGATACGGTCCATGATCAACACATACTCCTTGGTGAGTTCGATACGGCCTGCCTCCACAAAACCGAAGGCCATGAGCTGCAAACGGATCACGTCATCGCGCTTCATCTTCAGATTACCCGTAAGCGTCAACTTCTGCGGACCCACCTCTACCGAGAATTTCACTTTCGAGGTGATAAACTTGGCAGTCTGAGCATTGCCCTGCACATGCTCAATGAAATTCGCTTTCTCAATCGTGCCCTGACTGGTTGTCTGGGGCTGAACGGTCTTTTTCTTAGAACCACAAGATGCAAGCACTAATGGCAAAGCCAAAACGGCTACTCTTAAAATACCTGATAATTTCATTCTTTTTTATTTTTTAGTTTTATTTTTTCTGCATGTTCCAAAATCACGGAGTTGTCTTGTGTCTCATCCATGTTCTGAACGGCCTGTTCGATATAGATCTGTGCCTCGGCATAACGCCCTTCCATATAGAGGATCCACGCATAGGTGTCGAGGTAAGTCGAATTTTTCGGTTCAGCCTTGATGGTCTTGAAACTCATCTCCTCAGCCTTTGACAGCCTTTCGCCACGCTCACTGAGATAATAGGCGTAGTTGTTCAGGCAACCCATATTGTCGTCTTTCCACACCAGACAAGAGTCGTAGGCGGCAAAAGCCTCCTCAGCCATACCTTTCTGGTGGAGGATATCACCCATCACGGCATAGAAGTCGGATACGATCATCGGATCGCTGTCCTCCTTGATGACGCCAATGCCATTCTTAAAGGCTGAAAGGGCTGCATCCAGACTATCTCGCTTGAAGTAGGCAATACCTTGGTAATAATAGAATGCCATGTCGTCTGGCGAGTACTGGCGAGCATCCTGGCAAAGAGCAATCACGCGATCCATATCATCGCTCTCCCAAGCATAGCCCAAGAGTTGCAGGCGCGCAGCCGAATTGTCGGGTGCAAGCTCTAATATTTTCATCAGCACCTGTGAGATACTATCCTTTGGCATCTTCTTCGCATTCATATACGAGGCGCAGAAGAGTGCCATGCTCTCGTCGCTTTGCGGCTGGGCGAGCATTCTCCGAAACAGCCCCAACACCTTCGTACTATCGCCACCAGCCTGTTCACTGGCTGCAATTTCCTGTCTCAGCAGGTGTATCTTCTCTTCGACAGTCGAATTACGGTTCAGCAGCACACGTTCCGTCAGTGAATCAGCCTCCACTTGATGACCCAGAGCCTGATGATAGGTACGCAGTGACATCAGCACACGGATGTTATCGGGCTCAGTATTCAGGATACCGTCGTAAACCTTCAGGGCCTTCTTTATCTGTCCGTTCATCATCAGCGCCTCACCGTACATAGCCTGATAGTTCAAGTCGTTGGGGAACTGCTGGGCCAGTGCCTTCATCTCGGCAATGGCTGCTTTTTTGTTGCCCATACGGTTGAAGATCTCACTCTTCGCCATCGAGATACGTTCGTTCTTGCCGTCAATCTTCTCAATCTTGTTCAGCACACCGATAGCATGATCGAAGTCTTCTACCTGCTGATACAGTTGGAAGAGCATCTCGAGCATATCCTCGCGCTCCTTGTTACGTTCGTAGATTCCCTCTACCACGGGGATGGCTGCAGCATAGTCCTGCTGGCTGATATAGAGTTGTGCCAGAGTTTCCATATAGGTCATATTCTCTGGCGAGATAGCTGCAGCTTTCTGAATGCAGGCCTGCGATTTCTCCTGATCCTTCAGCGCATTGTAATATTGCGCCAGGAAATACCAGGCCTCAGCAGCCTCGGGATTCAGTTCCACGCAATGGCGCAGGAGGTCGAAGGCAGCATCGTTATTACCTTTCTGCCGCTGCATCATCGCCTCAAGGAAGAAATGGTCGTAGGTTCTTTCGTTCGATTGAGCGAAAGCCGTGAAAAATGAAAGATGAAAGGTGAAAAGTGCTGCGCATACACATACTCGCAGGACACTCTGCCCTCCACCTATCATAAATATCCTACTCCAATTGAAATAATTCTCTCTACTTTTCACTTTCCACTTCTATTTCGTTCCTGTGTGTCCATAACCTCCTTCGCCGCGCTCTGTCTCATCAAGCACCTCTACGAGTTCAAAATCTGCCTGTTCGTGGCGTGCAATCACCATCTGTGCAATGCGCTCACCATCTTCTACAACGAAATCATCCTGTGACAGATTGATGAGTACCACACCAATCTCACCGCGATAGTCGGCATCGATAGTGCCAGGTGTATTCAGTACCGTAATTCCTTTCTTCAGAGCCAGTCCGCTACGAGGTCTTACCTGCGCTTCATAGCCTGCCGGCAATGCGATATGGAGTCCTGTCGGAACCAGTTTGCGCTCCAGAGGTTTGAGGGTAATAGGGGCGTCGATATTCGCTCTCAGATCCATGCCAGCACTGAGTGCCGTAGCATACTGCGGCAATGGCTGATGACCCTTATTGACAACTTTTATCTTTAGCATGTTTAAAATTTCATTTTAATCAATGTGCAAAGGTACAATATTTTTTAGATATAAGAACATAAGAATATATTTTTTTTGTTTTCTTATGCTCTTTTGTCCAAAATATCGTACCTTTGCAACCATTTATTCGATAACATCTGTGAGAAAATGCAGATATTTCGAATGGCTGATGCGACAACTATCTCAGTTGTAGCTTCTATCGTATCGAATAGTCGGCACCTACATTCTGACCGCTCCACGCTTTTTTATATAGTTATTGAGTTATTATGTTGTGCCCAACATAATAAGTCTACCTCTACTAAATAAGCTCAAATTTCTTTCAAATACACCGATTTTACTAGGTTTTCGCGAATATTTTCTTAAATTTTATCCTCTACTAATCCTCTACTAATCCTCTACTAAACCTCTACCTATCCTCTACCTATCCTCTACCAAAACTCTACTAATCTTCTACATTCCATCTACTGCAGAAGCATGTTTTATGTTGCAACAAGCGTTCCTTATTGCGCAATAAGGGTTCCTTATTCTGCAATAAGACTTCCTTATTGCCGACAAGCGCCATCCTACAGGCGCGTTACTTATTCCCAATGTGGGAATACTTTATTCCCAACGTGGGAACATTTTATTCCCAACGTGGGAATATCACGCTCTCAACATGGGAATATCACGCTTTCTTATTCCTATTACAGGTTGTCTGTAGACCCAAGGTAGAATTATAGTACTCAAGACTAGTAGAGGTTTTGTAGAGGATAAGTAGAGGATAAGTAGAGGATAAGTAGAGATAAAAATACGCCTAAACTGCTAATATTCTGCAATTTACATGGTTTTATGTAGAGAAAAACGACAAATTACAACTATTTGCAAGAAAAATTTCCTTAGGACAGACGGCAAATCAAGTGCTTGCTACCATAAAGAGACGCAAGAAGTTCTTGGACGTAGTGCCCAGTGCCGATGACGGTGTCGTTGAGGAAACCAATGGTGAGGACACTACAGGCGAGAACGATGGCGGCAACACCTCTGGCGGTGGAACCAACACTGGCGGTGACAACACCGACGACGACGCAGATGACGGCCCCATAAATGGAGGTGATGATATTTAGGGCATTGCACTCTCTAATTCAAAGAGGACTGGCAGTAATGAGCTGTCAGCCCTTTTATTATGAACTAAAAAGCAACAAAAAGAACATTTTTCTTCCATAACATTTGGAAGTATGGAATAAATATATTACTTTTGCGGCATGAACGAGGACATAAGAGAATTCTATGAAGCGCGGGTCTCAGTTGGCAATAACGAATACCGCACCATCATTTTTGCCATCGAATCCCTTTCGTTCATGGAGAGTAAGCGCGTGCTGTTCTTGAACTCGTTTTTGAAGAAGAGCACAAAGCAATATAAGGGTGAGATAGAAATAGCTCGACAGATAATAAAGAAATATATGTAGGAGGACAAGAAAATGATTAAGCTTGACGAAAAGAAATTAGCTCAATTGAAAAAGGGCTCACAGCATTTTGAGGAGAAGTATGGACCTGAAGGTTCTCCCTCTCGTGTGGAATTCGAGGCCAAGGCCAAGGCTTGGTATTATGCCGAGTTGCTGCGCGACGAGCGCAAACGCCAGAAATTGACTCAGCAGCAGTTGGGAGAGCGCATAGGTAAGAAACGTGAGTATATCTCATCGTTGGAGCAGGGACAGACGGACATGCAGCTCAGCACTTTTATGCTTATTGCTAATGCACTTGGCTTGAGATTCTCATTAGTTGTAGGATAGAATCACCTTAGTCCAGCAATAGCAAAGATTAACCAAGGACTGACAGTAAAAACGTAGGCTGCCAGTCCTTTTTAGTATGCGATTGGAATCATAAACGAACAAAGATTTCTATTAAATAATGTGGCAGCACCAGATTGCAGGCTACGAAGATTGCCGCCCACATGTAGGTCTTTGTTTCGTCGTAATTCAAAGTGTAAAGTCTTGCACTTGCTTCTATAATTGGTTCGTATTTGATGTTACAATCAACATGCAAATGGAGCGCATCCTGCCCGTGCTGTAATCACAGGCGTCAGGGCAGAATATCGCTTCGTTTGGCAGACAACTGGCGTTATACCTGACATGATTTCTGACATTTCGGGGTAATTATGTTCAGTTTTTATCTTAACTGGCTCATAATTTCGGAAATTTTATATAATTTTGCACCCGAAATATGATGAATTGGCAACAACTGATATCCAATAAACGACTGGGGCAGGAGCACCGTCACCCAGAGCGTCATGATGATCGTACAGAGTTCAAACGCGACTACGACCGTCTTATCTTTTCTGCCCCATTCCGTCGGCTGCAGAACAAGACTCAAGTCTTCCCTCTGCCGGGCAGTATCTTCGTCCATAACCGTCTGACCCACTCCCTGGAGGTCGCCAGTGTGGGCATGTCGCTGGGCAATGATGTGTCAGCGAAACTCACGCTCAAGCACCCCGAGTTAAAGGACAGCCTCTTTCAGGAAATCGGGCAGATTGTTGCCACCGCTTGTCTGGCTCACGACTTGGGCAATCCCCCATTCGGCCACAGCGGCGAGAAAGCCATCCAGTCTTACTTCCTCGAAGGTCCTGGCAGTGACCTGCAGCGAGAGGTCAATCCGATATTCTGGACGGATATTACCCACTTCGAAGGCAATGCCAATGCTTTCCGCTTGCTGACACACCAGTTCAAAGGCCGTCGCCCTGGCGGATTTGTCATGACTTATTCCACTCTTGCCAGCATTGTCAAGTACCCCTACTCTTCTGCTGCTGCAGGCAAGAAGGGGAAATTCGGATTCTTCGATTCAGAGAAAGACGACTACCGTCGGATAGCTAAGGAATTAGGCATTATCTGTAAGTCAGAGGTTGGTGAACCCCTCAAGTATGCGCGCCATCCTCTGGTCTACCTCGTGGAGGCTGCCGATGATATCTGCTATGAGGTCATGGACTTGGAGGATGCCCACAAACTTAAAATAATTTCATTCGATGAGACCATGCAGCTGATGCTCGGTTTCTTCGATGAGGACACCAAGCTACACATACAGAACCGTATCGTAGAAGAGGGACTGACGGATAATAATGAGAAGATTGTCTATCTGCGTGCCTGCGTCATCGGCAAACTCGAGAATGAATGTGTGAAGGTATTCATCGAGCATGAGGACGAGATACTCAGCGGCACCTTCGAGGGAAGTCTCATCAGCCATATCAGCGCTACCCAGAGCGAGGCCTACAACCGCTGTTGCGACCTGTCTGTAAAGCGCATCTACAAGAGCAAGCCCGTACTCGATGTGGAACTCTCTGGATACAAGATCATGGAGACCCTGCTGCACCAGTTTATCCAAGCAGCAGTCCACCCTGAGCGATTCTACAGCAAACATCTCATCAGTCGCGTCTCAGGCCAGTACGAGATTGACGCTCCCGACTTAGAGACCCGCATCATGGCCATTATCGACTACATCAGTGGCATGACCGATGTCTACGCCCTCGATGTCTATCAGAAGATCAACGGCATCTCACTGCCAATCGTATAATAATTGAAAAAGATGAAGAAACTATATATTGAAACGTATGGCTGCCAGATGAATGTGGCAGACTCTGAGGTGGTGGCATCGGTGATGCAGATGGCCGGCTACGAGACCACAGAGAAATTGGAGGAGGCTGATGCCGTCTTCCTGAACACTTGTTCCGTGAGGGATAATGCCGAGCAGAAGATCTATCATCGTCTCGAGGCACTCGATGCAGAGCGCAGGAGGAGACTGAAAGCCGATGCCTCACAGGCACCACTGATTATCGGACTCCTGGGCTGTATGGCCGAGCGTGCGCAGCAGAATCTGCTGGAGAACCACCATTGCGACTTGGTGGCAGGACCTGATGCCTATCTGTCGCTACCCGATCTGATCGCACAGGCCGAGACGGGGCATAAAGCGATGAACATTGAACTCTCGACGACGGAGACTTATAAGGACGTGGTGCCACAACGAATAGGCTTGGGCCATAAGATCGGGGGCTTCGTGAGCATCATGCGTGGCTGCAACAATTTCTGCCACTACTGTATCGTACCTTATACAAGGGGGCGCGAGCGCAGTCGTGATGTGGAGAGCATTCTGCGCGAAGTGCGCGACCTGAGAGATAAGGGATATAAGGAGGTCACCCTACTGGGACAGAACGTGAATTCGTATAGGTGGAAGGTGGAAGGTGGAATGAGGAATGTGGAAGGTGGAATGTGGAATGAGGAAGGTGGAAGGTGGAATGAGGATACTATTCTTTTCCCTGCTCTTCTTCGTCGCGTGGCAGAGGAAGTGCCGGAGATGCGCGTGCGCTTCACCACATCGCACCCGAAGGACATGAGCGACGAGACGCTACGAGTGATTGCCGAGGTGCCTAATGTGTGCAAGCATATCCATCTGCCTGTGCAGAGCGGCAGCGATAAGATCCTGAAGCTGATGAACCGCAAGTACACCCGTGAGTGGTATCTGGACCGTGTGGCCGCTATCCGCAGGATTATTCCTGACTGCGGGCTCTCGACGGACATCTTTGTAGGCTACCACGACGAGACGGAGGAGGATCATCAGATGAGCCTCGACCTGATGCGAGAGGTGGGCTACGACTCTGCCTTTATGTTCAAGTATTCTGAGCGCCCGGGCACCTATGCCTCGAAGCATCTGCCCGACAATGTGCCTGAGGAGGAGAAGATCCGCCGCCTGAATGAACTCATCGCCCTCCAGACGGAGATCAGTGCCATTCAGAACAAGAAAGATGAGGGGAAGGAGTTCGACGTGCTCGTAGAGGGATTCTCGAAGCGTAGCCGAGAACAGCTTTGCGGACGCACGGAGCAGAATAAGATGGTGGTCTTCGACAAGGGCAGCCATCATATCGGCGAGACAGTCCGCGTACGAATCACTGGCTCGACGAGCGCGACGCTATTAGGAGTAATTAGCAACGGACAACAGGACTAACAGGACTCTGGGAAAAAGTCCTAAAGTCGTGAAGTCCGTTGCCAGAAATAAAATAATATGAAGGAATTCATCAATGTCCTGCGGCGGTTCGTGCCGCCATATAAGAAGTACCTTGTATTGTCGGTACTGTTCAATATCCTGTCTGTGATACTGAACATCTTCTCGTTTGCTGCCCTCATCCCCATCCTGCAGATTATCTTCAAGACCGATGATGCGAAGACCGCCACGGCCTTGATGGCGTGGGACTGGGAGCATGCACAGGCCGTGCTGATGAATAACATGAACTACTATGTCAATGGATTGATAGCAGATATCGGTCCCACGACAACGCTGCTCATTATTGGTTTGTTCCTGGCTGTGATGACAGGACTGAAGACGGGTGCCTACTTCCTTTCATCGGCAACCATCGTACCCATACGGACAGGCGTGGTGCGCGATATCCGCAACCAGCTCTATCAGAAGATCAACGCCTTGCCGCTGGGATTCTTCTCTGAGGAGCGCAAAGGCGACATCATCGCCCGCATGAGCGGTGATGTGCAGGAGATAGAGAACTCCATCATGTCGAGTCTGGAGATGCTCTTCAAAAACCCCATTCTCATCATCGGCTACTTTGCCATGCTGCTTTTCATCTCATGGCAACTCACGGTGTTCACACTCGTCATCGTTCCCATCATGGGGTGGTTCATGGGGTGGGTAGGCCGTAAGCTGAAGGCTCAGAGCGTGAAGGCGCAGGCACTATGGAGCGACACGATGAGTCAGGTGGAAGAGACACTTGGCGGCCTCCGCATCATCAAGGCCTTCTGTGCCGAGGAGAAGATGAACCGTCGTTTCGACACCATCAATTCTGCCTACCGTAATGATATCATGAAGGTGAATATCCGTCAGTCGATGGCCCACCCGATGAGCGAGTTCCTGGGTACGGTGATGATTGTCATCGTGCTGTGGTTCGGTGGTGTCCTGGTATTGAATAATCACACCCTCTCGGGCCCTATCTTCATCTATTATATGGTGATGCTCTATTCGATCATCAATCCACTGAAGGATTTCTCAAAGGCAGGCTACAACATCCCCAAGGGACTGGCCTCGATGGAGCGCGTGGATAAGATTCTGATGGCAGAGAACACCATCAAGGAGGCTGCTCACCCGAAATCCATCAAGAGTTTCGAACACGAGATTGAGTTCCGTCATATTTCCTTTAGATATGGTGAACAATGGGTGCTCCGCGATATCAACCTGGTGATTCCCAAGGGGAAGACCATCGCACTCGTTGGTCAGAGCGGCTCTGGGAAATCGACGATGGTCGATCTCATCCCGCGCTACTATGATGTGCAGGAGGGTGAGGTGCTCATCGACGGCATCAACGTGAAGGAACTGGGCATCTACGACCTGCGGCAACTCATAGGGAACGTCAATCAGGAGGCTATTCTCTTCAATGACTCCTTCCGTAACAATATCTCCTTCGGAGTCGACAATGCCACGCAGCAGCAGATTGAAGAGGCAGCGAAGATTGCCAATGCCTACGACTTCATCATGGCTTCAGAAAACGGCTTCGATACTAATATCGGCGACCGTGGCGGGCGCCTTTCAGGTGGTCAGCGCCAGCGTGTGTCCATCGCCCGTGCCATCCTGAAGAATCCGCCGATCCTCATCCTCGACGAAGCCACCTCTGCCCTCGACACTGAGAGCGAGCGACTGGTGCAGGACGCGTTGGAGCGGCTGATGAAGACGCGTACCACCGTGGCCATTGCCCACCGCCTGAGCACCATCAAGAATGCCGACGAGATCTGTGTGCTCCACGAGGGGCGGATTGTGGAGCGTGGCACCCACGAGGGACTGCTGGCGCAAGACGGTTACTACAAGAAACTGCATGATATGCAAAGCTGATGAGACAGAGACTGTTATACCTGTGTAAGTTCTTCCTGATCACCGTGATGCTGTTCATCATGGCAAAGATCGCCTTTATGCTGCTGGATCACGAGGGGCACGCATTCACCGTTAGCGATATGTTCGACGTGATATGGCACGGTTTGTCTCTTGACCTCTCCACAGCCCTCTATATTCTCATCATACCTTTCCTGGTAACACTGGTCTCCCTGTGGTGGGATGGTAAGGTGCTCACGAAGATTCTGCGCGCCTATTACATCCTCTTGGCCATCATCCTGATGCTGGCTTTCGTCGCCGATACGAGCCTCTATCCTTTCTGGGGATTCAAGCTCGACAGCACCTGCCTGCAGTATTTCGATTCGCCCGCAGAGATGCGTGCCAGTGTCTCTGGGTTTTACATGACCGCCCGTCTGCTGATCATCATTGCGGGCTCCGTTTTGATATATCAGCTTTATAAGCGCATCCCCTTGTGGCGTAAGTCACCAGCCTACCGTCAGGGTGCCACCGCAGGCAGCCTGCTGCTGATACCGCTTTTCATCATTGGCATCCGTGGTGGCTTAGATGAGAGTACGACGAACGTCGGACAGGTCTATTTCTCGCAGAACCAGTTCCTGAACCACGCGGCGGTGAACCCCGTGTTCAGCTTTTTCTCTTCGTTTGAGAAGACTTCCTTCTACGTGCCCGATTATGAATTCATGAGCGAGGATGAGTGCCACGAAGTGATGGACGGGCTATACTTCACCCACAGCATCTCACCCGATACCCTGTTACGTACCCAGCGCCCTAACATCGTGGTGATCCTGATGGAGAGTTGCGGCGGTATTTTTACCGAAGATATCGGCCACCGCAAGGATATAATGCCCCAGTTCAACCAGTTGACGAAAGAGGGCATCTACTTCTCCAATTTCTATGCCAACTCTTACCGCACGGACCGTGGTACACTCTGCACGTGGAGCGGCTATCCCTCGTTCCCGCGCTCGTCGGTGATGAAGATGCCCGCCAAGGTTCGCTTCATGCCCGGTATCGCAAAGTCCCTGCAGGGCGCAGGCTATCAGTCGTGGTATCTCTATGGTGGCGACATCAACTTCACCAATATGCGCAGCTACCTCGTCACCATCGGGTTCGAGGATCTCTATTGGAAAAAGGACTATTCACAGGAGGATCAGAGCACCGCCAAGTGGGGTGTGAGGGATGATATCACCTTCGCCACGCTGCGCGACTATCTGAAAGAGCAGGCACCTGCTGACTCCAGCGATACAAGGGCACCTGTTCTTGCGGGTTACTCCACACTGAGCAGCCATGAGCCCTGGGATGTGCCCACACACCGGCTTAACGACGAGGTACTCAATGCCTTCAACTATCTCGACGGCTGCATCGGCAACTTCATCCGTGAGATGAAACAGACGCCGCTATGGGAAAACCTGCTGGTCATCCTCCTCCCCGATCATGGATTCTCCTATCTGGGTGTGGAGGAAGACCACCCCGAGCACGACCATGTGCCCATGCTCTGGCTGGGTGGTGCTGTGAAAGAGCCACGGCGCATCGAGCAGATCTGCAATCAGACGGATCTTCCCGCCACACTCCTAGGACAGCTCGGCATCGGGCATGATGACTACCCCTTCAGTCGCGACATCATGAGCAAGGGATATACTTATCCTTTTGCCGTACATACCTACAACAACGGCATCACGATGCGCGACAGTACCGGTTTCGCTATCTTCGATCTGAATGCCAACCGCACGATACTGGATGAGAGCAGCGATGGCGAGGCTCTGCTGAAGAAAGGCAAGGCCATCCTCCAGACGGCTGCGAAACACTTAAAAGACATGAAATGATGAGATTACAACGATTAGGACTGCTGACACCCCTGGGTGCTACCATCTGCAACCTGCTGATGGCTTATGCCGTGTATTTCCTGGCACGCGTGGCTTTTCTCGTGGTAAACTACTCTTTCTTCGGAGAGAACCTCACGTGGAGCCACCTGCTGGAGATGATGGGTGGCGGACTGGTGTTCGACACCTCAGCCATCCTCGTCACGAATATCCCCTACATCGTCCTGATGCTGTTGCCTTTTCATAAGGAGACCAATGCCTACAACAAGATCTGCCGCTGGGTATTCGTCATCATCAACGGTCTGGCTCTGGCTCTCAATCTCATCGATGCCGTCTACTTCAGATACACCATGCGGCGCACGACGACCACGGTGTTCCAGGAATTCTCCAACGAGAGCAACCTGTTCAGAATCTTCTTCACAGAGGCCTTCCACAACATCATTCTCATCATGCTCTTCGGTCTTGTGGCGTATGCCGTCTACAGGTATTATGTCCAGCCGCGCCTGCCGAAGAAGGGTGATAACTGGTGGCACCTCCAATGGGCAAAGCTGCTCTCTCTCATAGCCTTGGCACCCTTTGTGGTGGCAGGCATCCGTGGAGGCTTCTCCACCGCCGTGCGCCCCATCACCATCTCGAATGCCAATCAGTACGTCGACCGTCCCATGGAGGCTGCGCTCGTACTCAATACACCATTCTCGCTCTACCGCACCATCGGCAAGAATGTATTCGTGGTTCCCAGTTACTTCGACAATGACGAGGAGATGGCTCAGGTCTATACCCCCATCCACCCCGCTGTGCCCGATAGCATGCATCGGAAGAATGTGGTCGTTCTCATTGTCGAGAGCTTTGGGCGCGAGTATATCGGGGCACTGAACAAAGGGCTCGACAACGGGCGTTACCAAGGCTATACCCCCTTCGTCGATTCGCTCATAGCCCAGAGCATCACCTTCTCCCACAGCTTCTGCAACGGCCGCAAGTCCATCGACGGCATGCCCAGCATCCTTTCGAGCATCCCGATGTTCGTTGAGCCTTTCTTCCTCACACCGGCATCGATGAACGAGGTCGGCGGCATCGCCTCACTACTCGCCGCCGAGGGTTATCAGACGGCTTTCTTCCACGGTGCCCAGCGAGGCTCCATGGGATTCCAGGCCTTTGCGCGCGCCACAGGTTTCCAGGAGTATTATGGGCGTGAGGACTTTGATGACGACGAGCGGTTCGGTGGCGAAGATGATTTCGATGGCACATGGGCCATCTGGGATGAACCTTTCCTGCAATACTACGCCACGAAAATGTCGGAGATGCACGAGCCTTTCATGACTGCCGTCTTCACGGCCAGCAGCCACCATCCTTATGTGGTGCCCGAGAAGTACAAAGACCGTTTCCCCGAGGAGGGCATCGAGATCCACAAGTGCATCCGCTATACGGATATGGCCATCAGCAGGTTCTTCAGGAATGCCAGGCAACAGCCGTGGTTCCAAAACACCATCTTCGTGCTCACCAGCGACCACACGAACCTCTCCGACCATCAGTATTACCAGACGGATATCGGCGGTTTCTGCTCGCCTATCATCATCTATGAGCCTGGGAATACCGATCTTCAGCCTGAGCTACAGCAGAAGATTGCCCAGCAGATAGACATCCTGCCCACCGTCATGGGTATGCTCCATTACCCAAAGCCTTTCTTCGCCTTCGGCATTGATGTGCTCAAGACCCCTGCCGAAGACACTTGGGCGGTGAATTATCTCAATGGGATATATCAGTATGTGAAACATAACCTCGTGCTGCAGTTCGACGGCCAGAACACCATCGGTGTCTATGCCCTCACCGATTCGCTGATGCACGACAACCTCAAGGGGCGTATGTCGCAGCAACCACAGATGGAGCGCGAGCTGAAGGCCATCATCCAGCAGTACATGCAGCGCATGACGGAGGACGAGTTGAGAGTTAAGAATTAAGAGTTAAGAGTTAAGAATTAAGAGTGAGAAATGAGAAGTGAAAAGTCGGCGCCGGGGGCGCTATTGCTCAATCTGCTGCTGCTGTATATCGTATACGGCATCACGCGACTGGCGTTCTTCCTCGAGAACTACGCCACCTACGAGCACCTCGTGGGTGCCGATGGGTGGTGGAGCATCGTCGTGGGAGGTCTCTATTTCGACACTTCGGCCATCGCCTATACCAATGCCCTCTACGTGTTGCTGGTTCTGCTGCCCATCCCTCAGAAGGAAGGTCCCCTCTGGCAGCGCATCTGCAAGTGGCTCTTCGTCGTGGTCAACAGTCTCGGACTTGCCATGAACCTCGGCGACAGCGTCTATTTCCAGTACACCGCCCGCCGCACCACCATTGCTTTCTTCAGCGAGTTCAGCGGCGATGAGAAGTTGGGCAGCATCGTGGGCTACGAGTTCATCCAGCACTGGTATCTCGTGCTGCTGTTCCTGGTGCTTGCGGCCGTCCTCTGGTGGTGCTATGTCGTGCCCCGTGTAGCCACAGTTCCCCGCCGCCGTTATTACCTCAGCCAGTGTGTCTCACTGCTCATAGCTGCCTATGCCGTCTTTGCCGGTATCCGTGGTGGACTCTGGGATAACCGCCCCATCAAGATCAGCACCGCCAATCAGTTTATCATCAAGCCCAATGATGCCTCGCTGATCCTGAACACGCCCTTCACGATGATCCGCACCATCGGCCACAGCTCTTATCACAATCCTGCCTACTTCACCAGCAACAGCGAGCTCGAAAGCATCTATTCTCCCCTGCATACCCCCGTCGCCGATAGTACGTCGCAGAAGAAGAACATCGTTGTGATCTTCCTTGAGAGTTTCGGGCGCGAGTATGTGGGCAGCCTCAACAGCGAGGTGCTGCCAGGCTACAAGGGTTACACGCCCTTCCTCGATTCGCTCATGCAGCAGGCTGTCAGCTTCCGCTACACCTATGCCAACGGCCGCTCCAGTGTCGATGCCATGCCCTCGTCGCTCTCGGGGCTCCCTATGTTCGTCGAGTCGTTCGTGGCCGCCTCTCATGCCACCAACCACCTCGAAGGAGTGGCCTCATGCCTCTCGCAGATGGGTTATCACACGGCTTTCTTCCACGGAGCCCCCGCATCGAGCCTCGGTTTCCAGGGATTCACACGGTCTACGGGTTTTCAGCAGTGCTTTGCCCAGGAGGATTACGAGGCGGACAGTCGCACACGGGGTGCTGCCGATTCCGACAACTGGTGGGGCATCTGGGACGAGCCTTTCCTACAGTATTTCCGCATGAAGATGAGCGATATGCAGGAGCCATTCATGACGGCACTCTTCACGCTCACCAGCCATCACCCCTTCCATATCCCCGAGCAGTATGCCAAGACCTTCCCCGAGGAGGAACTGCCCATCCACAAGTGTATCCGCTATACCGACCATGCCCTGAGTCGCTTCTTCCGTGAGGCAGCCAAGGAGCCATGGTTCCGCAACACGCTCTTCATCATGACGGGCGATCACACCAATATGAGTAACCACGCTGAGTATAAGAGCGGCATCAATCAGTTCTCGACCACCATCATCGTCTACGACCCCAGCGGCCAGCTCAAGCCTGGTATCCGCGAGGGGATTGCCCAGCAGACAGACATCATGCCCACCATCCTCGGCTACGTCGGCTACAACCGTCCATACGTGGCCTTCGGCAGCGATCTCTTCCATACCCCTGCAGCCGACACTTGGGCGGTAAACTATCTCGATGGCGTCTATCAGTACTGCAAAGGCGACTACGTACTGCAGTTCGACGGCCAACAGACCATCGGCGTCTATCGCCTCACAGATTACCTCATGCAGCACAACCTCAAGGGGCAGTGCCAGGAGCAGCCACAGATGGAGCGCGAGGTGAAGGCCATCATCCAACAATACATGCAACGCATGATCGATAACAAACTAACACCATCATACGAATGAGACAAGTCTACAACCTCATCCTCGCAGCAGCCTGCTGCCTGATGACGACAGGCACCGCTGCCTCACCCAACGACCGCACGGCGAAATGGGTAAACATCGAACAAGTAAAGGACGGTACAGGCGCAGGCCTTACCCAAGCCTACACAGGCAAGGGCGTCATCCTCGGCATCGTCGATATAGGATTCGACCTCACCCACCCCACCTTCTACGCTGCCGACGGAAAGACCTACCGCATCAAGCGATTTGTGGAAAATGGCAAAACCGATGACACCAACGGCCACGTCATCCCCTTAGGGCGCGAATACCGCACCGAGGAGGAGATTCTCGGCGTGCAGCACTCCGCCGACTATCGCACGTCACAGCATGCCACCCATGTCCTCGGCATCGCTGCAGGCAGCGGCTACGGCACCCCCTATCAGGGCATGGCTCCTGAGACCGAGATCTGCGCCGTCGCCATCGATCGCGAGACTGATTACATGAAAGATTTCGAGTCGCCTGAGTTCAAGTATATCTTCGATTATGCCGACTCACTTGGCAAGCCCTGTGTCATCAACTACAGCGCGGGCACAGGTTTCGACCCCGTGAACTTCTACAAGGCAGAACAGGCCATGAAGAAGATGCTCGGCCCTGGACACATCCTCGTCGCAGGTGCAGGCAACTCTGGCGGCCAGCCCTTCTATACCGTCAAGAAGCGGGGCATCGAGGCTGGGGGCGTTTTCCTCAAATATAGTGATAACAAACCTGAAAGAAAGTACCATTTCATCAGCAACGATCCTTTCACAATCAAGTGCATCCGCGTCACAAGCCCGAACATGAAGGACTACACGAAAGGCGATTCACTCACCTTCGATTCTCAGAACCTGCCCACAGCCAAGCAGACCATCGACATCTATCAGGCACAAATCACCAAGCTCGACTCCATCTATACCCTCACGCTTAGCTTCACTGATCCCGAAGATATGGATATAACTGGCAGCTTCATGCTCGTGGCAGAAGGCAAGGACGCTCAGGTGAAGATTATTTCCGACCCCCATGTTTTCTTCTTGGACAACACCACGCTCGATCCCCGCTGCAATCTGGCCAAAGAGGCGCGCAGCATCCTCGTGCCCGCTTGCTGGGCAGATGTCATCGCTGTGGGCAATATCATTGGGCGCCTGGGGGCGAAAGATTCCACTGCAGATATTCCCGCTGATACCCAAGGCCTACTGGGCACCCGCGACGGCACCTCATCCATAGGCCCGGCATTCACAGGCATCGCCAAACCCGATGTCGTGGCTCCCGGCTCTAGTGTCATTTCTGCAGGTAGCAGTTTCTCAAGTCGAGGCGCAGACAACATCATAGACTTCACCGAAACTGAGTTCAACGGCAAAACCTATCCCTGGCGCGTCGGCCTTGGTACGTCGATGTCATCACCAGTGGTTGCAGGCATCATCGCCCTGTGGCTCGAAGCCAAGCCCACGCTGACCCCACAAGAGGCACTCGAGACCATCCGACTGACGAGCAAGCCTCTCGGCGTTGATTCCCTCGGACATCCCAACGGCGAATACGGCTACGGCCTCATCGATGCCTATAAAGGGTTGCTCCATGTCTTAGGCATCGATACCAGCATCCGCTCACTGAGCCAGCACCAGCCCGCAGGCATGACCTTCCGCGTGGCAGGCGATCTGCTCTATGCCGACGGTGCAGAGGATGGCATCCCCGTGACCTTCTACAACCTCTCGGGCACATTAATCCGCCAGAGTCAGGTAGAGAACGGCACCGTCAGCCTCTCGGGCATGCCGAAGGGCGTCTATGCCGTCCAACTCGGAAAACTCGGTTCCACGCTAATCCGAAAATAGGAAAAAAGACGGGGCTCAATCATGAGTCCCGTCTTCTTTAGGCTTTAATCAGCGCAATCCTTCTACGATTATCCTTCGGTCTCACCGCGAAGTGCAGCCAGCAGACGCTCCCATGCTGCTCCAACAGCAATTCGTCAAAGTCCTGCTTCGTCTCATCGGCAATATCGAGCAGTATCGCCGCATACCGTATCATCTGCTCCTTCCCCGCACAGCGTATATCCACCGCGCACCCCGTCACATGATTACTCGACGACACTCCCCCCGCCAACCTATTCACCTCCGGCGACCTATACCCCGAATTAATCACAATCCCCTCCTCTTTCCTCGCCTCAGCCGCAGCCCCCGCCTCTGGCGCAGCCCCCGGGTCTGGCCTCAAAGTACAGTCGCCTGCGACTTTACTTTGGGGCCTGACCCCAGCATCGACTTTACTTCGGGGCCTGACCCCAGCAACCACTCTCAACTCCTCCAACCACCCACAAACGCGCTTCAAATTCTCAATCACGACATGCGAAGGAATATTCCCATCCGCCGTCTTGTACTTCATCTTACACATCTCCCCGAGCGTAAAGTGCTCAGACAGTCTCATACTCTTATTCATTTCAACCTTATTCATTTCCCGATACTTTTGATATTCTTTTTTTCTTGTTCTTATTGATTGCCGTACTCCTCGGGAAGGCGATGCTATAAGCCTGATCCAGTTCCCTGAGTCCCACTTTTCGCATACCGATACCAAGTTTGACGGCGACGATAGCCCGCAACAGTTCGCGGTGCTTGAGGGGATAGAGCGAGGGAAGGGGGAGCTCATCCCATCCCGCTTGCTCGCAGCGCAAACAGACCTCCCAGATAAAGTTATCGTTGGCCTCACAGTCGAACCACGCCTTCAGCACATTTCGGATGCAGAAGCGCTTGCACTGACCTTGAAGAAGGCGCCTCGTGCGCTCCAGCATCCGCCAGAGCAGCACGAAGCAATCCAGAGTGTTCTGAATTTCCATTTTTATTTTTACATTATTACATTTTTAAATTTTTCTTTGTCTTGCAGAACCTGCCGCTCACCTCGTCATAGACAATGTACCCGCGACTTTGCCAACTGCGAAGCGTCGACTCGCCGTCGCCGCCCTTCCCTTGCTGCTGACGCATCTGACGGTACTGCTCTTTGGTGAACTCTTCAGGCAACAGTTCCAGCAGGTTCTGTGGTCCCGACTGGCGCTGGATCTCCACCTCCTCGCGAAGCTCGCGCTCCAGTTGCTGACCGAAATAGAGCATCTTGCACCAGAGGTTGTATTGCTGACTCCAGCGCACGAAATCTGCTATTTCCTTGTTCCATTTGTAGCCGTGAGCCACGTAGAGCACCATTCCTTTCAGCCAGGCTATGACGTTGGCACGATAGGAAAATACGCGGTAGGCCTCGCTCTCGTAGAGCTTGGCTGCATCCTTGTTCTCCTGCCTGATGTCGAGCGACAGGCGCTTGGCCTGCGGGCACTCTATCAGCCCCGAGGCTGCCTCCAGCCGGTCGATGTAGGGTTTGAGCTCTTGCGCAAACGTGTGGTCGTAGATGCCCAGAACCGGTGCCGTATCGTCGTCATCGTCGTTGCGGATAATCGTCGAGACATCCAGTCGGCCGACGGTACCGTCATTGACCATCTTGACAAAGAATTTTTTGGCATTGGGTGGTGTCGTCGACGCGTTGAAGTTCCATCTCAAGGGGGCGATCCCACTGACCGAGTCTGCACCTACACGTTCCTGACCAGCATCTGAGTTATCAAAAGCCTTACGGATCAGCAGCCCCACCTCGTCGGCCGTACCCTTCGATGTCACCTTCTTCAAGCCCTCTATCTCATCGACGATCGTAAAGATGAACCGCTGGCCGTTGTTGTTGACATCCACGATGCGCTGGTTGAAGACGGCATCCGTCAGGTTGTCGATCAACATCTGGATACAGATATCTGTTGGCCTGGGGTCTTTCTTCTGCTTGGCACCAGGATTCTTCTGTTTCCACTCAGCCTCGCGCTGACGGTTGGGAATGTCGCGCTGACGGATATCCTCCATGATATACTCGATGGGCTTCTTGATGGTACCCTTTCCGATCGACTGACGGCCGATCAAGACGTTCATGAAGGTGGCCTCGTGCTCCACATTATCCCAATAGCGGAACTTCACGCCATGCAGATGAGCACCCAGAGCCGGGAACACCGCACTGGCCACTGCAGGCTTATAGAACCAGGGGACGTTCTTCGTCAACAGCTTCAGCAGTGGCGGCAGCTTCTTGGGCATAGGTGGCGGAGTATTCAGCGTGCCCCCACATGCCTTTACGCCAGCCTGCGATTTCAACGCCTGAAGCACCTGTTTC
The DNA here is from genome assembly GCA_900318395.1 of uncultured Prevotella sp. GTDB lineage: Bacteria > Bacteroidota > Bacteroidia > Bacteroidales > Bacteroidaceae > Prevotella. The sequence continues at coordinate 30,623 of ONKL01000035.1, forward strand.
AGTCGGTACGGCATCCCCTTGCGAGGCTCTTTCAGCGCGTTCTCAATGGTCTTGCGCCATTCATCGGTATCGGTCTTCCAGTAGTTAGGAATGACCGCCAGCATCTTCTCCAGCGAATAGCCGCAGATACTTCTGATGGTCACTGCCAGCTCGAAAGTCAGCGCATTGCGGTCGCCCTCCACAGGCTCCTTCCCATCGTTAAACAGTTCCCAGTACTTCGCGATGATGTCCTTGAACGGCAGTCCGTTGTAAGAGACTTGTTGAGAACTGCAACACTGTAGCACTGCAACATCCCCTCCCCTCGGGGAGGTCGGGAGGGGGGCAGAAGCTGGCTGGGAGTTAAAGATCTCATCGTCGAGAAACAGCAGTTCCTGCTCGTCACCAGTCGTGGTGAAGAACACGCGCGTGATATCCTTAGCCTTGTCATCATACTTCACGCCAAGCAACTGGCTTGCCCAGAGGAGGTTGTCTTCCTGCGAGAGGTCTTCACGGCGACGGAACACCAGATGGTAACCCTTGGTGGCCGACCGCTCCAGCATCTGCAGTCCCAGTTCATCGCGCTTACTCATCACCAACTCGGGGACACCCGCCATCTGCTCCGCAAGCCAAGTCTGCTGCTCTTCAGCCGAGAGCTCTTTCGGAGCCTTGAAGTCGATATCCATACCCACCGACTTTGAGGCCGTCTTCGAGCCCTTCAGCGAGCCGTCGGGATTAGGCAGGCACGAGTAGTTCATCTGCACCAGCAGGTGCTTCTTGGTGGCATCCTGCTCGCGCGCGGTCTTCAGCGTCTGCCGCTGCCAGTCCGTATTGCGCCGGCTCAGATACTCCTCTCTCGTTAGAACGGGGCGCATCATCTTCACCCCGTTCTGCATATAAATCTCGAATACACTCATACACTTCAAAAGTTCGGATATCCGAGTTTAGAGTTCAGATAGTGCAGGCCCTGCACGGTCCACGTCATGTACGTGCGTACCTTCTTCTTACCCTTCAGCGAATAGCTGACGTGCGTACGCAGCCTCACGAGGTCGCGCCCCTGGAGGTCGTCGGAGATGTTCCATCGCCCGTCTCGACGATACTGGATGCCCATGTCGCGCAGGATGGCGTTGAAGTCATAGACCGACATGTTGAACGTCTTGGCCACCTGAGTGGCGGTCAGCGTGTCCTCCGCCTCATCGTTCAGCATCCGGATTGTGTGGCCAATGATGGTATCTGCCCGATCAATGATCTCCTCGGCTGATAGTTCTCTGCCCTGGGCGTCCTTGGTAGGGATGTAGCCGCCCGTCTGTCGGATTTGTGGCAGCACCTCCGAG
>ONKL01000130.1 GCA_900318395.1 uncultured Prevotella sp.
TGAGTGCCGACTGTTGCAGATACTTCCCTTTGCTGACCCATAGAGAGGTAAAGATGTCAAGTCCATTGTGACGATAATTCATGTCAAGCGAGGCGGACTCCTGGGCTTTGTGCCCCTGTCGCCAGCGTCCCCACGTGTCTATGCTGAAACCATCGCCAGCCCTACGAATGGTTTGAATCTTTACGATGGCTCCCACGGTTGCATCATACTTTGCACCAGGATTGGTGATAAGTTCTACGCTCTTGATGTCAGTGGATTTCAATTGCTCCAGTTCTTTTTTGTTGCGCATTTTTCTGCCATTGATGTAAATGATGGGCGAGCCTTTGCCGAAGACTTCGTAAACTCCATCCTTGGCTATGATACCAGGCACGTGTTTCAGCACATCGTCGGCAGTACCTATCTGGCTGAGCGGGGTGTTTGTGACGTTTGTCACGAATCCCTCGCTGCCCATTTGGAACTGGGGGACATGACCTTTCACAACGACCTCACCCAGCATCTGTGTGTCAGGCTGCATCTGAATGTCACCCATGTTACCCTGCCGTGCGTCGAGATACCTTATTATATACCCTACGCTCGACACTTTCAGCAGACCGTCTTGTTTGTCGGTGCTGATGCTGAAAGTTCCGTCATCCTTGGTCACGGCTCCTGCAATGAAAGCGGAGTCGGCACGGTTGACGAGTACAACATTGGCAAATGGCATCGGCTGGGCCTGCTCGTCAATCACCCTGCCACTGATGTCTTGTGCTGTCGAGGCTATCACCACGAGGCACATCATTGAAAATAGAATCAGTCTTTTCATATCCTTTACGAGTTTTTGCCCGCAAAATAAATGAAATGGCCAAATAGATCTACTACCCAAATGGGTAATTCTGCATCGCGGGGATGAAAAATTACCCATTTGGGTAACAAAATATGTTAAAATCGTGGTTGTGACGTTATTCCCGACGTGCCGTCGCCTACCCGTAGCCTTTCAGACAAGACCGTAATTGGTGGCAAGGGCGAGGGCTTCGGTGATGTTCTGCACGTCGAGCTTCTCGAAAATCTGGCGGCGGTAGAACTTCACGGTGTCGAACGAGCGGAGCATCTTCTCGGCCCGTATGATAATCGGCTTTGTCGCTTCGTTTGTCGAAGAACTGGAAAAATTCGATGTGTCCGGCCTCCTTGTGGGGCGAGAGCGAGACGGTGCAGAGGGCGAGCCAGACGCGGCCTTCCGTGGTCATGGCAAGGGGCGTAATCTTGTGGTTGACAAGCAGCAGACGGTCGCCGTGGGTGATGTGGAAGTCGTAGGACATCATGCACTGGCGTCGGTTCTCCACAGGTTCGTCGTAGAAGGCGCGAAAGCCGGAGCGGTTCAGTTCAGTGAGCATCGGCACCTCGTCCTCTGGAACGTGGCTCAGGTAGAAGCCATAGCCCATCTGGCGTACCTCATCGGCAGTATGGCCGCAGAGGAATAGCGGATTGTCCGACACGTAGAGGAAGTTCTTGCGGTAGTAGTCGATGATGTAGATGCTCTGGTAGGTGGTCTGCGCGAAAGCCTGCGCCGCCTCCACGTAAATCGTCTATCTGTGCCATATTGCTCTTTGTTTTATTCGATTATAAGTTTGACTTTGCTCTCGCTGCTCCGAATTTCTGTTCCATCGTCAGCGGCAATTTGGCTGCAAAGTTACTAAATTTCTCACGAAAGCGTTCATAGCGAGACAAGAAAAATCGGATGCCGAGGGAGCAGGTCTTAAACTAGTTAAAGAAAGTGGCGCTATTTTTTCGCTTCGAACGTGATTGACTTGCGAATCGTGCTCAGATAGTTAGGGGTGATGCAAAGGAAGGAGGCGAGGTCTTGCAAGGCAAGATGCTCAACAATACCGGGACAACGCTGCAGCAGCAACTCATAGCGTTCGCGGGCTGTGGCGCGGTGGAGGTCGAGGTAGCAGGCGCGGGCCTGACTGAGTAGATGCTCAGCTATGACAGAAAAAGTCCATCAGCTGCTCGCCGCTCACACGGAGCACGCGGCTGGGCATCATCGCCTTGATCGTGGTCTGCGATGGACGGCCGTCGAGGCAGGCGGGATAGTCGCCCGCAAACTCACCCTCGAACGAGAACCATGTGATATGCTCCCTATCATCACTGATGCCATACGTTACATACTTGAAGCACCCTTCGGTGACGAAGCCGAACCATCGTGCGCTTGCGGTAAGTCACCTCCTTGCCCTCACGCTCGCAAAACTCGCGCAGCGCCTCAATATCAATACTGTTTTTCCCGAATTTCTGTTCCATCGTCAGTGGCTGTCTTAGAAACATGCAGCTATCATTTCCCTGCCCAACTTGTGGATATGGTCGATGATGGCCTTCTCGCGCTCGGCTGACGGTTTCTTGAAACCATTGATGTAGTTACGTAGTAAGGTGGCATTTATGCCTAATGAGCGGGCAAACTCGGCTACGTTGATTTCTTTGTGGGTAAGAAAGAATCGTTGTAGGGACGTCGGCTCAGCATCGTCATAGGCGAAACTCTCGAAACTGATGTCCTCGTCAAGTTCGCGCCAGTGAATGCCATCGAACCCGAAAGTATAAGCAGCCCTTTCTTCATCGGTAGCCATTCGCAACTTGGGATACCAAAGAAGTGACTGGTTATACTCATTCCCCTCCTCATCACGACCATATATGTGTTCGGCATCGAACCAAATCTCCTTAATTTTCATAAACTATTCCTCCTTTATTTATTAAAATGTTCGTTCCAGCGTTTGATAATGATATCAGCGTTCTCGTCAATCACAGTTTTGATCTTGCGGAAATCGTTCGTTTTGATGCCCTGCTTTTCTGCGAGAACAAACTCCGAGCCGTTCCACTCAAACTTGGCCATGCCACCATTACCCTCCACATGGATGTACAAAGATAGGAATTATTTTTGATACCTCACAGGTTTTGGCCAATTATTTTCTATGATTTAACAATTCACCACTACTTTTGGTTGGATAGATTATGGAGTCATAGATCATGGGTTCTCCATAATCCTTACTGTTTTTTGAAAGTTAGACATAAAGTGAATGGGTCACATCTTCTTATATATGCTAAACGGAAGATTCTTGTTGATGATATTTTTTTATGATTTTATTCTCCCATCCACTGATTTCTCTCCCACAGGCGGTACACGCGGTTGGCGTGCTCTGCATCGTGAATGATGAGGTTGCCCGTGTCGGCATTTGAAATAATGGCCTCGCACTCCCAACTGCCTCGGGTGAACTTGAACTGGGCGGGACTAGCCGTGGGGACAGGTACCTGAGTCATAGCAGCCGTCATACCCAAGTACCTGTCCCAGCGACTATCTTAATTGCCAAAATGAGGAGCAATAATATGACTAACATACATTACAAATCAGGTCAACCGTATTAAAAAAGCTAAAACTGGAATAAAAAAACAAGGAATAATTAGTTTGTTATTCTAAAAATAGCTATCTTTGCATCATGATTACGGATTTAGAACATATTGGTAATATTCCTGTCAG
>ONKL01000089.1 GCA_900318395.1 uncultured Prevotella sp.
CCTCCGACTGGGCAGCAGGCGACACCACCGTTTATCGTATCTACACCGTCACCAATGCTGGGCATCTGCTGATTTCTCCCAAGCCCGATGACACCTCAGAAGCCCTCACCGTGGATTGCGACATCCACCGCCTCACCAGCACGCAGATGATTTGGAACAAGCCCGGCACCAGCGAGGAAATAGCTCGTTTTACAAAAGAGAAATAAGCATGTCAAATAGGAGTTTATAGGTTTAAGAGAAATGATTAGTTCTATCAGAAAATCAAGGTTAGCTACTTTGATTTTAATTATACTCGGGTGTGTTCTGGTATTCATGGTTCAGTGGAATGCCTCTGAATTGCTTGCTCCACTTCATCTGCAATCTAAATCTTTCGTCAGATATATTCTAAAATGTTTATTGTCCCTTATTCCTGTGACAATCATTATTTTCATCTTGCATAAGCCATCAGCAATAATGGAATCTCTCGGATTTAAGGGCTCAATTTTGAGAGGATTGCTGTTCGGTTTTCTATTCACCACCCCTTTATACATAGGATTTGCCATCATCGGGCATTTTAATGCTGGACTTACTTTACATTCGATACTATATTTTTCTCTGATTCCGGCATTATTTGAAGAAATATTGTTCAGGGACTTTATATTCGGCCAGTTGTTCAGGGTCGGAAAATTAGGATTCTTTTGGGCCGCCTTGCTGCCCGCTGTCCTGTTCGGCCTGTTTCACATTTATCAAGGGCACGACCTCATGTCCTCATTGGCGACTTTTGGTGTGACAATGTTAGGCTCATTCTTTTTTAGTTGGATGTTCGTAGCATGGGATTATAACTTAATGGTTCCTATATCTCTTCATTTTTTCATGAATTTGGCGTGGGGCCTATTTATAGTCGAAGGTACAGGGAACGCTGCCGGTGGTCTGGCTTCAAACATTTTACGTGCCGTATGTCTGATATTTGCCATAATGTTTACCGTAATCTACGATAAACGAAACAACAAGGACGCGTTAAAATTCCCTGTCTTCAAATTGTAATATCAGAAACTTCGTTCAGGCGGATTTGCAAATTCGGCTGAACGGGAGCCATACGACAAATCGGAATTTGTAACAATAAAAAACAGATAGAAATGAAACAGATGAAACTAATTATGATTTTAGCAATGCTTCTTCCAATCGCTGCATCGGCGCAGGAAGAACGCATCGACACGGTCATCCCGAAGTTCCTTTCCAACGGCTATTTCTTCTGCGAAATGCCTCAGTTGCCCGACGGTGAGAAAACCATGTCGCGACTGAAGGACAAGGAGGGCAACAGCGTCATCGTCATCAACGTCAACGCCACGCTGCCCAAGTCGCTCATCCGCAAGGCCATCCCACGCGAACAGGTTCACAACGCCGACCAGTTCCTGAACGGCCTGAACATGATGGCCACGGTGACCTCGCTGACACAAGCTGGCGTGAAGGCCGACGGCACGTGGTATTCGCCCAAGGAGGGTGAGCCGTTCCCGCCGTTCTCTGAAAAGGACATGGACGGACGCACATGGACGAACGACAGCGTGAAGGGTCGCGTCATGGTGATTAACCTCTGGTACTCCGGCTGTGGCCCTTGCCGTGCAGAGATGCCCATCCTTTCCGAGTGGAAGGAGCAATTGCCTGGCGTAATGATTGCCTGGCGTAATGTTCTTCTCGGCCACCTATTACGATGCCGAAACGGCCAAGCGCATCACCGACAAGCACCACTTCACATGGACGCATCTCGTCGAGACCAAGGACATGATGGCGTGGATTGGCTATGAGGGCTTCCCGCTGACCATCGTCGTCGACAAAAAGGGTATCGTCCGCCACGCCGTCCACGGCACAAACGATACGAAACGCGAGGAACTGTTAGCGAAAATCAAGGAGGCCGAGGCGGAATGAACCAAGCAAAACTTTTCTTCCTCCTGATTGCAGCCCTCGCATTCGCCTCTTGCCACCCAACGGCACGGCAGACGGTGGCAGATGCAGAACAGCCGACAGACAGCACCGAGGCGGTGACCAGTGCGGACGCCCTACGTTTGGTCATCACCGACAAACACCTCTCGCAAACCGACTCACTCATACGGAGGACACTGAGGCTTCCATTGGATTCTATTACAGTAGAAATAGTTAATAATACCGACAGCACTTGTATGACAGGCGAGGCATACACCATTGAGCAGCGGGTAAACGATGTGTGGACGATACTACCCATTAAGCCGAGGAAAGACGGAGCCGTCTATGCCTTCAACGATATTCTTTGAGCGAGGGCAGATATACCGCATCGTCAAAGAGTTCTTCAAGAAAGGGAAGAAGGTACCGCAAAACGTCTATTGCTATTTTACAATTGAATGAGCGTCGCCTTGTCGATTTCTTTTTGTAGTCTATCTTTCACTCTTCTTAATCCTTGCCCTCATGCTTCTCACTGACACACGTTTCACGTCGAGGATAGCGGCAATGGTTTCATCGTCGAAGTGAAGGTCATCCTGCATGATAAGGAAGATGTACTGCGCGGTGGAGAGTCCGTTGTACTTGCGTTCCCACTTCTGCCACCGCTTGGGACGCAGTTGGGCGAAGTAGTCCACCAGGCACTGCTGCTCCTTGGCGGTGGCCTCGGCGATGCACTGGCGCTGTTGCAACTGGCTGAACATCTGCGTGCCAATCAGCAATGTTCCCGATATGCGCTCCATTCGGTTTTCCAGTTCCTCTTTTAGCCGTGCCATCTCCTGACTGTTCTCTTGACCGCTCTTTTCCTGCTGCTCAATCTTCGTTCGTAATTCAGAGATTCGTCTTGCGTCCTCATCCAGCCGGAAACTTAGGCGACGTACCTTCCTGTGATGCCACCATGTTCCAACGACGATAGCGATTGCCACTACCATAATCAGGGCGATTGTCAGCCCCTGCATCCATGATAGGCGATGGTTGAGTTTCTTTGTTTGTCGCTCGTTGTCGAGATTACGCTGCCAGTCAGTCATACTTGTGTCCATACGCCCCCAACTATACATACCGTTATATATCTGACTCTTTGCAAACGAAGCCTGCTCTTGATCGCCCATCAGCTTATAGATTTCATAGAGTAGTTCCCAGCACTTCAAACGATTCTGCTGGCCGCCATACTTCATGCCCTGTTTTACCTGTCTGATAGCCTCGTCATACCTGCCTTGTTCTTTCAGTGACTGTGCTCTGGTTAGATAGCCTTTCATTTCCTCCAACACCTTCAGGCTGTCCTCGGCACACTTGATGCCCCCCAACGTCAGATATATCTCTGAATTCTTAGAATAATGTTCGTAGGCTGGCAGCCACGTGCCAGCATGTTTTGCCAATTCAACTCCTTTTTTGAGATAGACATAAGCACTGTCCGTCTTCCCCATGCGATTATAAGTGGAGGCACATAGGAAAAGGCTTCTGAGAATCTTTACGCTGTCGTTAAGTTTGATACTGCTGTCCAACCACTTTTGTGAATACTTCAAAATACGCGAGTAATCCTCAAAAGATATATTAGTATAGGCCATCAGTTCATAGGCATGGTTTTTCAGTTTCTCATCATCAATATCTTCCGCTATGGCCTCTGCTGTTTTGATGTCTTTAATGGCGCCTTGATGGTATTCTGGTGGAACCTTTTGTGCCACGAGGGTATCTTGATCTATCACGATGGAGTCCTTAATTGAATTAGGAATGTCGTGGGGTCTATACAATCTAAGAGCACCGCGGTATAGATAGGCCCGACCACGGTGCCATTCGTCGCCGTGTCGGTCGTAATAGGCTATGCTGGCGGATATGAGCGAGTCGTTTTTTATTGTTCCGAAAGTCTTATAGTCCACAATCGTTTTCAGCAGCCCATACTCTGCCTTACCCTTCTCCGTCAGAGAGTCTGTACAAACCTTTGCCAAAATGACTTTTGCAGAGTCTGGACTATTACCTATCAGTCCCCATGCCTGTCTTAATAAGGGGTGCTGCCGTTCGGTACATCCTATTACGATGGCCATAATAGCCAGTATGTTGAATAGCTTCTTCATATTGATGATTATTTGGCTGCAAAATTACGGTTATTTCATCATATTTGCAAGCCTTTTTCTATGATTTCTCCTTCTTTGCCCGTGCCTCTCAGCCACTTTTTTCTTTGTCTCTTTTCGCTTATCTCTCATATTCTCAGACTTTTAGCCCCCAAAATCATGCAACACCCCTGCTGGCGATTTTCTGCTTAAATCCTTGTGCAGTTCACATATTCATCATATATTTGCCATCGGATTAAGCGAAGAAAATCATATAGAAACAAAAACAATTATGAACAAGAGAACTATCTTCACTGCATTGTATGCCCTCATCGCATTGACGGGGCAAGCACAAGAAATCAAAAGAGTAACAACAAAACCCGAAAATTTCATTGAACATATGAATATGTACGGTTACAAAGTATTCACTTATGACATTTCTTCTCTGAGGGATGTTGCATCTGGTTTTACAATCGTCATTCGTGAGTACGATAAGTTTGGTATGATTGATGAGAAGAAACTAGAAGGGTTCAAGACATGCACAATGATTTCTGATTTCGACGAAGAAGATCAGCGGGTAATTTATGCAAAGAAGAATGGTGATGATGTGGAACGCGGCATCTATCGACTGTCTAAGACTCTTTCCATAGGCTTTTCACCCGTTCAGTCTGACTCAATTGAACTGGTGACAATACGCTCAGAGCGTCACGATGGATCACCATATAGTCTTACTCTTAAACCCATTCCTGGTGCGCCACAGATGGTTTTTCGTTACGAAAAGATTCCGTATCAGCCTACAGCATTCGAACTCAACACCTTCGTCCCCCTTGTCCTTTATGGTTCTTTCTGGTGGGATAGAAAGACCCAGACTAGGCGTTTTTGTGGTGAAATAGAATTGACTGAGGAGAAAGCTAAGACCAACAACTATTTCAAAAATTCACCACATTATTACATTATCGGAGCGATATTCCACAAATAAAATAATACGATTATGAACAAGAAAACTATCATTACAATGATGCTCGCCCTCGTCACAATGACGGGGCTTGCACAGACAAAGACTGCAACTATCACAGGTTATTCACCCACACTCAAAGACGGAACGGTAGCTGTTTGTTGTATCAACTATGCAGCTGTTGCTAACGACACTGTTCGTGGCGGACACTTCACAATAACTGTTCCTGTCGACGGATTCACTCAAAGTGATCTAATGTTAGTTGGCGAAGGCTGCCCAAACAGTTCTATGACGCTCTATCTCAGACCAGATGCGTTGATACAGTTATCAGGCACCGACTGTCTTTTCCCCTTGTGGAAGGTAGATAGCCCTATAGCTGAACAGCAGACCAGAAATAGCATCGTCATTCACATTGCTGAAGTATTTAAGGAATATCTTCAGCAGTGCGTAGTCGACGCATCTTGGAGCAAGACTCAGCATGCTTACTCAAAGGTACTCAAGCAAACGATGGATGTTCTCCCGTCTCTGCCTGTAGATGCAGCATCCCTCCACGAACTTGCGACGGTGGCGCTTCATTCCCAGAACTACGAAACCTTCCCCTATGCACAGCAACTCAGGGAGCTTGAGGAGACCACAGCAGCACGGGCTCCGAAAGGGTTCGAACAGGAGTTGTCGGGCATACATACATTAGTTTATCCACCACATATTCTGCAAGTGGGCGAAGAGGCCGTCGATGCCGAACTCTTCGATTTGCAAGGCAATAAGCATCATCTTTTCGATGCCTTTGCCCATGGGCGTTATGTGTTAATTGCATTCTGGAGTTACGGCTGTGGCGTGAGCCTTTCTGTACAGCCAGATATGAACGAGCTCTATCGCCAGAACTCTGACAAACTGGAGATAGTTAGCATCAATCTTGATCATCTCTCTGTGTGGCAACAGAATACCAGCGAAAAGCAGATGGCCTGGAAGAACTGGAACGAAGGAAAGATACGCAGGGGAGGAATTGATGCCCACTACTGCGACTTTCCTGCCACACCTTATTTCATTTTGATTTCGCCCGATAAACGCATCGTTTGGAAAGACATGGGATTCGACCCAGCATGGTTCTCGGGCATAGCCGACGGATATATGCAAATACACAGCCACCGCCCGCAGACTTCACGGAAAGAATTCTGAAAAGAGTTTAGAGAAAGATGAACCAAGCAAATTTTATCTTCCTCCTGATTGCCGCCCTCGCATTCGCCTCTTGCCGTCCAACTGCACGGCAGGCGATGGTAGATGCGGAACAGCCGACCGACAGCACCGAGGCGGTGACCAGTGCGGACACCCTGCGCCTCGTCATCATCGACAAAAGCATCTCGCGAATCGACTCCGTGGTGCAGGCGAGGATCATTAACCCCAACGACTACGATGTGAACTACGGACAGGAGTACACCATCGAGCGCGAGACAGACGGCCACTGGCAGCAAGTTCCCTTCCCCAAGGACTTCGGCTTTACCTCCGTCCTGAGTACCGTAGCCGCCCACGACTCAGCCACCGTCTATGGCCATATCGGCCTGCTCCACCTCACCCCGGGCCATTACCGCCTCTGTAAACCCATCGCCGGCAAAACCCTCTCCGACGACTTCTTCATCAGGAGCGGCGTCAAGTTCCCAACAGAGATATATCGGTAGGTATACGCCTCACATTTTAATTAGAATGGCCAACTGATCGTTATAAGTTTAGTTGGTTATTTTTCTTGTTCTCAAAAGAGGATCACAACATGCTGTTAATCGAATTAAACCGAATTAAAAACAACTGAAAATCAGATAGTTAAACTATTATAAAGCACAAATATTGACATAGTGATTTATCTAAAGAATCCTTATTTCTCCGTATATTTGCACAGCGATTGAGAAGCCAGAATGTGTTCTAAGTTAGCCAGAATGTGTTCTAAGTTAGCAAGAGGTTTTTTCGTAACACAAAAAACTCTTGAACACCTGCCAAACAGGTGTTGACTGATAGAGTACTCGCAGGCTCGCACCTCTTTCTGAAGTATTGACAAATATACAGAATAACATAGATATGGAAAATAGAATTATGAGAAGACGGGGGAGACCCTGCAAAGGATCTGAGGACAACAGTCCGATTAGAAAAACAAAGACGCTACGTCTGACGGACGCAGAAACGAAGCAGATATCAGACAATGCAAAAAAGTGCAAGATGAACTTCAGCGAGTACTGTCGAAAAGTACTGTTGAATTATCAGCCTGTTGTTCCCGATCCGAAGTTCCGAGACGAACTGTTTGCTGTCAGGAAAGACATCACCAACTTCATCAACTTTATCCAAGGACTGAAGATGGATCAGCAGGAGAGAAAGAGGTTCCTGGCACAAATGCCGACCCTGCAGACCTGGTGGAAGAGTTTGTTTTCTGAAATAGAGTTTCTCGACAAACAAATGAGGAGAATGTAGCGTATGATAGCAAGGGCAAGAGCCATCACACATGGCCACACATATACGAATTACTCAACAATGAAGAAGGATGCAGAGTTCGTTTGCTGTGAGAATATGGCAGGGGATATGTTATTTACTGCAACAGAAGATGACCTAGAATCTATATGGTTACAGTTCAAGTATGCCGGTGAGAACTATATTCCCAAAGGCAAAGAGGTGACCCGGAAAATGATAGCAATGGAGGTGTCGCCCACTTTGGAAGAATCCAAAGGTTGGACGAAACAGAACTGGGACTTGTTTGCCCACAGAGTCATCGAGGAGATGGATAATATAGAGTTTAGGGATAAGAAAGGTAAGGTGTCTTCAAAACAGACGGACTTTGCACACAGCAAATGGCTGGCCATGCTTCACCACGATGCCAAGAGCGGTATTCCCCACTTGCACATCATGATTTCCCGCTTCACAGTCGATGGCGGGATAAACGACACCAATCTTATTGGCTTAAAGGCTTCAATGGCAGCAAACAGCATTAATCAAAGCATGGGCTGGAAGCAATCAAGGGAAATCAGCAGAGAACATAAGACTGAGATCAAAAATGCACTTTATGATATTCTCAGGTCAATGGACAGGTTTGACTGGGATCTATTTGTTCGAGAAATCAAGAAAAGGGGTTATTCCGTAGAATTGAGGCGTGACAATAATAATAAGGTGGTAGGCTATAGGATTCAAAGGGGTAATTCTAAGTATAATGCTTCGGAGATTGGCCGACAACTATCTGCCAGCAGGATTATGACTACTTGGAAACAGCTTCACAAGGAGATTGATGCAGAGGCAGTTTCCAGAAAGGAAGCAGAGCAAAAAGCAAAGAAAGAATATGAAATGCGGCATCATTTCGTGTGTGAGCCTGTTCATCCTGACACAGAGAAGGTTCACTATGAGTTTAACCGCAGTTTAGAGGAAGGCAAAGAACCTGAACACTATACGTTTGATGTGTCTCAGCGTATCGTCGATGGCATGATGGATACGTTCAAGTCAGTAGAAGATGTCTGCGAGTTCGTGCTTGAAGACGTGATAGAGACTTCACTATTTGTCTTTTTCGAATTGTTATCGGTTCCTGGCGGTTCTCATTACTCTAATGGAGGCGGAGGAGGTGGAAACAATGATCTTCCGCATAAGAAGAAAGATGGCGATGATGAACTACTCCGTGCAAGACGTATTGCAAAGGCCATTGCTATGAGCTGTCCGAGAAAGACTGTGAGACGAGGCTATAGAAGATAATAATAGAATTGTATAAAAACATAATTGCATAATATATGAAATACGATAATAAAGTTAAAGACATGTTTGATGATACAGACGTATCTTCAAATCAGAGTGCTGTAGGGAATAATGGCGAAGCTCCTGCAAACAATCCAGTAGCACTTGTTGAGAACTACGAATATCTGGAGAAGGTGCTTGAAATGCAGAGGAACTTCAAGGCCATTGATGAAAGACAGACAGAATTACTATCAAGAATAGAGCACCTTTCAAAGAAAGTTGATACCTATAAAAACAATATAGTGGTCAGCCTTTCGGAAGAGGATAGTGCTTTTTTGAGAGAACTCCCAAATGGTATCTCAAAGGCAATGAATGACAGCCTGACCGGAATTGCGGAACAGATTAACAAGGCAATTAATCAGAATGCGACATCAACTATCCAAGCTGTCAATTCTGCTTGTGATGAAAGAATCAAGACTGCAAAAAAGGAATTGGGCGCAAAGAAAGGAATCTTTCTCACTTGGTGGAACTTCTGGCTAATGATAGCAATGACAATCTATAGCGTTGCCTATGCTGTGTATGCGGCATTCAACAGATGCTTATGGGGTGAACTATGGGAAATATTATGGCTCCCATTCGTTACATTGTTGCTTTTAGGAGGATCATTAGGATTGATCTTTTATCTCAATTACAGAGAAATCAGGTTACCAAAATTATGATTAGAGCAATTTGAATCCCATAATATGCAGCTAATCCTGTTTAATTTCAGCTAAATCGAACACGATAAAAAAAGCGATTTAGAAGTGGTAAACTTTCCCATTACTTTCCCGAATCAACTTCGTGAAAAGAAAAAAGCAGTTGCGAAATCTTCGTAACTGCTTGATTTTTAGAGCTTTTCTTTTGTAGCGGGAGCCGGGATTGAACCGGCGACCTCATGATTATGAATCATGCGCTCTAACCAGCTGAGCTATCCCGCCATCATTTTTGTTAAGCGGGTGCAATTCATTCCACAAAATTTTTTGGGTAAAAATCTGATTAAATCTTCGTTTTTTGGTTATTTCACGCTATATTTTTGTTCATTCTCGTCTTTTTTCGTAACTTTGCACGCTGATTATGTTCCGAATTAAGAAATTAGACATATTCATCACTAAGCAGTTCGGACTGCTGTTCGTGGGAGCGTTCTTCATCTGCCAGTTTGTGCTGATGATGCAGTTCCTTTGGCGCTATGTCGACGAGCTGATAGGCAAGGGTCTCTCGCTCGAGGTAATGGCACAGTTCTTCTGGTATATGGGACTGATGCTGATACCTCAGGCGCTCCCTCTGGCCATCCTGCTTTCCTCACTGATTTCATTTGGAAACCTCGGTGAGAGTTCTGAGTTGACCGCCATCAAGGCAGCAGGCATCTCACTGATGCAGGCCTTTCGCCCACTGGTTGTCATCGTATGTCTCATCGCGGGCGTTTCCTACTCTTTTCAGGATCAGATAGGACCAATGGCACAGGAGAAACTGTTCCAGCTTCTGGTATCCATGAAACAGAAGAGCCCAGAACTGGAGATTCCAGAAGGCATCTTCTACGACGGCATCCCAGGTACGAACATCTATGTACAGAAGAAAGACCTGAACACTGGTATGCTCTATGGTATCATGATCTACCGACAGTCGGGCAGCTACGATGATCAGGCCATCATTCTGGCCGATTCAGGTATGATGCAGTCGACGGCAGAGAAGAAACACCTCTTGCTGAAACTCTACGATGGTGTTTGGAATGAGAACATGAGATCATCCGAAGTGGCAGGCAACGCAGACGTGCCTTATCGCCGTGAGACCTTCTCTACCAAACACATTGTGCTCGATTTCGACGGCAACTTCGAGTTGGCTGACATGAGCGATAACAACGTCGATGCCAAAGCGAAGGGCATGAAGCGCATCTTCCACGATATGGACTCTATCCGCGAGGCTAACGACACGACGG
Source organism: uncultured Prevotella sp. (assembly GCA_900318395.1). Lineage (GTDB taxonomy): Bacteria > Bacteroidota > Bacteroidia > Bacteroidales > Bacteroidaceae > Prevotella. The sequence goes on from ONKL01000089.1 coordinate 10,610, forward strand.
GATGGCAGTTCTACAGGGAAGGAAAGACCTACTTCTTCCGTCTGGCGCAGGTTGAGAAGGCCGACTCGCTAAAAGCCATCAAGGAAGCAACCAATCCGTCGGTGGATTTCGACTCCATCTTCGCCAAGCTGAAACCAGAGCAGAAACAGATAGCCGTGAAAGCGGCACTCAACAGCGCCCAGGCCACCGTCACCGACCTCGACATGAAAGCCAATTACGCCAAGTATATACACCGATATTACCGAACACATGTGATAGAGGCCATCAACAAGATCACGTTGTCGCTCTCTTGTCTCATCTTCTTCTTCATCGGTGCCCCCTTGGGAGCCATTATCCGCAAGGGAGGACTGGGTATACCAGTCATCATCTCCGTCTTGGTGTTCATCGTCTACTTCATTTTTGAGAACACAGGCATGCGCATGGCGCGCGATGACCAATGGACTGTATGGTTTGGCAAGCTGATATCCACAGCCGTACTGACACCTATTGCCGTCTTCTTCACCTATAAGGCCAATAAGGACTCTGTCGTCTTCAACATCGACCTCTACAAGAGCATCCTCATGCGAATCCTCGGTTTGAGGACCAAGCGCCATATCTATCGTAAGGAAGTCATCATCGAGGATCCGAAGTACGATGTGGATGCCGACCTGCTGATCAATGTGAACCTTGAGATCGAGGCTTACAGCAATAACCACAAGCTGTATCTCTGGCCTAACCCCATCAAGGTGTTCTTCCATGCTGGCGACGACCAGGAGATTGAGAAACTGAACCATTCGCTCGAGGTAGCCATCGAGGACTTGAGCTACACCAAGGACAAGCTGATCCTTTCCGAGCTCAACAACTACCCCATCATCGCCGTCCGCGCTCATACGCGTCCGTTCCGCCGCAAGTGGATGAACATCGTCGCGGGATTGATCTTGCCATTAGGCATCTTCTTCTATTTCCGTATGATCCGCTTCCGACTCAGGCTCTACAGAGATCTACGAGCCATCCGCTCGACCACCGATCGCGTATTGCCGCGAATCATTGAACTCACAACCAAGAATAAGAGTATTACAGAACTTATATAATATATAATAAGGTATAGACAAATGGAGAATATCAAAATGAACACCATAGAGGAGGCCGTTGAAGACTTCAAGGCTGGCAAATTCGTCATTGTCGTCGATGATGAGGATCGTGAGAACGAAGGCGACCTGATCATCGCTGCCGAACTGATCACACCCGAGAAGGTGAACTTCATGCTGAAGCATGCAAGAGGTGTGCTTTGCGCACCCATCACCATCGAGCGTTGCAAGCAGCTCGACCTGCCCCATCAGGTGCAGGACAACACTTCTGTACTTGGGACACCGTTCACTGTCACCGTCGACAAACTGGAAGGTTGCACGACAGGTGTCTCTGCCCACGACCGTGCCGAGACGATCAAGGCGCTGGCCGATCCCGACTCAAAACCCGAGACCTTCGGACGCCCAGGGCATGTGAACCCACTCTATGCTCAGGACAATGGTGTGCTGCGTCGCAGTGGGCACACTGAGGCCACCATCGACCTCTGCCGCATGGCAGGCCTCTATCCTGCTGGTGCCCTTATGGAAATCATGAACGAAGACGGCTCGATGGCTCGTCTGCCCGAACTTGCCGTCTTGGCCAAGGAGTGGGATCTGAAGCTCATCAGCATCAAGGATATGATTGCCTACCGCCTGAAGAAGGAGTCGCTCATCGAAGTGGGCGAAGAGGTAGACATGCCTACCGATTACGGTCATTTCCGACTGATCCCCTTCCGTCAGAAGAGCACAGGTCTCGAACACCTTGCCCTCATCAAGGGTGAGTGGAAGGAAGACGAACCCATCCTCGTGCGCGTACATTCTTCTTGTATGACGGGCGACATCCTGGGATCGAAGCGCTGCGACTGCGGCGAGCAGCTCCACAAGGCCATGCAGGCCATCGAACAGGAAGGCAAGGGCGTGGTCATCTACATGCAGCAGGAAGGTCGCGGTATCGGACTGATGAACAAGATTGCCGCCTATAAACTTCAGGAAGAGGGACTCGACACCGTTGATGCCAACGTACACTTGGGTTTCAAGCCTGATGAGCGCGACTACGGCTGCGGTGCACAGATGCTGCGCTACCTGGGCGTCCACAAAATGCGCCTGCTGACCAACAACCCAGTGAAGCGCGTAGGACTGGAGGCATACGGACTGGAAATCATCGAGAACGTACCCATCGAAGTGACGCCTAATCCCTATAACCTGCGTTACCTCGAGACAAAAAAGAATCGCATGGGTCATCTTCTCCACCTGAAATAATACGCAGAATGTCACTATTTCGCCCTAAAAAGCGAAAAAGTGCCGTTTTTCTTGCGGATTCACAATTAAAATGCTTACTTTTGCACAAAATTTTTAGAAACATGGCAAAATTATCCAATCGTCTGCAGCGTTTAGCCCCATCAGCAACGCTGGCAATGTCACAGAAAAGTTCCGAAATGAAGGCACAGGGAATCGATGTTATCAATATGAGCGTCGGTGAACCCGACTTCAATACCCCCGATGCCATCAAGGAAGCTGCAAAGAAGGCTATAGACGACAATTACTCCAAATATTCACCCGTACCAGGCTATCCCGATCTTCGCAAAGCCATCGTGGCCAAGTTGAAGAACGAGAACCAGCTCGACTATAGTGTCAACGAGATACTGGTATCCAACGGTGCCAAGCAGAGTGTCTGCAACACCGTGATGGCTTTGGTCGATGAAGGCGAGGAAGTCATCATCCCTGCCCCATATTGGGTGAGCTATCCCCAGATGGTACTGCTGGCAGGTGGTAAGCCAGTCATCGTGGAAGCCGGTTTCGAACAGAATTTCAAGATGACAGCCGCCCAGCTCGAAGCAGCTATCACCCCCAAGACCCGTATGCTCATCCTCTGCTCGCCCAGCAACCCTACAGGTAGCGTATACAGCAAGGAGGAACTGAAGGCTCTGGCCGATGTGATTCTCAGCCATGAGGATCTCTACGTTCTGGCCGATGAGATCTATGAGCATATCAATTATGTGGGCAAGCACGAGTCGATTGCCCAGTTCCCAGGCATGAAGGAGCGTGCGATCATCGTCAATGGTGTGTCGAAAGCCTACGCTATGACCGGCTGGCGCATCGGATATATCGCAGCCCCCGAGTGGATTGTGAAAGGATGCAACAAACTACAAGGCCAATATACAAGCGGTCCATGCTCAGTCAGCCAGAAGGCTGCCGAGTTCGCCTATATCTCCGATCAGCAGTGTGTCGAGGACATGCGCCAGGCGTTCGAGCGCCGTCGCGACCTCATCGTAAAGCTGGCCAAGGAGATTCCCGGTCTGGAGGTCAATGTGCCTGAGGGTGCCTTCTACCTCTTCCCCAAGTGCAGCAGTTTCTATGGCAAAAGCGACGGCGAGACCACGATCAACAACTCTACCGACTTCGCGATGTACCTGCTCGAAAAAGGTCATGTGGCCACCGTCGGAGGAGATGCTTTTGGCGACCCAGACTGCTTCCGTATGAGCTACGCCACAAGTGACGAGAACATCAAAGAAGCGATGAAACGAATTGCCGACACAGTGGCAAAATTGAAATAAATCAATAAATTCTAAGTTAAAAGTTATTAATTCGTCTTTTATAACGGGCGAAATTGCTATCTTTGCGAGGTGAATTCAAGTTCACTAGGCAAACAAACTACCCAAAAGGGATGTAACTCGCTTAAAACTGAACATTTACAAACTCAAATTTTTAATAACTAAAAAATTAAAATTCAATTATGGCAACAACAACAAAGGCTGCAGCCCCAGCTAAAAAATCGGGCTTCCAAGGTGTTAAAGCTGCATGGATCATTCTCGTTATCTGCGCTTGTGCAGGTTATGGTGTTTGGTACTTCGTAATGGGTAACCCCGACAACTTCATTGGCGGCGACCGTTCAGGTCACCCTGCAAACCTTCTCGGTACAGTGTATAAGGGAGGTTTCGTTGTAGGTCTTATCCTTACCCTTCTCTTCACCGTTATCTGCCTCGGTATCGAGCGTTTCTTTGCAATCCGCACAGCTTCTGGTAAGATGAACCTCGCTAAGTTCACTGCTGAGGTTAAGAATGCCATCAAGGCTCAGGACTTCGCAAAGGCAAAGGATCTCTGCAACAAGATGCAGGGTACTGTAGGTAACGTAGTAATGGCTTCAATCAACATGTATCAGACAGTTGAGACTGACGACACCCTGAAGAAGGCTGCAAAGATTGCAAAGATCCAGCAGGCTCACGAGGAGGCAACACAGCTTGAGATGCCTACTCTTCAGATGAACATGCCAATGGTTGCTACCATCGTATCTCTGGGTACTCTGACCGCTCTGTTCGGTACTGTGCTCGGTATGATCGGATCATTCCAGGCTCTGTCTGCTGGTGGTGGTGCTGACTCTATGGCTCTGTCTGCAGGTATTTCTGAGGCCCTCGTTAACACAGCTTCTGGTATTTTGACCTCTTGGGTTGCTACCGTTGTTTACAACTTCTTCTCAAACAAGATCGACAAGCTGACCTACGCACTCGACGAGATTGGTTTCACTATCGCTGCAACATACGATTCTAACCACAACGAGGCTTAATTTTATAACCATTTAAAACTCTTTAAATCAGTTTTAGTATGGCTAAAATTAAGATACAGAAAAAAGACATCTGGATTGACATGACGCCTATGTCAGACGTGATGACGCTGCTTCTGTGTTTCTTCATGT
>ONKL01000002.1 GCA_900318395.1 uncultured Prevotella sp.
AAGAATATGTTTGACGAGCAGCAGGCGATGCAGATGGCACTCGACATCAGCGGCAACCACGTGGTGTGCCTTGACCTGAAGGATAACCGCGTGTACGACCTGTTCGGAAAGGCTGTGTTTGGTGAGGAAATGGGCATCGAGGCGTATTTCGCTGGCTTCCATCCCGACGACCTGGAACAGTTCCGCTCTCAGGTTGAGCGCATGAGAAGCGGCAGCGAGACAGAAGCAGAATGGCACTACCGCTGGAACGCCAACCTTGGAGGCCAGGGCGCCCCGATATGGCGCGACATCCACGGGCACGCCCTCACCGAGTTTGAGGACGGCAAGCCCGTGAGCATCATTACCACATTGATCGATGAGACAGAAACGAAAAGCAAGGAGCGCGAGATTGAGCGGCTGTCGAAGCGATACTGGACCGTCTTCGAGAATTCCATCATCGGGCAGTCGTTCTATTCACCCGACGGCTGGCTGCTCGACTCCAACCGCATCATGCGCAAGATCTGTAACTTCGAGGAAGATATAGAAAATGAGTTCTATTATAAGGTGAACCTCTTCGACATGATGCCGTTCAACGAGGTGCTCGACCGCTACCATCCCGAAGACTACTGGGCCTGCTCACTGAGCATCGTACCCGAGAAGAACATGTATGTGTATCTGGAAATCAGCGTTCACCCCATCTACGACGAGGACGGACAGCTGATGTATCTCTCAGTGACGGCCAACGACATCACGGAGGAGCGCAACATGTATCTCAACGTGATGGAGAACGACGCCAGGATGCAGAAGATGAGCGAGTCGATCAAGAACTACGAGGCCGAGCTGCGCTACATGCTGGAGGCCTCGAAGATGCAGACGTGGCGCATCAGCCTCGACCGCAACGTCCTGGAGTTCTACAGCGGCCTGAACACCGTCGAACGCTCTTTCGACCTGAAGCAGATTCGGAAGATCTTCGTCGATCAGGAGGAAGACTTCGTGAAAGCCCTCTCGAACCCGGAAGAGGCCCTGCGCGAACCGCTGGTGTACGTAGGCCAGATGCATCCGCTGGTGACCCAGAATAACACCGAGCCGCAATGGGTACAGATCAACTGCATCCCCGAGTTTGACAAGAACGGACAGCTGAAGGGCGCCTTCGGTGTATGGCGAAACATCAACGACCTGATGCACAAGCAGGATCTGCTGCGCCAAGAGACCCAGCGCGCCAAGGAGTCGGGCGAGGCGAAGAGTCTCTTCCTAGCCAACATGACGCACGAGATACGTACCCCCATCAATGCCATCGTGGGCTTCTCGGAGGTGCTCTCGATGCTGACGACGTCGGAGGAGAAGAAGGAGTCGATACAGATCATCAAGAACAACTGCGACATGCTGCTGCGACTGGTGAACGATATTCTTACGGCATCGTCGCTGGAGACAGGGCAGATCAGCATAGAGCCCGTCGATGTCGACTTTGCCAAGTCGTTCAACGAGTGGTTCGAGTCGCTCCGCCCCAGAGTGCAGACACCGGGAGTGGAGTTCATCAAAGACAATCCCTACACCACCCTGCCGATCAAGGTCGACCCCGGGCGCGTGTCGCAAGTCATCACCAACTTCGTCACCAACGCCGTGAAATATACCCATCAGGGACATATCAAGCTGGGCTACCGGCTGGAGGCGAGAGACAGCGACGGCGAGCAGCGCAACGGGCTCTACATCTACTGCGAGGACACGGGCGAAGGCGTCCCCCAGGAGATTCAGCCGAAGCTCTTCGAACGCTTCTACAAAGTGAACGACTATATCCAGGGAACCGGTCTGGGACTGTCGATTTGCAAGGCTTTCGCCAATGCCAGTCACGGCGACATCGGCATGACGTCTGAGGGCAAGGACAAGGGCTCGACCTTCTGGATGTGGATACCGTTATAACATTTCATCAGAGAATGGTTCAATATTTTAAACAAATACGATTATGAAAGAATTAAAAGGAACAAAGACAGAGAAGAACCTGCAGGAAGCATTCGCAGGCGAGAGTCAGGCACGCAACAAGTACAGCTACTGGGCATCGAAGGCCAAGAAAGACGGCTACGTACAGATAGCAGCCATCTTCGAGGAGACAGCCAACAACGAGAAGGAGCACGCCAAGATGTGGTTCAAGCTGCTGGAGGGCGGCAGCATCAAGTCGACGCCCGAGAACCTCGAGGCAGCAGCCAACGGCGAGAACTTCGAGTGGACTGACATGTATGCCCGTATGGCAAAGGAGGCTCGCGAGGAGGGCTTCGACGAGATAGCCGAGAAATTTGAGGGCGTTGCAAAGATCGAGAAGGAGCACGAGGCGCGCTACCGTAAGTTGCTCGACAACATCAAGAAGGAGCGCGTGTTCTCAAAGGACGGTGATGTCATCTGGCAGTGTGCCAACTGCGGTCACATCGTCGTAGGCAAGAAGGCTCCCGAGGTATGTCCCGTCTGCGACCATCCCCAGGCCTACTTCCAAGTCAAAGCCGAGAACTATTGATGGTTTTCAGACAGAAGAACTTATTTTTAGACAGAAGAACATAAGAACATATTTATTTTAGATAATAAGAACATAAGAACAAAATTAAGGCTACGCCCTCAAAATGCGCAGCCTTAATTTTTTTGCTATTCTTCCTAAAAATTTATGTTCCTTTTGTTCTTATTATCTTAAAAATATGTTCCTTTTGTTCTTATTATCTAAGAAAGAAGAATCTGGAGGATGCGGTCGGCGGTGCGGCCGTCCCAGCGATCAGGGAGGGCGGATTTCTTCCAGGTGCCAGCCACCATCTGAGCGACAGCAGCGCGGAGCTTCTCAGGGTCTTCGCCCACAAGGACATTAGAACCCACAGAAACCGTCTCCTGATGCTCCGTGTAGTCGTTGAGCGTGATACAAGGCACGCTGTTGAACGTAGCCTCCTCAGCGACATTACCCGAGTCGGTAATGATGCCCTTGGCGTGAGCCGTCAACCAGCCGAATTCCAGATAGCTGAGCGCACCCATCAGTAAGAACTTAGAATCCTGAGGCACGAGAGTAGAGACCACCTTGGCAGTTTCCAGACGCAGAGGAGCGATGACGGGCACGTCGCCGGCAGCCTCGCTGATGGCCTTGAGCATACGTCCGAGATTCTCTGTGTCGGCGATGAGCGCCTTACGATTGAGCGTGAAGACGATATACGCACCCTCACGGATATCAGGCAGCGCAGCAGGCCGCTTGAAGCGCCCATAGTTGAACCGCAGCGTATCCATGAGGATATTGCCCACCATAAAGGTCTGCGACTGCTCAGACTGTTCGCGCGTAGCCACACCCGTAGAGCGGACACCAGCCGTGAAGAGGTAGTCGCTGAGGGCATCGATAACGAGGCGGTTGATCTCCTTCGGCATATTGATATTAAATGAACGCGTGCCCGCCACGAGATGAGCCAGACGGATGGCACGCTTCTTCGTGACAATCGCTGCAGCCATCGTCGAGGCCAGATCATCGACCACAATCACCACATCGACAGGATGATCGTTGAGGAAGGCGTCGAACTGAGCCATCACCCGGCTGGTGATCTCATTGAGACTCACGGAGTCGACACCGAGAAAGAACTGCGGACGAGGCATCTGGAGATCGTCGAAGAGCGAAGCTTCGAGCGTGGGATCATCCTCACAGCCCGCATAGACGAGCAGGCACTCAGCCTCAGCAGAGCCGCTGATGGCCCTGACGAGAGGCGCCACTTTCACAAAGTTCGGTCTTGCACCTGCAAGTATACAAATTTTCTTAGTCATAAGGCATTCTGATATTATTTCATGCAAAGGTAAAAAGAATTATCGGAAAATGCAAAAATAATCGACGAAATATTCTTTTATTAGAAAAATTTTTCGTAACTTTGCAAAGTTATTACTTGATAGAGCTAAACTTACAAGATGAAAAGATATCTATTAACAATTAGCCTCCTGGCATTAATCGTGGCCCATGCCAGCGCCCAGCAGATCAAGGCCACCAGAGCGCACTACTCTACCGACGACGGCCTCTGCAGCAACGTCATCTCAGGACTGGCGCAGGACAGCTACGGCTACTTGTGGATCGCCACCTGGAACGGACTGTCGCGCTTCGACGGCTACCACTTCTTCAACTATAAGACAGGTAACGGCAGTGGTGTGAAGAATCTGCACAACCGCATCTCGGAGATGGCCATCGACCAGAGTCAGAACATCTGGCTCGACATGTACGACCGCCGTGTGTTCGTGCTCGAACGCCAATCCGACAAATTCATGAATCCATTCGACGGCGTGATAGGCTCTGAGGAATATCGCACGAACAGTCCGCTGCTGGTGACAAGCTCAGGCGACGTACTGGTGAGCATCGAGGGCATTGGCCTCTACATCTTCAAGCTCGACCGTAAGGGGCTCAGCCGTAACCTTGTGCCCATCAACGGGCTCCGCATCACAAGTATGGCCGAGGGCTATCAGGGCGACATCTGGCTGGGAACCGACGACGGCATCCGCAGGCTCGACAAAAACGATCTCGCGCTGGAGAGCAAAGGCATCCTCGCCGGCGAGAAGATCACCAGTCTCGATTCGAACGGCTTCAACATCTACGCGGCTACTGCCGACGGCAAGATCTTCTCGTATGCCTACGGACAGGAGCCCAAGACCATCAGAACAGCTACCGGACTATCGATCATCACCGTCTACATAGATAGTCAGGGACTCATCTGGTTCTGCGACACACGCCCAGGAGCCTCGTGCCTGAATCCGAAGACGGGCAAGGAAAAACTGTTCCGACAGGTAGTGCCAGGACCAGAGCTCGACGGGCGCGTGGGTAAGTTCACGGAGAACAACGGTACGGTGTGGGTACGCATGAATCACGGCGGCTACGGCTACTACAACCGAGAGACCGACGAGGTGGAGTATTTCCACAACGACCCCAGCAACCCCTGGAACCTCTCGAACACCGTCTATGCAGCCTTAGAGCTGCCCGAAGGCGTGGTATGGGAGTCGACGAGCCGACGCGGACTGGAGAAACTCGAGTTGCAGAAAGACAACATCGTGCGCATCAGGCCTGTGGCCAATCCCACCTACCCCACTGAGAACGAGATCAGAGCCATGCTATACGACACGCAGCGCAAACTGCTGCTGATCGGCAACAAGCACAGCTCACTCTTCCTGAACTATGACGACGGGCGTCGCGAAGTGATCACGAAAGACTCTGACGGCAAGCCGCTGGGACGCTTCTACGGCATATCGAAAGACTCGAAAGGCAACTACTGGCTCGCCTCGAAGGACTATGGAATCTACCACATGACACCATCGGGCAACGGCTGGACACTGAAGAACTACCACCACGAAGTCGGCAACGCCCAGAGCCTGAGCCACAACGGAACCTATATGGCCATCGAAGACAAATCGGGCAACATCTGGATAGCCACCTATGGCGGCGGTGTGAACCTGCTACCTCGCGAGGCCATCGACAACCCCACCTTCCTGAGTCCTGCCAACGGGATGAAAGACTATCCCAAGAGCTCGCACATGAAGGTAAGAACCATCGCCATCGACAACGAAGGTAACGTCTGGGCAGGAACGACCGACGGCATCCTCATCCTCTCCTATAAAAATAATAAGGTGAACGTCGAGAAGCTGAAGATGCCAGAAGAGGGTAACCAGATGCTGATGAGCAACGACATCGTCTGCATGAAGTGCGACGCGAAGGGTACGATGTGGCTGGGTAGCAATGGTGGAGGCCTGTCCCACACCATAGGCAAGAAAGGTGATACCTGGCTCTTCGACAACTACGGTGCGCATGACGGCATCCCCTCAGAAGAGATACGCAGCATCACCTTCGACCAGAGGGGCAACCCCTGGTTCGCTACCGAGCATATCCTCTGTTCGTTTGATATCGCCACAAAGGTCATCACCCCCTTCTCTTATCTCGACGGCGTCGACGAGACGGTGATCTCAGAGGGCGGAGCCGTCACGATGGGCAATGGTGACTTGCTGTTTGGTACACTCGACGGCTACTACCTGGTAGATCTGAAGAAGCTGATGGCTTCGAGCGGATCGCTGCTGAAGCTGCAGATCACCGACTTCCTCATCAACGGCGACGTACAGAGTCCGCGCCTGAACAAGACCTTCGACTACTACGTGCCCAGCAGAAGAAGCGTGAAACTGCCCGACCGCAACGGAGAGATCACCTTCCGTTTCGCCTCGCTGAACTATCAGCTGCAGCACCGCGTTCACTATCAGTATATGCTCGAGGGCTATGATAAGGACTGGATGAATGCCGACAGGGAGCGCACGGCCACCTATAGCGGCTTGCCAGCAGGCACTTACACCTTCAAGGTCAAGGCCTATCTGCTGGAGTCGCCCGACCAGTACGACATCCGTACGATGGAGGTCATTGTGCCGTCATTATGGCTGTTGTCGACGCCTGCGCTGATCATCTATGGACTGCTGCTGATAGGGCTTGCGCTGTTCATCTACTACCGGATACGCTCAAAGGCAGCCAAATAAAGAATAAAAAAAGCTAAAAGGTTTGGAGGATTAGCGAAATTTGCTTATCTTTGCACCAAATAACGGGTCGTGCCGCATAGATCGGGATACTCTACATTAAAATAAATCTTTGGGACCGTTTCCCTTGCCAATGGCGGGCCACGATGATCCTCCAGGAGGAGAGCAGCAATGCCGGTGGATTACAACAGCAGGGAGCACCCATATCTTGTGAAACAGGAGTTTTCACCAAATCATCGGCACGTACCCGTTTTTTACATTAAACATTTATAATTTAAGATTAAACATTAAAACATTATATTTCAGGTATGTTTTCTGGGATTATTGAAGAGTTTGCTACCGTTGTAGCAATTAAGAAAGACCGCGAGAATATTGATTTTACGTTGAAATGCTCTTTCGTCGACGAACTGAAGATCGACCAGAGCGTGGCTCATAATGGTGTCTGTCTGACTGTTGTGAAGATCGAGAACGGCACGTATGTGGTAACAGCCATGAAGGAGACGCTCGACCGCTCGAACCTCGGACTGCTGAAGGTGGGCGACAAGGTGAACGTGGAGCGCTCGATGCTGATGAACGGCAGGCTCGACGGCCATATTGTCCAGGGGCACGTCGACGAGACGGCTAAGTGTATTGACATGAAGGATGCCGACGGGAGCACGTACTTCACGTTTGAGTATCCTGAGGATCGCGAGATGGCCAAGAACGGTTATTTCACGGTCGACAAGGGTTCGGTATGCGTCAACGGCGTGTCGCTGACAGTCTGCAACCCAACGTCGAATACCTTCCAGGTAGCCATTATCCCCTACACCTTCGAGCACACGAACTTCTGCGACATCCAGATCGGCTCGGTAGTCAACCTGGAGTTCGACATCCTTGGGAAATACATCGCAAGGCTGCAGCAGCTTTAATAGGATTACGATTAAAGAGATAAGAGTTCTGATGGAGCGGAGATGAAAGTCTTCGCTCCATGCTTTATCAGGAAGTCGCGATCGCGGAAGCCCCAGAGCACACTGATGCAAGGGATACCTGCATGGCGAGCAGTCTCGATATCCACATCGCTGTCGCCGACGTAGACGGCGGAAGACTGCCTAGGATGTCCTATGTTGCTCCTATGATATCCTAGGGTAGACCTAGGAGAGACTAGAGCATTTAGGGCATTTAGGGCAGCAAAGACGGTATCGGGCGCAGGCTTCTTACGGATGCCCGCAGCCTCGTTCTCGCCTATCGCCACCTCGATGGTATCAGGGAAGAAATGCTGGCAGAGCTCCTGGGTGGCAGCCATCATCTTATTGCTCACCACCGCCAGATGGCAGCCACGCGCCTTGAGGGCTGCGAGCGTCTCGGGAATACCCTCATAAGGACGAGTGGTATCGAGTGAGTGAGCCATATAATACTGTCGGAAGGTAGCGAAGGCGGCATCGAAATCTGGATTCTCAGTACCATCAGGGACAGCGCGCTCCATCAGTTTACGAACCCCATTGCCCACAAAACGGCGCACATCGTCAAGAGAGTGCTCAGGCATCTCGTGTGAGCGAAGCGCATAATTCACAGCCGCAGCCAGATCACTTAACGTATCGAGCAGCGTACCGTCTAAATCAAAAATATAAGTCGAAAACACTTTTTACTATTTTACCTTTTTACTTTTTTACCTTTTACTTCGCGTAATCATCGTACGTACCTTATTATTATATTTATCCGCCTTCAACAGTTCCTCGATGGTAATGTTCATGCGATATTTCCACTGGTTATAAGGATCGCTGGGCACGTTGATGCGCTCCTCACGGGGATTCTTCGAACGCAACTCACTGTCCATTGCCAGCCAATCCTGTATGGACAGCAGACAGAACATCGAGGGACAATAGAGGTGACGGGCAATCATCTCCTCAGCCAGATGGGCTGGCAGATGCTCTGGGGCACGCCCCTGCTTCTGCAGCATCGTGACATAATAACGCTGAGTGCGCTCAGGACTCTCCTCCCACCAGAGCCGTAGAGGCGGCATATCGTGAGTAGAGATGGTGGCCACACTGCGATAAGGATTGCCATCGAGATGGGCGAACTCATAGCCACTCTGCTTGGGCATCGACTGAATCTCAAGTGTCAGGATTCGCAGACTGTCGAGCACAGACGGCACACAATCGGGCAGCATACCGAGATCTTCAGCACAACAAAGCATGCGGCTATCGCCGAAGACATCCGTCAGACGGTGCATCGCCTGATCGCCCCAGAAGAAGTTGTGGCGCTGGAAATAATAATTATTGTAGAGTCGCATGAAGGCATCTTTATCCTCATTGTTAAGAGCCTCGTAGACAGGTTCGCCAAAGACGCCGATACGCGGATGATACATCTCAGGCTGTTCAGGATCTTCGAGGAAGAGCACATCGCTGATGAGCCGATAGAGACCGTCACGAATCCAGAGACTGTTCTCATCGTTCTTACCCTCGAAGAATCGGCGCACCTTCAACTGGGTGTCATACTCGGCCTTGAGGTCATAGAGCCCATAGCCTCGCAGGATGAGGAAGTTGTCGCGGACATAAGGGGCATGCATGCCGAAGAGGCGCTCCAGCACACGATCATTAATAAACGGGCGGGTAAAGAGATCCTTGCGGAAAGGCAGACCGAAGTACTCTATCTCGCCAACGGTCATCGGGATGGCAGGCGAGAAATGTCCCAAGAGCCCGAAGACTGCATCCACAGGAATCTCCCAGATACGGAAGAACCCCAGCACATGATCGATGCGGATGGCATCGAAATACTGCTCCATCCAGCGCAGACGGCGATGGAACCAGTCTATCAAGTTCAGAGTTGACGGCTTAGAGCTCAGAGACGATTTGCGTGCATTCATCTTTAAACTCCAATGATAGGTGGGGAAGCCCCAGTTCTGACCATTCGGCGAGAAATTGTCAGGAGGTGCACCCGCCGATGCGTTGAGATGGAAAAGCTCAGGATGAGTGGCCGTCTCGACACTCTCGCGATTGACACCGATAGGCACATCGCCCTTGATGAACACCCCATGCTGGCGCGCATAATCAGCTGCCGCCTTCAACTGGAGGTGGAGGTGATACTGAAGGAAGTAGATGAGAGAAGCGTGAAGCGTGAAGAGTGAGAAGTTTTCTGCATACCACTCGGCATAAGGCTCAAGCCAATCCTGATTATCCTCATACCACAGTTTAAACTCCTTCGAGTCGAGCGTCTGCTGTCCACGCTCATCAAAATACTCCTGGACATAAGCCAACTTCACGCGATCGACGGCTTCATAATCACTATAGCCAAGCGCATTAAGTTCCTGGCGCTGACGAAGATAGGCCGTCATACGAGCTTTGTTCTTCAACTTGCCCAGTGCCTCAAGATCGATGTAATGCGGATGAAGGGCAAAGGCCGAAACGATGTTATAGGGATAAGAGTCGCTCCAGGTATGACTGACTGTCGTATCGTTGACAGGCAGTATCTGAATCACCTTCATCCCCGTAGCCACAGCCCAATCGACCATTCTGCGGAGATCGCCGAAATCGCCCACACCATAAGAGTGCTCACTGCGAAGTGAGAATACAGGCACGACGACACCAGCTGCGCGCCAAGTATGTTCCTTGAGTCTGAATGCCTCACCATAGGCCACGAGTACTGTGCCGTCAGGGATCTGCATCTGATCGGGTGGCAGCATGCCCTCCGTCGTGCGGTTATCGCCTTCCTCCCAAGCGAGCAAAGCATGGGTCGCATCATCGATTACCACATATTTATATTCTATAGGCAGGAACACGGCGTCGACATTCACAGACAACAGCCACTCGTAGCGGCCGATATACTCCATCTTCAGGTATCGGGCCACATTCCAGCTACCTATGGCAGGATGATTGCCGATGACGGCCAGCGACTGCCCTTTCTGGAGTTGAGGAGCCGACACACGGAAGAGAATGGTCTTGCGGTAAAGGGGGACACGCAGGGCTTCGACCTGTTCGTCTCTGTTGCGCTGCATAGTCGTCAGATAGGCATTGGTATAGAGATGATACTGGAGCGGAATCTCTCGCCACTGGTCAGCCATCACGTAATTCTTGGAGGAATCGAAGTAATAACAACGAGGAATCACCGTCCACTCACGACGCAGCACACGCTCCTCAGCATCCTCCACCTGATAATAATAGGAGAAAGAGGAGATGGGATGATGGCGCGACTCAAGGGCAGAGGCCTCCAATTCCCAATGCCAACCATCAGAGGTTGCCATCATCAGGCGATTGGTTTTCTCATTCCCGTCATTACTCCTGTAAGTGATACACACATAGAGGTTTTCACCCCACTGAGTGCCATATTGGATAGTAAACTTCAGTTTCATAAGCAATGAATTTGCCACAAAGGTACAAAAAAATAGTCATTAAAAGGAAAGAGTAGAGAGTTTTTTCATAACTTTCTTTGTTTTGCGCCCGACTTTTCGTAACTTTGCAGCAATTTTCCAAGAATCAGAAAGTCAAAACATGAAGAAGAAGCATTATCTGATAGCCATAGCAGTCTGTCTGCTGGCTGCCGTTGGAGTGTTCTATTATTATCTCATGAGCGGTTTCTCGACATCAGAGGACACCCAGTACGTCTACATCGACGACAACGACAATCTGGACTCCGTGAGCAACAAGCTGCTGCCTATCGCTTCGGAGCCAGCCATCACAGCCTTCAAGATGCTGGCCCGCCACAGTGGCTATGCCGAAAAGATCAGAAGCGGTCGCTATGCCATCAAACCTGGCGAGAATGCCATCACCGTATTCCGCAACCTGAAGAACGGTCATCAGGAACCCGTCATGCTGACGATTCCGGAAAGTCGTACGATGGATCGCCTGGCTGGTTCGTTGGGCAGGAAACTGATGGTAGACAGTACGGCACTCGCCATCTTGTTGCAGGACAACGACTTCTGCCAGCGCTACGGATGCGACACAGCCACTATCGCTTGTCTGTTTGTACCCAATACCTATGAGGTCTACTGGAACACCAGCATCGAGAACCTGATGGAGCGCATGAAGAAAGAGCATCAGCACTTCTGGAATGACGAGCGCACGAAGAAAGCCTCAGCCATCGGACTGACACCCAACGAAGTGTGCACACTTGCCAGCATCATCGACGAGGAGACAGCCAATAATGCAGAGAAGCCCATGATAGCAGGCATGTATCTGAACCGCATCAAGCAGGGTATGCCCCTACAGGCTGACCCCACCGTGAAGTTCGCCTTGAAGAACTTCGCCCTGAAGCGCATCTATCACGACATGCTCACCTTCGACAGTCCCTATAATACCTACCGCAACGTAGGTCTGCCCCCAGGCCCCATCAAGATTGCCTCGATCGCTGGTATCGACGCAGTGCTCAACAGAGTGCCCCACAACTATCTATATATGTGCGCCAAGGAGGACTTCTCGGGAACGCACAATTTCGCCGTCAGCTATTCAGAGCATCTTCGTAATGCCGCTCGCTACTCGAAGGCTCTCAATGAGCGAGGCATTAAGTAAAATGTAAAAATGTAAAAATGAAATAATGAAATAATATAAAAATGAAAGGAGTTTCAGAAAAAAATAGTAATTTTGCAGCCACAAATATAATCAAGCAGATTTATGGAAGAGAAAATCATAAACGAAAGTGAGGAGAAGAAGTCAGTGAGTTTCATTGAGCAGAAGGTCATCAATGACCTGGCTGAGGGTAAAAACGGAGGTAGAATGCAGACCCGTTTCCCACCAGAACCTAATGGCTATCTGCACATCGGACACGCCAAAGCCATCGCCATCGACTTCGGACTGGCCAAGAAATACGGTGGTCAGTGTAACCTCCGTTTCGACGACACCAACCCCATCAAGGAGGATACCGAATATATCGAGAGCATCGAGAACGATATCAAGTGGCTGGGATTCCAGTGGGCCAACATCTATTATGCCAGCGACTATTTCCAGGAGCTTTGGGACTTTGCCGTATGGCTCATCCAGCAGGGACGTGCGTATGTCGACGAGCAGAGTTCGGAGGCGATTGCCCAGCAGAAAGGAACGACCACAAGTCCAGGAACCAACAGTCCCTATCGTGATCGTCCCATCGAGGAGAACTTGAAACTCTTCGAGTACATGAACAGTGGTAAGTGTGAGCCAGGAACTCTCGTGCTCCGTGCGAAGATCGATATGGCTCATCCCAATATGCTTTTCCGCGACCCGCTGATCTACCGTGTACTGAACATCCCCCATATCCGTACAGGCAACAAGTGGAACGCATACCCGATGTACGACTTCACCCACGGCCAGAGCGACTATCTGGAGGGCGTCACCCATTCCTGGTGTACACTGGAGTTCGTGGAGCATCGTCCCCTTTACGACCTGTTCGTTACCTGGATGAAGGAATGGAAAGGTGAGACGGATAACATTGAGGACAACCGCCCACGCCAGACGGAGTTCAACAAACTGAACCTGAGCTACACACTGATGTCGAAGCGCAACCTGCTGGCACTGGTGAATGAGAAGCTCGTCAGCGGATGGGATGATCCTCGTATGCCAACTATCTGCGGCTTCCGCCGTCGTGGATACAGCCCTGAGAGCATTATTAAGTTTATTGATAAGATCGGCTATACCACTTATGACGCTCTGAACGAGATGGCGCTGCTGGAGAGTGCTGTTCGCGACGATCTGAACAATCGCGCCATTCGCGTGTCGGCAGTCCTCGATCCAGTTAAGGTGGTCATCACCAACTATCCTGAGGGACAGATTGAGCAACTGACAGCCATCAACAATCCCGAAAACGAGGCAGACGGCACGCATACTGTTGAGTTCAGCCGTGAAATCTGGATTGAGCGCGACGACTTCATGAAGGAAGCAGAGAAGAAGTTCATGCGACTGGCTCCAGGCAAGGAGGTACGCCTGAAGAATGCCTACATCATCAAATGCGATGAGGAGCATCCTTGCGACGAAGATGAGAACGGCAACGTAACCACTATCTACTGCACCTATGACCCAGAATCGCGTAGCGGTATGCCTGGTTCAAACCGTAAGATCAAGGGCAAGACACTCCACTGGGTGAGCTGCCAGCACGCGGTGAAGGCTGAAGTACGCCTCTATGACCGTTTGTGGAAGGTGGAGAATCCCCGTGACGAGATGGCTGCTATCCGTGAGGCACAGAACTGTGACGCTGTGACAGCCATGAAGCAGATGATCAACCCCAACTCGCTGAACATACTGAAAGAATGTTACATTGAGCCCTATGCTGCCCAGATGAAACCACTTACCTATCTGCAGTTCCAGCGTATCGGCTACTTCACACCCGATTCAGACTCCACACCAGAGCATCCTGTCTTCAACAAGACGGTAGGTCTGAAAGTTTGATCATCACACATGCAAACAGACGATCTCGAATATTTCAAAAGCAAGGATTTCCAAGAGATCCTGAGACAATACGAAGAGTCAGTCAAGTCAGGGCATCCGATTTATATGGATGCCGATGACTTGGCTGACATCGCTGATTGGTATCAGTATAACGGTCATCAGGAAGAAGCCGATGAGGCAGTGAACCTCGCTTTGGAATTTAACCCCGATGCCGTCGGGCCTTTACTCTACAAAGCGCGTGAAGCTTTGTCGGTGAGAGATTACGAGACCGCCAATGACTATGCGGATCGTATCGAGGCTGCCGACGCTATAGAGGCCTTCTACCTGAGGAATGAAATCCTCATCTGCGAGGGTAAGGAAGAAGAGGCTGACGAGCATTTCCGCGAACGGATGAAAGAGGTGATGCCCGATGAACAGATGGACTACGTCTACGACGTGGCCAGTCTCTACTCGGAATACAACGTCTATGACAAGGCCTTCGAATGGATTGCCCGATCGCAGGGTGACGACTCCGACGAGTTCAAGGAACTGATGGCGCGCACGCTCTTCGGATTAGGGAAATATCAGGACAGTGAGCGCATCTTCAACGAACTGATAGACCACAACCCCTACTCCACCCGCTACTGGAATGCTCTGGCCAGTGCACAATTCATGCGGGAAGACTATCACGCAGCCATCACCAGCAGCGAGTTTGCAATCGCCATCGATCCCAATGATCCCGAAGGACTGCTCTCAAAAGCCAATAGCCTGTATAATCTCGAGAATTACGAGACCGCCCTTTCCTACTTCCAGAAATACTCTGAGAAAAGTGGAAACGACGAGTTCGGCTATCTGCATCAGGGTACCTGTCTTGTCAATCTGGGACGCTATGAAGAAGCCATCAATGCATTAAAGAAAGGCGAGTCCATATCAACGCCAGACTCCCAATATCTCCCAGAGATCTATCAGGAGATGGGCTTCGCCTATAGTGAACTGCACATGCCAGAGACCGCTATCTTCTATCTCGATAAGACCGACACTTTGGACTGCGACCATATTAATGTAGGAATTATCAAAGGCCATGTGCTGCTTGCCAACAAACGGCCGAAGGAAGCTGAAGCGGCTTTCAGAAATGCCTTGTCGAAATCGGGCAACGCACCAAGAACGATGCTGCGCATTATCGTCTCGCTCTATGACAACCGCTACGTGCAGTCTGCGTATAGGCTATTGAAAGGATTTTTCCTGCTCGTCGACAAAGAGTGGAAAGACGGTTACTCTTATATGGCGCTCTGTTGTCTGGATTTGAAGAAAGACGATGAGTTTATGAAATACCTCAAGCTGGCAACCGAGAAGAATCCCAAGGAAGCCCGCCTGGTTCTTGGCAGCTGTTTCCCCAAGGAGATAGAGCCCAAGGACTATTATGATTATGTAAAGAAACAATTAGAAAAGCAAGACGAAACATGAATTTCATTACCAATATTCTTAACAGTCTCGGGTGGTATCCCACCATATTCATACTGATGTTACTCGAAAGTACGGTGGTACCTGTACCTTCTGAGTTTGTAGTCACCCCCGCAGCCTATCATGCTGCCAGCGGTTCACTCAATGTGTTTCTGGTCATCCTCTTTGCCACCCTCGGTGCAGATGTCGGTGCCAGCATCAACTACTTCGTTGCCCTCTATGTAGGTCGCCCGGTCATCTATAAGTTTGCCAACAGCAAATGGGGCAAGATGTGTCTGCTGAATCAGGAAAAAGTGGAAAAGAGCGAGAAATATTTCGATGATCATGGTGTAGCAGCCACACTGACGGGGCGCTTTGTCCCAGTGATCCGTCACCTGATATCCATCCCTGCCGGACTGGCCCGCATGAACTATGGTAAGTTCATCCTCTTCACCACCATCGGTGCTGGTGGATGGCATAGTGTGCTGGCTGCTATGGGCTGGTATCTGCATGCCATCGTGCCCGAAGATCAGTTGAATGAGAAGATCGGCGAATATGCAGAATACATCAAGATCATCATCCTTGCTTTGGTCATAGCAGCCATCGTTTACTTCGTCGTGAAGAAGAAAATGGGCAAGAAATAAGAAAATTTGCGTATCAAAAACGGGATTTTTCCTCATTTATTCTTTTATTTCTAAAATAATGTGTATTTTTGCCGATTATTATCAGCAAACAAAGTGATTATGGCAAAGACAAACAATCATCTGGTTATTATGGCTGGCGGCGTGGGGAGCCGTTTCTGGCCGATGAGCACTTCTGAGAATCCCAAGCAGTTTATCGACGTATTGGGTGTTGGCAAGACACTACTGCAGTTAACCGTCGACAGGTTTGGCGACCTGGTATTACCCCAGAACACCTGGGTGGTTACCAATCAGAAATATGCAGCTATCGTTAAGGAACAGTTGCCGAATATACCAGAAAACAATATTCTTTGTGAACCATGCCGAAGAAACACAGCTCCTTGTATTGCTTATGTCAGTTGGAAGATCAAGTCGAAAGATCCGAAGGCCAATATCGTCGTTACCCCCAGTGACCATATCGTCACCGACAAGGCCGAGTTCCAGCGCGTTGTCAAGGAGTGCATGCTCTTCACCAGTGAGACCGATGCCATCGTCACCCTGGGCATGAAACCGAATCGTCCTGAAACCGGCTACGGCTACATACAGGCAGACCTCAGCACCAGTTCGCTTCGCAACAAAGAAATTTACAGAGTGGATTCGTTCCGCGAGAAACCAAATATCGAGACCGCATTGGGATATATCCAGAAGAACAACTATTTCTGGAATGCAGGCATCTTTATCTGGAACGTCCACACCATCGTCAATGCTTTCCGTATCTACCAGCCCTCAATGGCTAAGATCTTTGAGTCGTTGCTCCCCATCTATGGTACGGATAAGGAGCAGGAGGTTATCAACGAGCGCTTCCCCGAGTGCGACAATATCTCTGTCGACTATGCCATCATGGAGAAAGCAGAGGAGATATTCGTCTGTCCTGCCGACTTTGGTTGGAGTGATCTGGGCACCTGGGGTTCTCTGCGTGAACAAAGCAAGAAAGACCTTTACGGAAACGTGTGCATCGGCAACGAGATAGATATCATCGAGAGTCATAACTGTATCGTCCACACCACTCAGGAGAAGAAGGTGGTCATTCAGGGGCTCGACGGATACATCGTAGCTGAAAAGGATGATGTTCTGCTCATCTGCAAATTGTCAGAAGAACAGCGCATCAAACAATTCTCTGGAAACAATTAACACAAATATGGATAAAAAAGTTGCTCTTATTACAGGTATTACTGGCCAGGACGGATCCTACCTGGCTGAATTCTTAATTGAAAAAGGTTATGAGGTGCATGGCCTGATGCGCCGTTCTTCATCCTTCAACACCGCTCGTATCGAACACCTTTATCTCGATGAGTGGGTACGTGATATGAAAAAAGCCCGTTTGGTGAATCTTCACTGGGCCGACATGACCGATTCTTCATCATTGATTCGTGTCATTTCTAAAGTCCGTCCCTCGGAGATCTATAATCTCGCTGCTCAGAGTCATGTAAAAGTATCGTTCGATGTTCCGGAATATACTGCAGACACCGATGCCAATGGTGTGCTCCGTTTGTTGGAAGCTGTTCGCATCTGCGGTCTTGCCGACACTTGTCGCATCTATCAGGCATCAACCTCAGAACTGTATGGTAAGGTACAAGAGGTTCCTCAGAGTGAGACGACTCCCTTCTACCCTCGCAGCCCGTATGCAGTTGCCAAACTCTATGGTTTCTGGATTATGAAGAACTATCGCGAGTCGTATAATATGTTCTGCTGCAACGGTATCCTCTTCAACCATGAGAGTGAGCGCCGAGGTGAGACCTTCGTGACCCGTAAGATCACACTGGCTGCCGCCCGTATCGCCCAGGGCTATCAGGACAAGCTCTATCTGGGTAATCTGAACTCTCTGCGCGACTGGGGCTATGCCAAGGATTATATCGAGTGTATGTGGCTCATCCTTCAGCAGCCCGAACCCGATGACTTCGTGATTGCCACTGGTGAGTATCATACCGTTCGTGAGTTTGCAACCCTCGCCTTCAAGGAGGTAGGCATTGAGCTCGAGTGGCGCGGTGACGGTGTCGACGAGAAGGGTTATGATAAAGCTACGGGCAAGTCGTTAGTCGAAGTTGATCCCAAATACTTCCGTCCAGCAGAGGTTGATCAGTTGCTGGGTAATCCCGCAAAAGCAAAGGCGAAGCTCGGATGGAATCCACAGAAGACTTCTTTCGAGGACCTTGTGAAGATTATGGTTCGTCATGATATGAAGTTCGTCAAGAAGCTCTTCCTTAAAGCCCACATGGACGATGCTGAATAAAAATTCAAAGATTTATGTAGCGGGACACCACGGACTTGTGGGTTCCGCTATTTGGAATAACCTCTTTCAGAGGGGTTACACGAATCTGATTGGTCGTTCTCACAAAGAACTCGACCTTACGGATCAGGTAGCCGTCAAAAAGTTCTTTGATGAGGAACGCCCAGATGCTGTGGTACTCGCCGCAGCCTTCGTGGGTGGCATCATGGCCAACTCGCTCTATCGTGCTGACTTCATCATGATGAACATGAAGATCCAGTGCAACGTTATCTCCGAGGCATACGCCCACGGGGTGAAGAAACTGCTCTTCTTGGGCTCGACCTGTATCTATCCAAAGAATGCGCCTCAGCCCATGAAGGAGGACTGTCTGCTGACATCTCCCCTGGAATACACCAATGAGGAATATGCCATCGCGAAGATTGCGGGACTGAAGATGTGCGAGAGCTATAATCTGCAATACGGCACGAACTATATCGCTGTGATGCCTACCAATCTCTATGGTCCCAATGACAATTTCCACCTGGAGAACAGTCATGTGATGCCAGCTATGATGCGCAAGATCTATCTTGCGAAGCTGATTCACGATGGTGAGTGGGATAAGATTGCCATCGATTTGGATAAACGTCCCGTTGAAGGTGTTTCCGGTTCTGCATCTCAAGATGAAATATTAAACATCCTCGCCAAGTATGGCATATATAATAATAAGGTGGTACTCTGGGGAACAGGTACACCCTTGCGCGAGTTCCTTTGGAGCGAGGATATGGCCGATGCCTCTGTACACGTCTTGTTGAACGTGAACTTCTCTGATATCATTGGCATCGAGAAATATTCATCCGTTCATTTTGGTGCCTCTACCGATGGAGCCGTAGATCGCAACCACTCAGCAGGACGCGGTGGCGCCATCCCCAAACTGGGCGAGATTCGCAACTGCCACATCAACGTTGGAACAGGTAAGGAGCTCACCATTCGCGAACTCTCAGAGCTTGTTGTCAAGGCCGTCGGTTTCGAAGGCGTTGTGGAGTTTGATGCCTCTAAACCAGATGGCACCATGCGTAAGCTCATCGATGTATCTAAACTTCACTCTCTCGGTTGGACACATAAGGTTGAGATTGAAGAAGGCGTACAGAGATTGTTTGAATGGTATCAAAAAAGCTTGTCATAGCTATCAAATAAAAAGCCCGCCGATTGGCGGGCCTTTTTATTTAGATTTTAGATTGAAGCGTTTCCTTCCAACGGGCATAAGCCTCAGCATAAGCAGCGCGATCTGCAGCTTTTGGCTCTATAACCTGGAGTTTGTCAAGCGAAGCAAAGGCCTCGTTATTGTCCTTATAAATACCAGCTCCAATACCAGCACCCTTAGCGGCACCTACAGAACCATCAGTATCATAGAGTTCGATGGTAGCGCCACTGACACCAGCTAGCGTATCGCGGAACAACGGACTCAGGAACATATTGGCCTTACCAGCGTGGATATTCTTGATCTCCATACCCATCTGCTGCATAATCTCCATACCATAGCAGAATGAGAAGACGATACCCTCCTGGGCTGCACGAACCAGATGAGCCTTGTTGTGCTTATTGAAGTTCACGCCGTTGATAGAGCAACCAATCTCCTTATTCTCGAGCACACGCTCAGCACCATTACCGAATGGGATTATCGTGACACCCTCACTACCGATGGGCACCGTAGCAGCCAAATCGTTCATCTCGGCATAGCCTACATCAGGTGTGATGTTGCGATGTGTCCAGGCATTCAAAATGCCAGTACCATTGATGCAAAGCAATACACCCAAACGCGTCTGATCAGCCGTATGGTTCACGTGAGCGAAAGTGTTCACGCGACTCTGCTTGTCGTAGTTCACTTCACCCAGCACACCATATACAACACCAGAAGTACCACCCGTAGCAGCAATCTCACCAGGATTCATCACATTGAGTGAAAGGGCGTTGTTCGGCTGGTCACCACCACGATAAGTAATCGGTGTACCAGCCTGCAGTCCCATCTCGGCTGCAGCCTCAGCACTAACCACACTCTGCTCAGCGAATGTAGGAACGATGTCTGCAATCAGCGAACTGTCGAAACCATAGTACTTCATCAGGAAGTCAGCCACCTGATTGTTCTTGAAATCCCAGAACATACCCTCAGAGAGTCCGCTGACAGTTGTATTCACGGTACCACTGAGTCGCATAGCGATATAATCACCAGGCAGCATCACCTTATATATTTTATTATAGAGCTCAGGCTCGTTCTCCTTCACCCAAGCCAGTTTTGCTGCCGTGAAGTTACCGGGAGAATTCAGCAGATGCCCCAGACACTGCTCTGCCCCCAAGTCCTTGAAAGCCTTCTCACCATAAGGAACCGCACGGGAGTCGCACCAGATAATTGCTGGGCGCAGGGCCTTGAGATTCTTGTCCACACACACGAGACCATGCATCTGATAAGAGATGCCGACGGCCTTGATTTCCTCTGCCTTGGCTCCCGAATCAGCCATAATCTTCTTCAGACTCAGCTTGGCATTCTCCCACCACATCTGGGGATCCTGCTCAGCCCATCCAGCCTTAACCGCCATGATGGGTGCTTCCTTCTCAGGATAGAAAGCTGATGCTACACACTTGCCGCTATCGGCGTTAACCAACGATGCCTTCACTGATGAGCTACCGACATCAAAACCTAATAGATATCTGTTTGCCATAATTTGTTAGAATATGTTTCTATTTATAATACGGTTTTCTTGCAAATTTCCCCATTTTTTTCGACTTAAACAACTTTTTTTCGAAAAAAAGTGATTTTTTTACGTTATTTTGAACACAATTAAAATATTTTGTTTACCTTTGCACTTTAGAATAACGTTATTATCGAATAAAATAATTCATATATGAAGAAAAAAATACTAATACTTGACGACAAAGAGACCATTGCGAAGGTGCTCTCTATCTATCTGATGAGTGACTACGATGTTCAGTGGTTGCCCGATGGTTTGCAAGGAGTTAAATGGCTTCAGGCTGGAAATACGCCCGATCTGATTATCTCAGATATCCGCATGCCTGGTATGCGAGGTGACGATTTCCTGGAGTGGATCAAGCAGAATGAGCTGTTCCAGCATATTCCCGTAATTATGCTTTCCAGCGAGGACTCCACCAGTGAGCGTATCCGCTTGTTGGAGATCGGTGCCGAGGACTATATCGTGAAGCCCTTCAACCCGATGGAATTGAAAATCCGTGTCAAGAAGATTATCCCCTAAGATAAGCAGTCAATATGATAGGCGTTGTATATCTTGGTAGCAATCCCGAAACTGAGGAACGTCTGAAGTACATTCCCGGTCGTCTGGTGCAATATACAAAGAATTACAAGGAGGCAGCCGCAGCCTGCTCTACCCATGTCCGTAATGAGCACTTCATCGTGTTCTTCGAACAGGCTGTGCTCAATGAGGACATCACTGCCATCACCTATCTGAAGAAGAAGAGCAAGGGTGTCTATATCATTTTGCTCACTCATGAGTTGTCAAATGAGGACAGAAAGATGTATCAGAAGTGCGGCATCAACGATACCGTTAATTCAGCATCATCTATCACTGATCTCAATAAGAAGATCACCTTTATTGCCGACCGTGAGAACATTCTCTTCGACGATGCCGTACCTAAATACCGCATGTTGAAGTTCAAGATTCCTGTTTGGAAACGCCTCTTCGACATTTGTGTCTCCCTGTTGGCCATCATTCTTTTATCACCGGTATTCCTCCTCACCGCCATTGCGATCCGCCTGGAGAGCAAGGGACCAGTTATCTTCAAGTCAAAGCGTGTAGGTACCAACTATACCATCTTCGACTTCCTGAAGTTCCGCTCTATGTACGAAGATGCCGAGAAGCGTCTGAAGGATGTAGCCAAGGAAGAAGGCAACCAATATGCTGAGAAGAAGAAGGAAGAAGAGCCTGAGGAAGAGCATGTTATCACCGCACCATTAGGTGATGAAGCCGAGATGATGATGATGGATATGGGCATGGAGTCCGATATGATGATCAGCGATGATGAGGTCATGCTGGTAGGCGACGACTACGTCGTAGCCGAAAGCGACTATGCCAAGGAGAAGAAGGAAGAGATTGAGAATGCCTTCGTCAAGATCGAGAATGACCCACGTGTCACGAAGGTTGGCAAGTTCATCCGCAAATACAGCATCGACGAATTACCACAGCTCTTTAATATATTAAAAGGTGACATGTCGATTGTCGGCAACCGTCCTCTCCCCCTCTACGAGGCCGAGAAACTCACAGCCGACAAGAGTATCGACCGCTTCATGGCTCCCGCAGGTCTTACAGGCCTCTGGCAGGTCGAAGAACGCGGCAAGGGAGGCATGATGTCAGCCGAAGAGCGTAAGCAGTTAGATATTGAGTACGGTCGCAACTACAGCTTCAAGATGGACATGCAAATCATCTTCCGTACGCTGACAGGCTTCGTTCAGAAACAAAACGTTTAGAAACATAAACCATATAGCAATGAATAAGTTAAAAAGACTATTATTTATTGTAGCCATCACAGGAACAACCACCTCCGCCTTCGCCCAGTTCGACGAGAGCGGAATCG
This sequence comes from uncultured Prevotella sp., assembly GCA_900318395.1. Lineage (GTDB taxonomy): Bacteria > Bacteroidota > Bacteroidia > Bacteroidales > Bacteroidaceae > Prevotella. The sequence goes on from ONKL01000002.1 coordinate 22,701, forward strand.
CTGCTGGATTCTTCGATTCCAGCAAAGATAAAGACATCAATTTTTCAGAATTTCATTTGCCGCCGTTGTCGGTATTGTTTGAGAATGCGAAGTCAACGCCACAAATTATGTCTTTAGAGAAGGCCCGCCAGATAGCTCAGGCTGAAGTTGCCAAACAGAAAAGGCATATTTTTTCTTACTTAAGTGCGCGCGGTAGCTATAGTTATGGAAAAGGTGACATGTGGGGTAACAATAGTGGTGCCTATACCCCAATGGTTATGCAATACCAAGGTACAGAATCTAACTATTGGAACGTAGGAGTTAATCTGAACCTCCCCATTGAAGATATTCTAGATTTAACAGCTGCAGTAAAACGTAAGAAACTAGAAGTAGATCAAGCTGTTATTCAGAAAGATATTGCTTATGACCAATTAAAACTTCAAATTGCTACATTATACGTAAAAATCACAAACAACCTTGTTACTTTAAAAACAATGGGAGAAGGAGCTGCTGCATACCAAGGAGCTGGTGCATTGAATCGTGAAGATTTTGAAAATGGAAATATGACAATTGAAGCTTTTGCCATGACCAAACAACGTGAGACCACTCAAGTGACTATGTACCAAGGTATGCAAACCGAAATAACTACAGATATATTAACTTTGGAGATATTGACCCATACACCTATTATTACGAATTCCACAACAGAAATAACACTTGATGAAAAATCTCATAAAACAGATAAGGAAATTGCAAAGGAAAACAAAGCCGTGGAGAAACGTATCAGGAAAGCTGTAAAGGAAGAAAGCAAAAAAGAGAAGAAATTGGAAAAGGCAGAAGCCAAAGCTGCCAAAGCTGCAGCTAAAGCAGAGAAAAAGCAAAAAAAATAACTTTAAAGGAGATTTGATATGGATTTATTCAGATATATAGTTAGGTTCTTATATAAGATTCGTTGGTATTTAATCATCCTACCATTGATTGCGCTTATTATTGCTTGGTTCTCAACTCGCAATATGGAGCGTGTATACGACACGAACACCACCATCTATACAGGTATGATTACTGCATATAATATTGAAGGAGGATCAGGTGTAGCAGGTGGTCAAACACAAACGAACATGACGAACTTAATCTTGCTGATAACAACGGATGTAACAATTCATGAAGTTTCACTTCGTTTGTTTGCACGCTGCATGATGTATGGTAACCCGAATAAAGATAACAATTACATCTCTGCAGAACATTATCGGCAGTTAAGTAGCAGTGTACCTGCAGAAGTAAAAGCACTGATCAATCATAATAGTGAGAATGCTACATACGCTAACTTAAAAGCTTACGAGAAACCCTCAGCAGATAATTATCTGTTCGGCCTCACGAATTATCATCCATGGTTTGGTATCAACAACATTACAGCACGCCTTAAAGTAATGCAACTAAACAAAAGTGATATTATTGATATAGGTTATTCTGCCAATGATGCAGGTATTGCCTATAATACCTTGGATATTCTAAATGAAGCATTTGCACGCCAATATGCCCAATTGCGCTATGGAGAAACCAATAATGTAATCAAATTCTTTGAGCGTGAGGTTGCTCGTCTTTATCGTATTCTTACCAATGCAGAAGATGATTTGATTCGCTATAATGTAGAAAAGCGCATCATTAATTATGGAGAACAAACAAAGCTAATTGCAGGAATGGATGCGACCCAAAAGACAACCGATAATGATCTTTTAATTGACAGAACTACAACCAGGGCTTTGATGGATTATTTGGAACGTCAATTAGGAGATCGAGCTAAAGTTATTAAGGCAAATAAAGAATTTACTGATCAAGTAACAGATATTTCTCGCATCCAGTCTCGTATTTCTAACCTCCGCCTTATGAATAGCGAAGGAGGGGGAACTGGTGTTGAATCCCAATTGGAACTCGCCAAAGCAGAACGAATGTTACAGGATGCAACCAACAATGTCCGTAATCTTGTAAAAGATATTGAGGCGGGAACAACTAATACAGAAACAGGAGTAAACGCAAGTGAAATGATTAGTAAGTGGTTGGAACAAGTATTACTACTTGAGAAAACCAAAGCTCATGAAAGTGCTCAAGATATTATGCGTCAGAAGCTTGATAAAGAAATACTCTATTATGCACCGATTGGAGCAACAGTTGCTCGTAAAGACCGACATATTGGTTTTATAGAGGGTAACTATATGGAGATGCTAAGAGCGTTAAATGCTGCTCGTCTCCGTCAGAAGAACTTGCAAATGACTACTGCAACACTTCGCGTGCTGAATCCTCCGATGTTCCCAATGAATGCGCAGCCGACCAATCGTATGATGATTTTGTTAGGTGCATTTCTGCTAACATTTGTATTAACAGCTATGTACTTCTTCATTATTGAACTCCTTGACAGAACACTTCGTGATCGTATGCGTTCAGAACGCATTACAAAAGTCCCTGTCATGGGCTGCTTCCCAAAAGAGAGTACACTGCGGTATCGTCGATTTAACAAGACCATTGCCGATATGGCATTGCGCCAATTAAGTAAGGCCTTACTTCCTCATTTTAAAGAAGGACAACAAAACGTACTTAATTTATTGTCCACAGATGCCGCCAATGGTAAAAGTTATATAGCGCAAGAATTAGAGAACTATTGGATTTCGATTGGCCTTCAAGTTCGCCGACTCACATACGATGAGGATTTCTTGGCAGAAGACAGTCGCTTTATCATGGCCAAGGATATCAAGGACATCTGTCCAGACATTCTCCCAAACGAAATCGCCATCATTGAATATCCTAATTTGGATGACAATTCTGTTCCAAGCGGTTTATTAAATATGGGCACAGTCAACTTGATGGTGACACGTGCCAACCGCACTTGGAAAGACGTGGATCAAAAGGCACTCCAAGAACTACAGGGACAATTGAAAGATCAAAATACACTCTTCATGTACCTCACCGAATGCCAACGTTATGCAGTAGAAGAGTTCGTAGGTCAGTTACCACCATACACAAAATTCAATAACTTTGTATATAGGATTTCCCAGATGGGTCTGACAGCTGTTGAGAATAGCCATGCCAAGTAAATGATAAATTATTTTACAACATATTCCCGAGAAAATGGAGGAAGAGTTTTATTACTCTTTCTCCTATTTTTGCTTGCAATTTATGAATTTATAACGGCTGGATTCCAAACCTTTGCAATAGTATGCGTTCTACCCTTTATCATACTCTTTGTTTATGTGGCATTCAGATGGAGGATGTTCACTTTTTGGGTACTGATTACCATTAACTACTTCATCCAGTTGAAAGACATCTCATTACCAGTACCAATGTCATTACCAAATGAAATACTCGAATTAATTCTCTTAGGAATAGCTGTCATTGACGCTCGTCAAGATCCACATTTCCAACGGGCTTGCAATCTGATGCTATTTGGATTATTCTTCTGGTTAGGATATTGCTGCATTGAGGTCCTTAATGATAGTTGCTCTCTAGGAATTAACATTGCATCTTGGTTTACTGGATTTCGATTAATGGCATTACAGCTTCTTTGGATCTTTTTAATTTTTACTATCTATATCGCTTCTCCCAAGATTCTGATGACCTATCTAAAAGTATGGGCTCTATTTTCTCTATTTTCTGCGTTCTGGGTATGGAAACAAGAGACATTTGGATTTACGACTGCAGAAAAACAATGGATAGAGACTAGAGGGCGGAGTACACATATTCTGAACGCAGGAACCTTAACAAGATATTTTTCCACTTTTAGTGATGCTGCCAATTATGGCTGTAATGCTGCTGCAGCTGCAGTGTCTTTTATTATTTTTGGTATAACGACACCCTTAAGGAAAGACAAAGTATTTTTTCTAACTATTTCTGTTTTTGTCATCTGGGGTTTTTTCCAATCTGGAACAAGAACAGCAATCTTCTGCTTAGCTGCAGGTTTAATTCTTTATGTATTTTTGTCTAAGTCCATTAAAATAGCCATACCTTTTACTGTTACATTTATATTATTTGCATTTATACTAATATTTACAAATATAGGAAATAGTAACCAACAAATTCGAAGAATGCGCTCAGCATTTAATAAAGATGACGCATCTGCCAATGTTCGTGACATAAACAAAGATGCGATTAGAAAATATATTAAAGACGCCCCATGGGGAATTGGTTTGGGTATGAGCCCAGACAATATACCAGTTAACAACAAGTTCAGAAAATTATCTACCATACCACCAGATTCTGAATATGTATTTATATGGGTGCATACTGGCCCTATTGGAATGACTGTTTTCCTGATATCAATGGCTATCATGTTAGGGGGGGCTTGCAGAATTGTTCTTTTTGAACTAAAAAACAAAACTCTTATAGGTATAGGTGGCGGACTATGTGGTTCTTTTGTAGCCATCCAATTAGGTGCCTATGCAAATCAGGTTTTGTATCAATATCCTAATGGATTAACTTTCTTTGGGGGTCTTGCCATCGTTTATGTCTTACCGTATTTAGAACCAGAATGGATTGAGTGGGAGAAGAAACGTTTGGCAGAAGAAGAAAAGAAAAAACGACAAAAATTAGAAAAGAAACTTGTGTCAAGAGTGTAAACTATCTATTATCACAGTCAATTACAACGGGCTAAAAGACACCTGCGCATTGATTGAGTCAATCCCCTTCAATGAAAACATGGAGGTGATTGTGATAGATAATGCCTCAACACAAGATGAAGCAAGTATCATCCAAAAGCAATTCCCTCAAGTCAAAGTGATTCGAAGTGAAAAGAACCTTGGCTTTGCAGGAGGAAACAATCTGGGAATTAAAGAATCCAAAGGAGACTATATCTTCTTGATCAATAATGATACTATTTTCAAAGACTTCGATGTCTATTCATTAATCAATAGATTTAAAACTTCGCCTAATATAGGAATAGTTTGCCCTAAAATACGTTTCGCATGGGCTAACACCCCCATCCAATACGCAGGCTATACCCCACTCTCCAAAATCACAATTCGTAACCAAGCAATCGGCTTTGGTGAAATAGATAATGGTCAGTACGACACAGCCCTCCCGACTCCTTACGCTCATGGAGCAGCTATGCTCATCAAAAGAGAGGCTATGGAAAAAGTTGGTCTTATGCCAGAAGAATACTTCCTCTACTATGAAGAAATCGATTGGTCTTTGATGTTCACAAAAGCCGATTATGAAATCTGGTACGATCCTACTTGCACCATCTACCACAAAGAAAGCCAAAGCACTGGTCAGAACAGCCCTCTGCGCACCTATTATATCACACGTAATCGCCTCCTGCTAGTCAAACGCAATTGGCATGGGATATACAAATATCTTGCATATTGTTATCTGACCTGCTTCGTCGCCCCTCGAGATATCATAAAATATACTTTAAAAGGCAGATTTGATTTATCAAAAGCTGTCTGCAAAGGACTTCTTACTTTTCACTCTTTACTTTTCACTTAACAATTATGGATTTCTGGTTAATACTCTATATCATCGATTGGACGCTCTTCGCGTTTACATCTGGCACAGTACTCTATATGGGTGTCTATGCTGTAGCAGCTTTATTCGAAAGAAGGTCTGTCATCAATAAAGCAAAGAACCAAAACCGTTTTGTTGTTTTGATTCCTTCCTATCAACAAGATGAGGTTATTGAACACACAGTCTTGTCCATATTAAGTCAAACCTATCCACAACGTATGTTTGACGTGGTTGTCATCTCAGACCACCAAAGTGAAATGACGAATATGAAATTAGCTCAATACCCCATTACCTTATTAACGCCGGATTTTGCAGAAAGTACAAAAGCGAAATCACTTCAATATGCCATTCTGAATCTTCCAGAATTCAAGATCTATGATATTGCTCTTATTTTAGATGCGGACAACATTGTAGGCCAGGATTTTCTCACAGAAGTCAATGATGCCTTTGAAACAGCAGCGACAAAGTGCATACAGCTTCATCGCATTGCAAGAAATAGAGATACGGCTGCTGCCCGCATGGGAGCCATCTTTGAGGAAATCAACAATAACATCTTCCGTCGTGGACATATCAATTTAGGTGTATCTGCGGCTTTGGCTGGTTCTGGCACAGCCTATGATTTCAATTGGTTTAAAGCCAATGTTATGAAAGCCAAGACCGCGGGTGAAGATAAAGAGTTAGAAGCCCTATTATTACGTCAAGGTATCTTTATTGACTATTTCCATCATATTTTAGTATATGGTGAGAAAATGCGAACCACGACAAAGATGAACGAACAAAGAGGTCGCTGGGCTATAGAACAAATTCGCAATTTCATCCGCAACATCAAATTCTTACCTGGAGCCATTTTTAAAAAACAATACGACTTGGCAGACAAGATCATCCAATGGATGTTATTACCAAGAACGACGATGGTTGGTATCATCATCTTGATGAGTCTGATTCTTCCATTTATCTACCTCACTTTAGCACTTAAATGGTGGGTATTAAGTTCTATTGCTCTTTTCATCTTTGCGATAGCGACACCCGACTACTTGGTAGACGAAATGTGGGACAAGACTTTCCTTCGTGCCCCTCTCGTAACGTTTTGGGGAATCATCAGTACAAAGTTGTTAGGAGGCAGATTCAATTTTAATTCTAACAAGGAACGCAAATCATGATGTGGCAGATTTTACATATTATTGACTGGCTTGTCTGGTTTATCATATTGGGCTCAGTAGCTTATGTGGCATTTTTTGCCATCATCTCCCTCTTTTATGAGAAGGAAGATCAGTTCGCCGCTCAAGCAGCCGCTTTAAAGGACGAGATGACCAGGTTCCTGATTCTCTATCCAGCCTACAATGAAGACCGAGTCATTATCAATGCAGTAGAGCAATTCCTCTTGCAAGAATATCCCAAATCTCACTATACTGTAGTGGTCATTTCTGATCACATGCAGCCCGAAACTAACGACTATCTACACTCGTTACCCATCACTTTGTTGACACCAACTTTTGAGAAAAGTTCCAAAGCTAAGGCCATGCAATATGCCATGACAGAAGTAAAAGGCGATTATGACAATGTGGTGATACTCGATGCCGATAATGTTGTTCGTCCCGATTTCCTATCCCAATTAAATATACTCTGCTCTATCTACGATGCTATCCAATGTCATCGCTGTGCTAAGAATGCCAACAACGATGTTGCCGTATTGGATGGAACCAGTGAAGAAATCAACAATACCATTTTCCGAAAGGCACATAACCGCCTTGGATTATCCTCTGCATTGATAGGCTCTGGCATGTGCTTTGATTATGAACTATTTAAAAAGAACGTCTTCAAATTGAGTACAGCAGGCGAAGACCGGGAAATGGAAGCCCTCCTACTCCACCAGGAAGTGTTCATCAAATATGCCCCAGATATTCATGTCTTCGACGAGAAAGTAAGTAGCCAAGAAAACTTCCAGCGCCAACGTATGCGCTGGATGACGGCTCAGATTCAAAGTCTTTTAAGCAACTCACCCAAAATCCCAGGAGCTATTGCCCATGGAAAAATCAATTTCATAGATAAGACGATACAGCAAGCACTGATTCCACGTTCTATTCTGGTTGTGTTACTTGGTGGAATATCCATCTTCATGACACTATTTATGCCAGTATGGAGTGAGAAATGGTGGGTACTCCTTGTTATATTAGCTATATCATTATATATTGCCATCCCAAGGGAATTACGTCTACGCTCATTCAGCAAAGTATTGGCAATTCCAGGTTTAGTATTTAGGATGTTTAGAAACATCTTACACATTGATCGGAAAAATACAGACTTCATACATACTGAGCATAATTCCTAAATGAGCGGAAGAGTCCATAAAAGTATATTAAATGCGGAAGTAAACCTTATCTTTTACTTCCTGACACTTCTTTTGGCTTTTTTTTCTCGAAGAATCTTCCTTGACTGCCTTGGAGCAGAGTTCATAGGACTGACAGGTACGCTCGGAAACATACTTGGATATCTCAACTTAGTAGAACTCGGTATCACTGCCAGCATCGGTTATTTTCTTTTCAAACCATTACAATCAAATAACAGACAGGAAGTCCAGGACATTCTTTCGCTGTTAGGATATCTGTATAATTGGATTGGATGTATCATCTTGGCTGGAGGAGTCCTCATTAGCTTCTTTTTCCCGTTCATTTTCTCAAAGGCAGAGTTTGGACTTAGTATTATCTATTTTGCATATTACTCGTTCTTGGGTTCCTCGCTCATTGGCTATTTTATCAATTATCGACAAATAATCTTATCAGCAGACCAGAAAAATTATCTTGTAGCCATTTATTATCAATCCGCAAATATCCTCAAGATAATCCTCCAGATTTTCTTAGCATACTCATATCAGAACCTGTACGCCTGGGTAGGTGTAGAATTTCTGTTTGGCATCATTGGCTGTGTCATTTTAAATTGGAAAATCAACAAAGAATATCCTTGGCTAGATGTAAATAAAAGCCGAGGCAGAGCTTTGCTGAAACAATATCCAGAGATTATTACAAAGACCAAACAAGTATTTATTCATAAAATTAAGGATTTTGCCTTAATAAAAAGTGATGAATTATTCATTTTCTTCTTTGTATCATTGAAGATGGTAGCATACTATGGCAACTATATGATTGTAATATCCAAGTTGATATCCCTATTCTCTGCTGTCACTGGTAGTGTAGGAGCCAGTATTGGTAATTTAGTAGCAGAAGGTGACAAAGAAAAAATGATAAAAGTTTTTTGGGAGATTACGACCATTCATCATACGATTTCTGCAATACTCTGTTTTTCACTATATGCATTCCTTGAACCATTTATCGCACTTTGGCTAGGGTCTGAATACATTCTAGATAACCGGATTCTCATTCTTCTGATTATTTTCGTTTATATTACGAATTCAAGAAAATCTATAGATAGCTTTAATTATGCGCATGGACTGTATGCAGATGTTTGGTCGGCGTGGGCAGAACTGATTATCAATGTATCTATTACTATCGTTGCAGGTCTGAAATGGGGAATCATCGGTATTCTACTTGGTAAAATCATCAGTTTATTGGCTATCGTGGTATTTTGGAAACCTTATTATCTATTCACATCTGGTTTTAAAGAATCAGTAACTATATATTGGAAAGGAGTCATTCGAAATTACGTCATATCCTTCGCATCTTTCGCTTTGGCAATTTATGCTATTAAATATATTCCGATTAATCCCTATCAAAGCCTTTGGGAATGGGCATTATATGCTGCCTTTGGAATGACTATTTTTCTAACTATTGTATTTAGTGCGACTTTACTATTTGCCAAAGGGGCAAAGGATAGTTTGTCAAGAATCAAAAACATCAGAAAGAAATGAAATACTCCATCATTACCGTCAATTACAACAACAAAGAAGGATTGCGCAAAACTATAGAAAGCGTGATCCACCAAACTTTTCGTGATTTTGAGTTTATTGTTATTGACGGTGGTTCGATTGATGGTAGTGTAGATGTCTTAAAGGAATACGATTCCCAAATTGACTTTTGGGTATCAGAACCTGACGGAGGCATTTACCAAGGCATGAACAAAGGTATCAAGAAAGCTACTGGTGAATACCTCAATTTCATGAATTCCGGAGATTGTTTTTATTCATCAGATGTATTAGAGAAAGTTACAGGTTACCAATATGATACAGATTTCATCGTTGGTAAAGATTATCACTATAATTATATTACTCATCAAGGTCACGCTTCTATTCAACCACCACGCACAACCATGATACACTTCTTCGTCGCAACTTTAGATCATCAAAGTTCTTTCATTAAAAAAGAATTATTTAGCAACTCACTATATGATGAAAGTCACAGATTGGTATCCGATTGGATATTTTTCACGGAGAAAATTGTCAATGAAGGAAAACATGTTCAATTCATACCTGATATTATCTGTAGACGTGAGGAAGGTGGATTATCCGAACAACAAAGGGAAAAGAACAGAAAAGAGATTAATGAATATCTCCACCAGTTCTTACCATATGGTGTATATGAAGATTATGCTACATTGGCAAAATTAGACAAAACATCTTTATATAGACTATTTGATATCTGCAATCACAATATGAAGCGCAAACTATTGATAATATGCATCAAGTTAATTAAGCAATTCTTCTAAAAATATATCGCTGTCACAATTACATATTTATATTTGTTCAAGCTAGGCTTCATTTTATTTCAAAGTTCATAAGTGGAGATTTATATTCTGGACATTAAAGATTATAACTTCTTTTCAAGAAAACATACTAAATATTTGTTCTTTTTGGAAAAAAACGCTACCTTTGCACAAAAGAAACTATTATGCGAATCATCTGTGATGCCCCAGGACAGACATGTAACAGGCTTTGGACCTATGTTACAAGTGTAGCTCAGTGTATAGCTGAGCATAAACGGATGGTGATTATCTTCTTCGATTGGACGATTGAGGACTTCCCCAATCTTCTTCATTGCCCTTTCATCTATTTTCCTCTATATCACAAATGGTATTTCGAGTGTGGTAATGGATGGAATAACTATAAAGGGCTAACTTGGAAGATTACTCATAATAAGATATGGGACGGTATATTTAAGTTTTGCGGTTTTACTAAAGGTTGGCAAACGATGGATGACACGCGCTACCTTAATCAAACCCAAAAAGAATTAAGGTATATATTCCTGCCAAAAGCAGAGATTATAGAAAAGGCAAAAAAGCTAATCAGCATAATCCGTGAAAATTCAGATATCATTATTGGTGTACATATTCGTCATGGAGATTATAAAACATGGAGAAAAGGACGATATTACTATTCATTAGAAGAATTTCACCAAATTATGATTAGAATCCAAAATTTATACAATAATAAACGAATCGCATTCTTCATTAGTAGCAATGCTGTTTTTACTTTAGATTCCTTCAAAGATTGTCAATGTTTCCGTTTTGAGAAAGAATTATCAGGTGATATTCTCGATCTTTATACTCTTTCATTATGTGATAAAATCATTGGCCCATGGAGTACATATAGCCGATGGGCTTCATTTTTTGGTAAAGTTCCTCTTTGCTTTATAAAAGAAAAAGACCAGCAATTCTCTGAAGATAGTTTTTCCATCGTTACAAGTTTCTATTCCTTTGCTAACGGGGAAAGTACAGAAGACTATTGGACAAAAGATATTTAGAAAATGAAAATAGCGATATTGACTTCTGGTATTCTGCCAGTCCCTGCTGTACAAGGAGGAGCAGTGGAGAATCTAATAGATTTCTGTCTGGAATATAACGATATACACAAAATCCATGAAATAACAGTATATAGCCTATATCATCCTGCACTTAAAAATCATCCTGCACTTAAATCCAAAACAAATCACTATCACTATATTGATACAAGTAGTATTTTTGCTAAAGTTCTAAAATACATTTACCTCATTTTTAAAAGCAAAGATGAGTATTACCATTATACAGTAGAATATTTCTTTGAAAGAGCCCTATATGATTTAAGGAAAAGGCACTATGATATAATCATTGTAGAGAATCGCCCAGGCTATATACTTAAGCTGAAAAGAAAAACAAAGGCAAAAATTGTACTCCACCAAGAAAACGATTATTTGAACAATATGGTTCCACAGGGTCAATGCATATACGATGCTTTTGATCTCATTATAAACACTTCCTCATATATAACAAAGAGGGTCACCACAATTAATGCAAATGATTCAAAGTGTAAGACTGTTCTAAATGGAATAGACACAAAACGTTTTTATGATGCAAAGCCATTACCACGGCGTATTCTCGGACTGGAAGATAAAGACTTTGTTATTGTATATAGTGGCAGGCTCACTAAAGAGAAAGGTATTCTCGAACTGATCCTTGCAATTAAGCATCTTAATGTCCCTGATATAAAATTACTGATTATTGGAGCAGATTTTTATGGTTCAAATCAAAAAGACACAAAATTCATACAATTATTAGTAAAAGAGTCTCTGGAAATAAAAAAACAAGTACTATTTACAGGATATATTGATTATCCAAAAATACCGTCTTATCTTAAAATATCAGATATAGCAGTAGTGCCTTCCATGTGGGATGAGCCTTTTGGTCTAACTGTGGTCGAGGCAATGGCAGCAGGGCTTCCACTCATCACCACTCGAAGTGGCGGCATTCCTGAAATATGTGAAGGAGTGGCAACTATTGTTGAAAGAGACAATATTATAGAGAATCTTGCGAACGCTATTTTCGACCTATATCAGCATCCAGGAAAACGTAAGCAAATGTCAGCTGCATCTCTCGAGCGTTCCAAGTTATTCGACAAAGAGACCTATGCTAAAAATTTCTATAAAGCCCTAGAAAATGGATTTTAATATGAAATATCCTTTTAGATTATCTCATGCTATCACATGGCTACGCTTTCCACTGATATTCTTTATCATTATGCTGCATTGCTATTCTGTGCAGAAATTGGAGGGTAGCCATGAAAACTATTTCAAAGTACTCTATCCATTTTCACTGTGGTTAGGAGAAACGGGAGTCCCTGGATTCTTCGTTATTTCTGGTTTCCTATTCTTTTTGAGCAAGAAAGCCTATTCACAGAAGATTAAAGCAAGAGTTCACACTTTATTGGTACCATATATTCTATGGAACTTGTTCATGTTAGCCCTATATGGTATCGCCTATGCTATCGGCTATCCTCAAAATATTAATGGTAGAAGTCTGGCAGGCTTCCAATTTACAGACTATCTGCGACTCTTTTGGGATAGGGGTTCCTATGATAATGGCAATTTTGTTCCTATATTATGCCCATTATGGTATATCCGTAACCTGCTTATCATGTCGTTACTTTCACCACTTATATATTATATAATAAGGTACGCGCGAGAGCTATTCCTTGTTGCAATAACAGTTTGGTGGTTGACTACATATCACAATGCGTTTATTCCACAGACTATCCTATTTTTCAGCCTTGGTGCATACTTTTCAATCTTTGATATCAATCCGTTGAGAATTGTTTCTGAGAATAAAGCTATAATAATAGTTCTGTTTGGCATCTTCGCCGTTGGAGATATATTTTCACATACAGTGATGGGAACTCCTATTAATCTTCAGCTTCATCGCATTTCTTTAATCTTAAACATTCCTGTGTTGCTATTATTGGCAGATTGGTGTGTAAGACATAACTATACCAGCGAAGTACTACCTAATTCTGCATTCATCGTGTTCTGCGTTCACTATCCTATCGTAGTACTCCTACGCAGGATCTGCATATCAAAAGTCAGCGATTCCTCTGATTTTATTCATATCCTACTCTATTTCGCGTGTGTCATCGTTGCGACATTATTGAGTATCGGATTCTATTGTTTTCTAGAAAGATTCTTCCCAAAAGTCAAAAACATCTTATCTGGTAACCGATGAAAAAAAAGTCACAATACACATATTTATTCATAACTGTATGCATCCTCATTGTACTGGCATATAGTTTTTGTCACTACTATGCCCCACCAAAACTCAGGCAGCCTTATCAAATAAATGTAGCTCCTGATGATACACTAAGGATTGCATTTATTGGAGATAGTTGGGCGTTTCTGCATAAAGGCCATAAGTGTATGATTCCTCAAATACTACAGGATTCGCTTCACCGACATGTTAAAGTTCATTCATATGGCTTATGTGGGTACACAAGTAAGGAAATTTATGAAGAGATGTTCAATAATAATGATTTAAGGGCTTTCATGTGCAAAAGAAGATATGACTATATTATTATATCTGCAGGAATCAATGATGTTAACAAAAAGACCAGTAAGAAGTATTATAAAGATAGTATGGAAGGAATTATAGGGTTCCTCCTCTCAAATAATATTCATCCCATCATTCTTGAAATTCCTGATTTTGACGTCTACAAAATATATCGATGGTGGAGAACAGACAAGAAACTCCTTCGTATTGTTTCCATGAGAATCAATAATGTACCAATAGATTGCAAACAGATATTCCGAGATACTCTCGACAGCCTCTTATCAGAAAAAGGGGATTGGAATAAAATCAGTATTATAAAATACAAATCATGGAACAATGATTACTCAAGAGATTTAAAACAGTTATACTTAGATGATGGATTACATTTAAATAAATACGGTTATGCTATCCTTGACAGTGTTATAGCCAAGGAAATCCTAAAGCAGATAGCAACTGAACATAATACTGAGTCCCCTCTGGAGTCAGATGCAGACCATCATAGGTAATGAAATGATGATCAGGAGTAAAGACTAGGACGGTGCTATCTGATTGTAATGTCAGAGTGAGCAAATCGACATATTTATCCTGCCACTCGGCTTTGAGCATGCGATTGACGGTGTGGAAATCTTCACGGATGGTTGTTCGCTGAGCGAAATAATCTGGGCGATGGCGATTCTTGTAGAAGATACCATTGTTGGTACCATGATTCTTGGTGCCAATACCCCAGATATCAGAGCCGTCTTTCAGGTTTTGCCAAACTTCTGAGGGCACATCGTGTTTCCAACCGAAAAAATAGATACGATCGCATTGACGGATGCGACTTATTGGGCAATCTACGAAAGCATAGTGATAGGAGAGTTGGATGCTATCTCGCATAGAAGATTCAAGCAAGATATTCGCAAAATCTCTGGCAAAACTGTTGCCAATAATCAGAATTTTCTTCTTTGGCACATCAGACGAGAACTCACAATCATATTGATAGATACGATCCGTATAACGCTCAAATGCAGTTGGATCTGCGGAACCTTCATAAATATCGAGTTCCGGAACATCTCTTACCACCCCACCCCGTTGGTAGGTCCATAAAACGAAGGCATTTACAACTAGGAAAACGATAACCAAAAAGGTTCTTGAGATATTGCTAATGGCAAGTCTACGCTCTATAATACAATAGGTGAAAGCAGACAATAACAAGGTAACAATCACCAAGACAATCAATACTGGTAACGACAAATCATCAGCAAAGAAATAGCGATAAAATGCGAAAAGCGGCTGGTGCCATAAAAAGATACTAAGACTCATTCGGCCTAATGGAGCAAGCAACCTTGAATGCTGGACCGCAAGTGAAATTTTACCTTCTTGGCGTGACATATAAAGATAGCCTGCAACAAATAATACAGTCAACAACAGCAATACTTCTCTTGGCAAGAAACTCTCGCGAATTGTATTGGTACCACCTACCAGATTATAGGGCATTGCACGTTCACCAATGGTAAATGCGCCAAAGAAAATCATCAGAAGCAAACAACATAGAGGCAGATAGCTCATATTCGAATCCCCTTTTCGGGAATGAATAGCAACAAGTCCGCCAACAGCAATCTCAAAGAAGCGATAAGGCAGCTGATAATACTTGTCGCCAATCGTATCAATAGGTAGTAGATAAAGCAGAAGTGACAATAACGTCAGTATCACAAGTGCCGACTTCATGCGACTTCGCATCAGTAGCATCAGCAAGGGGAATACCATATAAAACTGCATCAATACTCCTAGAAACCATGTGTGCATCAGCACTTTATGATAGATGGCAGCCCAGTAGTTCTGAGTCGTCATAGCCTGAAGGATATTGTTCCCGAAGACTGACGATGCGACAGCCTCTTCACTCAAAAAACGGAAGTCATTTGGCAGCATCCCCCAATATCCGATAGCCAGCGACAGCCCACATATCAATAGTACTAGTGGCAACAGCCTGAATATCTTCTTTTCCAAAAAGGGAAAATAACGGAAACGCTTTTCCTCAATTTGCCTTATCACCTGAGGTACTACGAAATAGCCGTTGAGCACAAGGAATACATCTACCCCAAGGTAGCCACTCTTGCACCAACCTGCATGATAAAGCACAACAGCCACAATAGCCAGGCCTTTCACTACATCAAGGTCATAACGGTAATTCATCAATACGCCGTTGCCAACCATTCCGACAAAAAGAAATCATAGACTCGATATCCAAACACATACTTTATTGCAAATATAATGTTTTCAATCGTAATATTATGAACACATGCATTGAATTTGGGAAAAATTAACTATTCTACAAATAAAAAGCCACAAAGAAACGTACAATAATGTTTCTTGCGAAAATAAATGATTTTCGTGAATTTGCTGCCACTGCTGCCACAGATAATGATAATGTTTTGATATCCATTTGATTACCTTGTGTTATCAATGTGGCAGCAATGGCAGCAATTATATTAATCGAATATTCGTTTTATTATGATGAAAACATCGTTTTATGCCCTAGAAAACAGTGTTTTCAGAGATTAAAAATGGTTCCATATTTAAGTAGATTTAGTGGCTTTGCAAGCGCAATTTTTGGTCATTTCTGAATGAAATCGGTGTTTTTGATAGTCTTTATGGAGTGCAGAACAAGTGCTTTTTCTTCTGAAATAAGTGGCATTTATTTGATAATAAGCACTGTTTGTTTTGAGAAAAAGAGGCATTTTTCGCTAATTTACACTATTTGCTGCCACTGCTACCACATACTGCCACAAAACAACTTACTTATTATTAGCATGTTATACAATCTGTGGCAGCAGTGGCAGCAATTTTAGCAAAATTAAAATTCTGAAACGCTTTACTGATACACCCTCACGTAATCAATGTAATATCTCAGTGGGAACTGGCTGTCATCGGGCTCGCCGCCGTTGGAGCCGATAGCGAGATTCAATAGGAGATAATGCTTGAAACCTACGACATCGTTGGCTAAGGGATTCTCTCGATTACCATCATACCCTTCGTTGAAGGTCTTTGAGAGGTCGATTTCGTTCAGCAGTTCATCATCGAGGTAGATGCGGATGAACTCCTTGTCCCAGTCCAGGCGACCCCCAGCAGGCATTGGCGAGAATCGACGGCTGACCGTCCTTGATATAATACTCCATGATGTCGATCTCGCCATTATTCGGCCACTCCCACTTGTTGCCCAGCAGCCAGATGGCAGGCCAGGCACCTGAAGGTCTTTAAGCAGCTCGACGTGTAGCGGATAAACTCACGATTCTTGCGCCAATCGCTGCTGCCCGCCTCATAATGGGGATTGATGAAGAAACCTTTCTTCGCCTCAATCACCAGACAGCCGTCTTTCACCTTGGCATTCTGCGACTGATACCACTGCAACTCTTCATTGCGCACGAAACCAGATTCGTAACTCCACTCCGTCGAAGGCTCGCCCTCAACATCAAACTCATCACTCCACACCAGCTGGTATTCCTTTTCTTGTGCTTGAATCAACAGTGGAGATACAAGTAAACAAATACCTACAAACAACTTCTTCATATCATTTTTTCTGCAAAAATAGGAAATAAAATCAATAAATCAATCACAATTCATCGTTTTTTCACTATCTTTGCAACATGTTTCATTACATTCAATTGCTACGCCCGCTGCAGTGGCTCAAAAATATGTTCGTCTTTGCGCCCATCTTCTTCAGCAACAATCTGTTGAAGCCCGACTACTTTTGGCCCACGCTTGTAGTGTTCGCATCATTCTGCCTGATTTCGAGTTCCATCTATTGTTTCAACGATCTGAGGGATGTCGAGGCAGATCGTCAACATCCCAAGAAATGCCATCGCCCGATTGCATCCGGAAAGGTCTCCATCAGAAGCGGTTACGTGATGATGGTGATTTGCATGATTGGCTCCTTCGCACTGATCCCTTTGGCGATGAGTCCCAATACACCTTATTTATTTATAATAGTGGCGGCTTACTGGCTGATGAATATCGGCTACTGCATCCGTCTGAAGCAGATTGCCATCCTCGACGTGTCGATTATTGCCGTCGGATTCGTGATGCGCGTGTTGGCAGGAGGTGTCACTACAGGCATCTGGATTTCCCATTGGCTGGTGATGATGACCTTCCTCGTTGCCCTCTTCCTGGCCTTCACCAAGCGTAATGACGATTATCGCATCTACGAACAGACTGGCACCAAACCACGCGTCTCAATCACGGGCTACAACAAGACCTTCATCAACGAGGCCACAGCCATCATCGCCTCAGTCACCTTGGTTTGCTACATCATGTACACCATGTCGCCAGAGGTAATTGAGCGCATGGGCACCCGTTATGTCTACCTCACCAGCGGATGGGTACTTGCCGGCCTCTTGCGCTATCTCCAGAACATGATCGTCTTCGGCCTCAGCGGCTCCCCCACGAAGAGCCTTGTCAAAGACCACTTCATCCAACTCTGCATCGCAGGCTGGATTGCCTCGTTCTTTGTGATTATCTATTTGTAGTTTTCATATTTTACCCCAAAGAGGTAATGCCCCAGGAAGGGACTGAGACGAATGAGGTAACTTGCGAGCAAGGTTATGGCCAAGACAACCAGTGCAATACCAATGATAACGACGAATTCTATGAATTGACTATCCAAAGCCTTTAAGCGATCAGCATACGATATCAGGAAACGGGGCAGGAAGAAATAGTGCAACAGATAGATATCCAACGTTCGAGTGCCAACATATTGTAAGGGTTGCGACAGATGACGCTTCTTCAACCACGAGTCAGAAAGTCGGAAGCACGTAAACACCATCCACATCCCCATGATGCCCCCTACAAAGAATCTGAACATCTCAAACCCCAATTGATCTCGATGAGCTGTAGACGCAATCAGGAAAAAGGTAATGGCAATCACCAACAGAACCCAGGGCTTATTCGTCCATCGGATAAAAGTATCGAAATTGCGGCGCATCCAGGTTCCTATATAGAAAAAGAGGAAGAATCGCCACAACGTAACACTCATAAATCCCATCACATCGACTACATATTTCTGAGCGCCAGTAGCCGAAAGATGAATAGAATTATAAAATCTGGCACAGCAAAAAGCCGTCAAAGCAATAGCCAAAGCCACCAAAGGTTGCCATAGTTTACCGATACGAGCAATCAGCAAATAAAGAATAAAAAATTCGAATAGCACAAAGGTAAACCAGTAGCCTCCCTTCAGCGTACCTAACTGATGGAAAAACTCTGGAGGAGGCGCTAAGAGCAAAAGAAAGATGAAGGTTGGCAATAGTTGAACCATCGCTTTGTGACGAACCACCTCCTTAAACGGTCGTTTGGAAACAGGTTCAAACAACCAGCCGCTAATCATGAAGAAGCACGGCAGACGAAACAGATAAAACATGCGATTATATCCCATCAGCGGCCCTTCCATACAGAAATAGCAGACATGCGCATACACCACGAGAATCATCGTAAATCCCCGCATCGCATCGATGTATTCTATCCTTTGCTTCGCCATAACCTCTGCAAAGGTACGAATAAGAACGTAAAAAGCCAAAGATTATTTGGTTTTTCGCCCACTTATGATTATCTTTGCGGCATGAAAGAAAGGATTAACTGGATAGACTGGGCGAAGGCACTCGCAGTTTGCTGCGTCGTGTTCTGCCACCTGCCACAATCGCAGGAGTGGTTCTACTATCGGTATCTGCAGGCGTTGATCATGGTCATTTTCTTTTTCATATCTGGTTACCTAAAGAAAGACAGGGGGAGCGACAAGGAGAATTGGAGGAAATATTTACAAAGTCTCATTAAACCTTATATATTATATAATATAATAGTCTACCCCTATTGGATTCTGAAGTTTTATTTGAGCAACGGAGCTATGCCCGATTTCTTCCAAGCGATGAAACCAATTTTAGGGGCATTGCTATTGGAACACGAGAATTCTTTATGCGAACCTTTAAATGGACCACTATGGTATCTCCCAGCCATTCTTATCATGCACATTGTCATTGATCTGTGCAGAAAGACGAAGCATCAACACTGGATCATGATTACATTGTGTGTGATTTCGTTTATACTCTACGCAGCTAACAAATATTGGTACTTCGCCCCCAATCTGACTCCCATGGGGCTGATGCGCAATCTACCTTATTACTATTTAGGCTACCTCTTTGGGCTATATCATCTATTTAGAGATTGTCATTTGAAACGTGATTCCATCTGCTGTATCCTCTGTCTTTCGGCCAGTATCCTATTTTTTGCATGGCACTTGGATGCTTTCTACTCAGGTCAGCACATGCTGCATATCATTATATTCTATCCCACCAATATTGCTTTCCTCTTCGGAGTTCTTTATGGTTGCAAGGTTCTCGATGGCATCCAACTTTCTGTGGTGACAAACATTTCCATTGGCACCCTGGTCATTGTCGGGCTTCATATTGTAGCTATCACCATTTTCAACTTCGTCTTTTTCCACTTTTCACCTTTCAACTCTCACTTTTCACTCCGAAACGGCTACCATTGGTATACAGCACTCCCCACAGCATTAGCTATCATCGCCCTTCTCTACCCGGTTATTTCCTACGCCAAGAACAAATATTCCATGCTTATAGGAAGATAACAGGTTTAAAATTTGGATAATTCCAAGAAATCCATTATCTTTGCAAAAAAAATTGAGCAAAAGAGTTTCTCGCGATGCATAAAATCATTTTTATCCCATTGTTTTTGAGGAAAATTGTTAGTCAATTCATTTATATGGTTGAGCACCCACGCAAATTTTATCGATATGTGCTGTTAAAGAAATTTGTATTCAAATTATCATGTATATTCCCAGACAAGATCTATATTGAATTAATGTTTCCCCTATGTACAGGCTATAAACTAAATTTAGAGAATCCTCAAACTTTTAATGAGAAACTGCAGTGGCTGAAACTTAATTATCGCAAACCAGAATTTTCGATAATGGTAGATAAGATTGAAGCCAAGAATTATGTTGCAGGAATAATTGGAGAAGACCATATAATCCCAACACTTGCCATATATAAAAACACCAAAGAAATCAATTTTGACACACTACCAGATCAGTTTGTACTGAAGTGTACTCACGATAGTGGGAATATAATTATTTGCAAAGACAAATCGTCAACAAACCGTTCTCAAATACTAAGAAAATTAGAAAAAGGACTCAAGTACAACTACTTTAATTTTGGAAGAGAATGGGTATATAAAGATGTTGAGCCCAGAATTATTGCCGAAAAATACATGACAGATGGTGGTGAAGAACTAAAAGATTATAAGATTTTCTGTTTTGGTGGTGAGCCAAAGATGGTAGAAGTGGATTATAATCGTTTTATTGATCATAAACGTCAACTATTTACAATTGATTGGGAAAAAATCGATGCAACTTGCATGTATCCCAGTGATAGCACAGTTATAGAAAAGCCTGTATTACTTAGCCAGATGTTGGACTATGCAAGAAAGTTATCAAAAGGACATCCGTTTCTTCGTACCGATTTTTATATTATAAACAATAAGATTTATTTTGGGGAGTTAACTTTTTATCATCAATGTGGTTTCGGGCCAATCGAACCAGTTGAATTTGATCTCGAAATGGGCAGTTGGATACAATTACCCCAACCTACTATATAATAGACCGGAACTTTATGTACAAATTTGGTATATAACGGAAAAAGAAGGAAACCATTCTTTGTTTGGCATTTGCCGAAAAAAAGAACTCTCTAGGAGGTATCTTACTTTTCAAATCCTTCACAATCTGTTTCCTGTTTGCACACAATTGCTCATTATGAGAGATACACCATAAACAAAAGGATAAAGTACAGAATATATTATCCATCAACTTCTGTACTACAACAGGATTTTGAGCATTGCCCACACCCCTCAAATTCCACAAACCTGCCAATGCACTATTCACATCCAAGATTCCGCCCAAGTTCATAGAAGAGGTAAATGCACCCTTATGTAAACGATAATAGTACAACAAAAACGATGCCTTAACACAACGGTCTGCTTTCAAATAACACTCCTGACAAAACAAAATATCTTCATACCGAAATGGCTTAAAATCTATTTTATGACGTACCATGAACTCACGTCTTATCAACAACCGCCATACATAACACTCATATGGAGATAAATCTTCACAAAATGCATCAATACCTGTTTTCTCTTTAGCACTGTAATCCTGCACAGTATGAATAACATCTTCAGACATCTCACTATCATTGAACCTAATATAATCAGCCATCAATATATCTATCTGAGTACCTGTGAGGTGAGCAACAAGGACGGAAAGACTATTATCAATCAGGATATCATCTGGATCTACAAAATAGACATATTCCCCTATAGCTTTAGCAAAACCCACATTGCGAGCTATGGAAACACCTTGATTCACTTGGTTTATGACAACAATATTATGGTGTTGGTGAATTATATCTTCAACAACCTCCATACTATTATCTGGAGTTCCATCATTGACCAAAATGACTTCAAAATCATCATCTGCTAATCCTTGAGCAAAAATTGATTTCAAACATGCTCTTATATATTTCTCAGCATTGTAAACAGGAATAATTACACTCAATAATTTCATAATAGGCACCAATATAATCAATTTCTAAAACCATCCACAAATTTCTTAACAATATTTCTTGTAGGCATCAGCCAATGTATAATTACTAAAGGTGTGCAAAGCGATATAAAAACATATAGTCGTTTTAGAAAGGGAACACGCTGACATGACAGATAAGAATACCATGTCTTCTTCATAATTTGTCTACATTTCAAAGAAACGACTTCTTCTTTTTCTGTTCGCCATGCATAAACTTTAAAAAAAAGCAAACGTAAATAAAGCAACTGAAGGATATGGTCCCTTACAAAATCTTTTTTATTTAATATTTCATGGTAATTTCTGTAATAAATATCAATTAAAACCATACTAGAAGAATACCAATAATCACTCTTATGCGTTGCCGAATTTCCCCTTTGTATCCAAAAATAAAGTTCTTGCTCAACAAAAACTACATTTTCCAAACGCACATAAACTCTGATATTGTAATCAACATCCTGGGCAATACGATAGTTTCTTGCATAAAGTCCTTCTATCAAGGAACGCCGGTATAACTTATTCCACACAACAAACACAAAGCCTTTATCGCCAACACTGAGCACCTGTTCTTTTGAGAGGATCTGATAATTATAATTGTCCCTAACACAGGTATCCTCATCCAAAGACTCTGTCTGTTTGAATTTGCACATAGCAAATCCACATTGGGGATTCTGTACGAGCGAATCATATAGTAATTTTATCATGTCTACATGAATGTAGTCATCACTATCTACAAACAATATATAATCGCCTTTTGCTATTTTCTGCCCTGTATTTCTTGCGGCCCAAAGTCCTTGATTCTCCTGATGTACTACAACACACCTACTATCATTATTTGCATAAATATCACAAATATCACCCGAGCCGTCAGTAGACCCGTCATCTACAAGAATGATTTCCAAATTACTATATGACTGGGCCGAAATGGAGGTTAAACAATGCTCCAAATACAACTTCACATTATAAACGGGAACTATGACACTAACTAAAGCATGATTATCCATAACAATTATCATTTATTTAAATAAATATCATGAGCCAAATTGTATACATTTAACCATCTCAACATTATCTTATGTAGTTGACGAGTTGCTGCAAATTCACGTGCTTTTTGTCCCATCTCCTGGCGCTCGAACTCATGAGTTATCATCCACTCCATCTTTACTGCAAGATCTTTAACATCGCCATTTCTGACCAACAGCCCAGTAATACCATCCTGAACAAGTTCGCGTGGTCCTACCGGACAATCCATCGACACACAAGGAATGCCACAAGACATTGCCTCTACTAATACCAGAGAATAAGCTTCATGCTCAGAACAAAGCACCAACATCTCACTGCGTTTATACTCGTCATATATTGCTTTCGTAGGTTCGTGGATAATTATACGATTATCTAATTCCAAACGAGCAATTTGAGCGAGTAGTTTCTGTTTCTCATTACCTTCGCCAAAAATATCGACATGCCATTCTGGATATTTGTCAGCGATCATAGAAAACGCTAAAATCAAACGATCAACTCGTTTCTCATGATTAAACCTGCCGACAAAAATAATGCGTCCTTTATCCTTGGGGATGTCGTCAACGACATCAGGATAAAGCGTAACAGGATTGGGGATAACCTCTACATTTGAGAAATGACGTCGCCAATTATTAGCATCAGCATTTGTCAGAACAACTAGACGAGCGCACCGCCTAAGATGCTTAAGAGTATGCCAATAATATATCTTAGTCAACTTTTGCCTCAGCTTACCACCAGAAACTTCAACATTTCGCATTACATAGTCGTATGCATTATGAAATTCAGCTATGACAGGAACTGTACCAGAAGCGTCCAACACGGCATCAATAAGTGTTTGCCAATCAGATGCCATCACCACAACTTCAGCCCTAAACGAGGTAATAATTTGGCGAAGGGAATGCCTAAACTTAGACCTCAAACGTGAAAAATGATACAGCCTCATCAAAGGAGAATACTTCGACAAAGTGAAGAAACGACAGTCTAAATCCTTATACTCTATCGAAGCATGCAAATCGTATGGTACGGAATGTTGCCCTTGTTCATAACTCACCAGCATCACCTGATGACCCTTATTAGCAAGATAGTTGGCTTTATCGGTGATAACTCGTTCGGCACCACCAACTAAAGCAAATGACCTATGTATGATGAGAATACGCATGAAATTATAATCTACTTTTTAAATTTCCAAGGCATCAGCATGACCTCTGCCTTACGAACAAGCTTTTGCCCGAAGATTTTCACCAAGAAAGCTCTACTTCGATAGTAAGCCTTTGCCTTCGGCGAGAACCAAGAATTCTGATAATGATGAATGGCATAAGTATAAGGCGTTATCTCTACCTCACGAGAGTCAAACACCTTTGGCGAGAAAAAAGCATCATTAAATTCCAAGACTTCTTTCTGCATGTCCAATTGACGGATATTCAAGCTATCTTCTAAAGACAACACACGAACGGGTTTCACCTGCTCTATCTGGCGAATCATAATGTCTGGAACGGTCTGTATGTTTAGGCTCCCATCCTCATTAATAAAAAGACGGTCCTGATAGTAGTCAAGGCATAGTTTTATCCAGTCGCATCCTTTCTCAGCACCCATAATGGCAGCCTCAGGTGTCTGAGCTTTCTCAGCTCCTAGGAAATAGGGAAGGTCAAGTAAATCATCTAAATTCTTAAGCACCTCTACATCTGAATCCAAATAGATACCACCAAAATGATATAATGCATAGAAACGAATATAGTCAGCAGCAAAAGCGTACTTTTTCTTCTCAAATGCTTGTTTTACCCAAATTGACGAGTCCAAATCAAAACGATTCGTATCCCATAGGACTATCTCATAATCTGGAAGATGCTTCTCCCAGGTTTTCAAGCACTTGGCTATCTTTGGTGGATAGGGATCACCGCTCAGCCAACAAAAATGTATAATTTTGGGTATCATAATACTTATTTTATAATCGTTAATTGTTCAAAGAGTTCTTTCCACTGAGGCATAATCAACTTTGCCTCATATCTTCGAGAAGAAACAATGCCTGCTTTGCCCATTTTTATTCGTAAATCTAGGTTATCCATTAACAGACATACTTTTTCTGCAAAGAACTGTATGTCATAATTTTTTACCAAAAAACCATCTTTGCCATCTGTTATGATATCAGATGGTCCATAAGGACAATCAAAGGCTACAACGGGAATACCACAGCTCATGGCTTCGGGCAACACAAGGCCGAATGGCTCATAAACTGAAGTCATGACTAAGAGCGAACTCTCTTTATACTTATTCATAATATCCGAAGTAGGTTCATGGACATAGATATTGGCATTCATTTGATCAATAACTGGCAGCAAGACCTCTTGCTCTTCACCAAAGCCACCATATATCTGTAGCTGCCAACTTGGTTTCCGCTGATGAACTATATTCCAAATTTCCAAAAGACTTTTAATGTTCTTTTGTTTTGAGAAACGGCCAACAAAAATAACAGATTCTGCCTCACAATCAGAATATTCACCAGTTTCATTTAAATGAACAATATTAGGAATCACACATACATTATGGTTGATTTTACGCCATTCTGCAGCATCTCCCTCTGTTAATGCAACTACAAGCTGGGCATTCTTGATGCTCAAAATTGAATGTTCAGCTTTTACTTTTGTCCAGAAATCTGACTCTATCACAATTTGTCCTTTACAGGAAGAATGAGATTCAAATACAAGTGGAACTAAGCCTTTTGCTCTTACAATAGCATTAGTAAATTTGGGCCGAACAGACACAACAACATCAGGATGAGCATCTCGGATATAATGCTTAAGCCTCTTGTTAAAGAGTCTATTTAAATACACTTTTTTATACAACCTATACAAACCATGAAACGAATACTGCTGATGGAACTGTATGCCTAAATCCTTATAAGTAACTTTCGAGCTCAAAGGATATGGTATAGGATGACTACCTTGATCAGCGGTCACAATATGCATTTCATAACCGTAATTCTCAGCCAAATAGTTGACTTTCTCTACGACAATACGTTCTAAACCACCCCAGATTGCGATGGTATCAATTACATATAAAATTTTCATAGAATCGACTTTTCCAAATGTACTTCACGATCTTCATAATACACTTTTTTGAAAAAGACACGCGAGATTCCTTTTCCCTGAATCTTCACATGCTGAATAAAGCTTTGCGAGAGATATTGAGAGCCTATAGTACCACATCCCGTAACAGGATGTGCTTGACGATTATGCAGAAACGCAATTTTACCATAAGGATTTATGCAAAAATAACATTTTCCTTTTGTATGCTCTAAGCCACACTGCCAAGCAAAGCCCAAGCTTTGCCTCATTTCATTATAATATGGTAATCCCATGCGGATATATATATTTGGTTCTATCTTTAGAAATATTATTAACACCAAGATTCCTATCGGATGATGAGTAACCAAATCACTCAACGACCAAAAACATGCAGATAATCTCTTTTCCTCATTATTGGCTATTGCCACTAGAGAAATCAAAGAATCTGCACTTTGCTTTCGTGCAAGATTAGTTTTGATTTCACCATACATTTCATCTGCTATCTCACAATATGATTTACCATTGATTGACATATATTTATCGTACCATTCTGACATTTGATCACTTTTAATATTCTGTGGGCGAAGTTAAACATTTTCTTCGAATTATACAAATATTATCTCAGTTATTTAATTACCAATGAACTTAACTATTAATAGCTATGCTCTAAAAACATACAATAACGTCATTTGAGGGGCGAGGTTATAAGTTCATTAAATAAGTTTATCCATTGGGGCATAATCGACTCTGCAGAATATTTCTGTGAAGACTGAATGGCTGCCTCACCCATTGTCATTCGTAAATGAGGAGACTCTATCAACTGACAAAGTCTTTTTGCAAAAGCACAAATACTACGGTCCATTATCAAAAAGCCATCAATACCATCATTAATTATCTGTGCAGGTCCAAAAGGGCAATCAAAAGCGATAACAGGTAAACCGCAACTCATCGCTTCGGGCATGACTAGTCCAAAAGGTTCGTATCTAGAAGTAAGCACAAATATAGAACTCTCTAAATAGCGTGAGAATATATCAGAATCTGGTTTATGGACATGAATATTGATTTTCTCTCTTTGTTCTTCGCTATAAGGAATTTCATTAATATCACCATCTCCATACAAGTCAAGATGCCAGTCTGGATGATTCAAGTGAACAATATCCCATATCTTAAATAATTCGGGAATACCTTTTTGCCCCGTATATCGTCCTACGAAAATAACATGTTTAGATTCTAAATTACTATAACGCCCTGTGTCATTCAGATGAACCATATTCAAAATTACTCTTGATTTCAGATATCGGCGCCAGTCAGTAGCATCACTTTCATTTAAAGCTACAAGAATATCAAATTTTCGAGTTATATAATTTAGATATGCCATGTCATAATTACTACGGAGACGCCTAGAAATTGTCCAATGGATAAATGGATCATTATTATGAATATAGCATTTGTCTATATGAGATTCTAAAATCTTTTTAAAACTAACAGGGCAGGCATCAATCATAGACAGGATATAAGCATGATAAGTTGTTGCTATTACAATATCAGGTCGAATTGTGGCCATCAGTTGAGAAAATCTAAAGTGCAAAAGCTTTCTGTACTTCAGCCATTTAAAAAAAAATTTGATTATATTATAATTATATAAAGAATAGAATCTCACATCCAGATCAAAGTGTTTAACAGTTTTTTTCAACGGATATGTAAAGGGATGAGAACCTTGTTCATGAGTTACGACATAAATTTCCATGTCTTTCTGACTCGATAGATAATTCATCTTGTCAACCAAAATACGTTCAGTACCGGCAAGATGAGTAAACCGAGGATAAACATAAACAATTTTCATAATTTCGACTTTACAAGATTATCTACACTATCCTCATAATGATCTTTCTTGAAAAAGATACGGGAGATTCCTTTACCCTGAATCTTCACATGCTGAATAAAGCTTTGCCAGAGAGATTGAGAACCTATAGTACCATAACCCGTAACAGGACGTGCTTGACGATTATACAGAAACGCAATTTTGCCATAAGGTTTTAATGACAAGGCTAGAGAACCATCCTCGCCACGTCGAATATCAGTACGAATACTTACTTTTCGAGCAAAATCGATCTTAAAGGCAAACACCATTCCACGAACACAAAGTTCAGGACGTTTAAAATGCTGTATATACAAAAATGCATCTCGAACTAACTCGAATAAAAATAAGCTAAATGAAAAATGCTTATCATCAGGGAAAAAACTCCAAAATGAGCTGACACATGACACATTTGGTTTCGAAAGTTCATTCATCATCAGATCAATGTACTTCGGAGGATAGAATGTGTCTGCATCTATGCAAAAATAATATTTTCCTTTTGCATGTTCTAAGCCACACTGCCGAGCAAAGCCCGGACTTTGTCTCATTTCATTATAATACGGTAATCCTATACGGATATATATATCTTCGGTTCTATCTTTAGAATTATTATTAACCCCAATGATTTCCATCGGATAATGAGCAGCCAAATCACTCAACGACCAAAGACATGCAGATAATCTCTTTTCCTCATTATAAGCTATTACCACTATAGAAATCAAAGGATCTGTACTTTGCTTTCGTGCAAGATTAGCTTTGATTTCATCGTACACTTCATCTGGTATCTCACGATATGATTTACCATAGATTGACATGTATTTATCGTACCATTCTGACATTTGATCTCTTTTTACTATTCTGTGGGCGAAGTTAAGCATTTTCTTGGAATTATACAAATTTTATCTCAGTTTTTTTAATTTACCAATGAACTTAACTATAAATAGGCACAAAATAGCAGGCAATCTCCCTATTGCATATAAGATAAAGTTCTTCAATCGCATTTGCCTAAAAGATATAATCTGTGTTATCGTTGCTGGATAGGACAAGATCGCCTTAATCTCTTGATTGGACATCTTTGGTATAATTCTTTTCCTCTTCTCCAAGACATGAAATACCAGATAGAAATCCATCATGGCTATCACATAACATCGTTGAGGATAATACACTTTATTATATATAAAGGATGATGGCTTTTTCAAATAGTCTATGGTTTTCACGTTCTGAAGGATTTCATCTTTAGGAATAACGCGTCTTTCCTGATAATGTGAAAGGGAATCTTCATGGCACAAGTATGAATACGTAATATCGGGGAGAAGCACAGCACTTGATATATAGGTGACCAAATCAAACGTAAAGACCAAATCCTCCCAATAATTCGTCTTGATAAAATGAAGATTATTACTACGCAAAAGAGAAGTCTTTACCAAATAATTGCAAGCAGAAGCTTGGATCCCAGAAAGCTTCCTATATGCATAAATAGCCAGTTTGTCTTCACCTATCAACTGTAAAGCAGGATATTGATATAGAATTCTCTTTCCTGATATTTCAATCTTCTCATAAGATCCGATAGCAATCTCTGCATCATATTGACGAATATTCTGCATCAATAAGGATATCGCATTTTCTGCCATCACATCGTCCGAATCCATGAAATACAAATAATCTCCTTGTGCTTCCCGAATAATATCATTACGAGATTCTGAAGCGCCGAGGTTGCCTATATGAGATATAATATGAATGTCACTCCCTCTTGGATGGGAATATTGTAATTTTCTAATAATATCCATCGAGCCATCCATACCACAGTCATCTATAACCAAGAATTCTATAGATGGATAAGATTGAGAAAGAACAGACCACATAGCCCGCTGAATATAATCAACAGACTGATAAACAGGAATACCTATGGTAACATCATATCTCATTAATTTGACATCATGTCATCAAACATTGTTCTCCACTTATCTGCTACATCTTCAATAGCATAACGCCAAGAGGTAGTTTGAGCTGCCCCTCCAATTCTTTTTCGCAAATAATAGTCTTGCGTTAAACGCAATATCTGTTGAGCATATTCATCAACATCAAAAGCTTTAACAAGAATACCATCATACTCATTCGTAATAATATTTCTAGGGCCATTTTCACAATCAAAAGAAATGACTGGAAGACCACAAGCCATTGCTTCTATGATCACAAGACCAAAGCCCTCAAAGCGTGAAGGTAATACAAACAAAGAACTATTTAAATATTCTTCTTTCACATTCGAAAGGCTCCCATACAAATGGCAACGATGTTTATCTATCCCCATCTCATCAATTAAATGCTGATAAGGTTGTTGATCACCCATGCCATAAATATCTAAGCACCAATCATTACATCTCTTTTCAACTTTTGCCCATGCCTGCAACAACAGATCGTTTCCTTTTTCGTATGCATAACGACCTATATTAATGATCCTCTTTGTAGAAAGGTTACTATTGGAATCTATTCTAAACGGTAACGGATCTGGTATTTTTATCACGTTGGAAAGCTCTGGCCAATCATTCTTTGCAGAATCAGTCAGGACAACCATACGATCTAGAGCTTTTAAATGACGAAGAAGATCTCTCATCCAAAAAAAGGCAAAAACTCGTTTGAAGATATTTGAATCATTTTTTGTAAAGTTTCGATAATTTGAGCGGTTTACATGCAATTCCCCAATTTTTTTACTACCATCCTGAATAGAATTAATAAAATTGATTTCTCTCCTTAATACACTAATAGTAAAGTCAGGATGAATACGCATCAATTCTTTTGTCAACAACTTCCGATATCTCCGCTGCTTCTGAAAATACAGGTAGACCTTCTTTATAAATGAAACTTTCCATAATTCTTCAAAGTCCAAATGAAG
This sequence comes from uncultured Prevotella sp., assembly GCA_900318395.1. GTDB lineage: Bacteria > Bacteroidota > Bacteroidia > Bacteroidales > Bacteroidaceae > Prevotella. The sequence continues at coordinate 53,855 of ONKL01000002.1, forward strand.
ATTGACGACATGAACTTTAGGCGAGATCAAGAAGAAGCAATCCTTTCCATATCCTTCCGTCACAACGATTGTAACATCATATCCATAAACTTCAGCAAAATAGCTTGATTTGACAGAAACGACTCGTTCTACACCACCTGCCGAGTATATGGCAGGAGCACAATATACAATCTTATATTGGTGGCAATTCATTTATCTTGGCTCTTTGTTTTGATTGCAAATATACTATTTTTATTCGAAAAGAACAAAAAATAATGTAAAAATTTGGATGATTATAAAAAAATAGTTACCTTAGCACACAATTTAAGATAATTGCTAATGAAGAAAACATTGTTCCTGATTTTCCATGGATTTGATCCAAACAATGGAATCAGTCAGAAGATATCCTATCAAACGGATGCCATTAGGGCATGCGGAATGGAAGTACATCTGTGCTATATGAAAGAGGATCTTTCTAAGCAAAGGCTTGTTGATGGGACAATGATTGCTGATTATGGAACCGGTACTCTTAGCAAAATCAAAAAGAGAACAGAGTTCTCATCAATTAGCAAATATGCTGTAAGGAATCATATCGATTTGGTATATATTCGTTCTAATCACAATGCTAATCCTTTTACAATTTGGATGGTTAAACGAATGAAAAGAGCTGGAATGAAAGTAGTTATGGAAATTCCGACTTACCCATACGATTCTGAATACCATGCACAAGGCATGGATAGACAAATCTTTCAAGATAAATTATTCAGGAAGTGTTTAGCAAAACAATTAGATGCTATAGTAACTTTCTCTGACGCTGACCAGATCTTTGGACAAAAAACAATTCGAATCTCAAATGGTATAGATTTCAACAGTATAAAGATAAAGACAACTCACAATAGCATCTCAAATGAACTTAACTTAATAGGAGTTGCAGAAATCCATCCTTGGCACGGTTTCGATAGAGTTATCAAAGGGTTAGCAGCATATTACTCAAAACCACAAGCTATTAATGTTATGTTTCATATTGTAGGTTATTTCTTTTTTGATGAAGACGAAAGACAATTCCGAAAGATGATTTCGGATTATCATCTCGAGCGATACGTTATTCTTTATGGAAAAAGACATGGTACAGAATTGGATGAACTATTTGACAAGTGCAACTTTGGGATAGGAAGTTTAGGACGGCATCGTGTTGGTATTCAAAAAATCAAAACACTCAAAAACAGAGAATATGCTGCCAGAGGCATTCCATTTGTCTATTCTGAGACTGATAGTGATTTCGACAAAATGCCGTATGTTCTAAAAGTACCAGCGGATGAATCAGCCATCAACATTAATGATATCATTGATTTCTATCGAAAACAAAGTATGTCTCCTTTAGAAATAAGAGAGTCTATTAAGAATCTATCTTGGGAGAATCAAATGAGAATCGTATTAAAAGAGGTATTTGGATGAGAAAAAGAATTTGTTTCCTAGTTGATAGCATTTTCAGTGTTGGTGGAGTTCAAAGAGTAACCGCAGTGATTGCCAAGGAATTGGCAAAAGGCTATGATGTTACTATTGTGACTTTCGACAATGAATCCGACAAGAACACTCTACTATTTGGACTCAATGAAGCCCCCATACAATATCGTTTCTTTTCTTATCCATCAATAGGATATCTTCACAATAAAATTTGCAAGGCATATAGTGGGTTATATCAAAAATATCGTTTCCAATCTAAATTTGCTTCAAATCTTTATAGCTATAGCTCCTTTCCTTCCACATTGAGGAAAGCACTTGCAGAAGAGCTAAAGAAAGGGGAATATGATATCATCATCGGTGTGCATGCTCCATTAGCAGGTCGTCTTGCGACCATCAAGCCTCATCTTCAAAAAGTAAGAACCATTGGATGGATACATAATTCATTTGATGCACTATTTGGCGAAGGGTTTATTTACATTGGAGCAGCCAGGAAAAGACATTATGTATATCAGTTCAAGAAATTAAATAATGTCGTATTGCTCTCGCATCACGATGCAAACAGTTATCATGAATATGATCCTCTATTCAAACCAACTGTTATTCATAACCCTTTGACCTTGCAACCAGGAGCGCTATCAACAGACCATTCTAATCGCTTCTTGGCTGTTGGGCGTTTCTCGCGAAAGCACAAAGGATTTGATCTGCTCATCAAAGCCTTTCATATCTTTTGCAAAAAAAACAATGAATGGAAATTGGATATTGTAGGAGAAGGTAAAGAAGAAGAGTTATACAGATCATTGATTGAGAAATATCACTTAGAGAATAGAGTATTTATCCATCCGTTTACTAACAACATCCAAGAGTATTATTCAAGAGCACAAATCTATGTGTTGAGTTCCAGATGGGAAGGCTTCGGGCTTGTACTTGTGGAGGCAATGGCTCATGGATTGCCTATAGTATCATCAGACTTGCCGACCAGTAAGGAAATCATGGGTGATTTTGCGCTCTACTTTAAGAATGGGGATATTAATGAGCTAGCACAGAGATTAGAAGATGCCACACATCTTGATTGGCAAAAGAAGTCAAAGGAGGCATTGGAAATTGCCAAACGTTTCGACATAAAAAAAATCATTGAACAGTGGAAGCAGCTGATTGAATCATAAAATGCGGATAAAATTTGGAATTATACAAAATTATTCGTACTTTTGTGGTCATAAATGTGAAATGGGATGAATAGCGAAGCCCTCAGAGAGAGGTTCAAGAACAATCCGAAGTGGAAGAAGTTCTTTGACTGGATGATTATGAACCAAGTGGAGACAAGACCACGATGGTTCATCAGATTGTTGGCGCCATTGTACCAGCATCGGGGGAAGCATTCGGTTATTCATCGCTCTGCTCGGATGGATACACCTCCGTATCGAACATTCTCTTTGGGCGATTATTCGGTTGTGGAATCGTTTGCCTGCATCAATAATGCGGTGGGCGATGTGATCATCGGCGACTACACCCGAGTGGGACTGCACAATACTATCATCGGCCCTGTGACTATTGGCCATCATGTGAATCTGGCACAGGGGATTACTGTGACGGCGCTGAATCATAATTTTGAGAATCCTGACAGGAGAATCGATGAGCAAGGAGTTTCGACAAAACCTGTCACCATCGGCAATGACATCTGGATTGGTGCGAATGCCGTTATTCTGCCAGGGGTCACTATCGGGGAGCATTCTGTGGTTGCCGCAGGAGCCGTTGTTACTAAGGATGTGCCACCCCACTCGCTCGTGGCTGGGGTGCCTGCAAAAATCATCAAGCAGATATGAGAATAGGAATTGAAGCTCAAAGAATCTTCCGCAAGAATAAGCACGGCATGGACTATGTGGTGCTGCAGGAGATTCGTGAACTTCAGAAGATAGATACAAGGAATGAATACTTCGTGTTCGTTGCTCCAGGTGACGATAGATGTCTGGAGGATACCCAGAATGTGCACATTCTGGAAATAGGTGGTGACTTCTATCCGCTTTGGGAGCAGGTAACTCTTCTGAAAGCTGCCAACGAACTGAATCTGGACATGCTTCACTGCACGAGTAACACAGCCCCCATCCGTTGTAAGATTCCACTCATCCTGACTTTGCATGACATTATCTTCCTGGAACCAAGAGACAAAGCCAACAAATCGTTCTACCAGAATATGGGCTGGTTTTATCGCAGACTTGTTGTTCCACGCATCCTCAAGAAATGCAAGCGTATCATCACGGTCTCGAACTTCGAGAAAAACAATATCATGTCGAAGTTGGATTTACCACAAGGCAAAATCGCGATGATTTACAATGGCTACAACGAATGGTTCAAACCTCTAGACGACACCGAACAGATATACAAAAAGTATATCGACTCATCAGGCTATTTCTTCTTCCTTGGCAATACTGATCCCAAGAAGAACACGGAACGGACACTCGTTGCCTACTCGAAATACCTGGAGAAATCGGAGATGAAGCGTCAACTCTTGATGGCAGATCTCGACAAGTCGTTCCTAAGCAGTATTATCGAGAGAAACCACATTGAGAACATCCTCCCTCAGATCGTGATGCCAGGCTATATCGTAAACAAAGATCTACCTTATATATATAATAATGCTTTCGCCTTCCTCTACACCTCGCTGAGGGAGAGCTTTGGCATTCCACTATTGGAGGCTATGGCCTGCGGAACACCAGTCATTACCTCCAACACTTCTTCGATGCCAGAAATCGGAGGCCCAGAGGCTATCCTGATTAATCCGGAAGACCCTGACGAAATAGCGGAAAAGATGTTGCAGTTAGAAAAAGATGAGGCATTATATCAGCGACAGAAAAAGATCGGTCCCATACGGGCGAAATGCTTCTCTTGGCAACAGACAGCTGAGCATTTGCTGGATCTTTACGAGAGCATCTACAAACGTAATGCTTCAAGAAAATAAATCAAGAGAGAGGTCGACGGCGGGCTTCTCTTCTTTTTCTTCTGTCTGACGAGACTCGCGGAATTCGATGATTAACTGGCGGGCATCGGCATTATGCTGGGTGTTCAGACGATAACAGCCACGCTGACCTGTGGACTCGATCAAAGAGAGATCAGACTTGGAGTTTTTCAATAAGTATTGCTGGACGTAGGTACGGATTTCTTCGAAATCAGGGGTATAAAACAGACTTACATTCTGGTTGAAAATATGCTTGGACATCTGCTGAACACTGATGCCCTTCTCCCCCACCTCAATGAGTATCTGTAATATCTGCTTGTCGTAAGTCATTGGAGAAAAAAAGGTCGGTAAAGTGCTTACCGACCTTTTCTATTATTCGTTAAATTGTCTTATGCCAATGTAACTTTCTCGCCATCGTTAACGAGCTTGCCCTCCTTGAAGAGCCAACCCAGACCGAGAAGAGTCTCCTCCTCAGAAATCTTTGCAGCCTTAGCAATCTCATTTACTGCGAGAGCCTTACCAGCTGCTGCGAGTGCCTGATATACATCTCCTGCCTTGAAACCTGCGTTCTCAGCGTTTACAGCGAATACAGACTTTGCAGCTGCCTTAGGAGCGGCGGCCTTCTTTACGGTTGTGGTTTTCTTAGCTGCGGCTGCCTTTGTCTCAGTAGCCTTCTTAGCTGTTGCTTTCTTTTCTGCCATAGTTCTTATAAAATTAATACTCTTATTGAAGTTTAATGTCTTATTTTATTTTCGAGTGCAAAATTAACACTTATTATTCAGACAAGTTATTTATATTTAAGTATTTTTGGCAAAATGTCAATTATTCTTGATGTAAGTCAATGCGCAACTGAAGTTCTTCAAGTTGTTTCGGGTCTAACTCACCAGGGGCATCCAACATCACATCGCGACCACTATTATTCTTCGGGAATGCAATGCAATCACGAATGCTGTCGAGACCTGCCATCAACGACACGAAACGATCGAGACCAAAGGCCAGACCTGCGTGAGGAGGTGCACCATACTTGAAGGCATTGATGAGGAAGCCGAACTGAGCCATTGCTCTCTCGGGTGTGAAACCAAGAATCTGGAACATCTTCTCCTGCAACTTGCCATCGTGGATACGGAGGGAACCGCCACCAACCTCGACTCCATTGCAGACAAAATCGTAAGCGACGGCACGCACTTTTTCTGGGGCAGTATCCAACAGAGGGATATCATCGGGATTTGGCATCGTAAATGGATGGTGGGTAGCCATCAGGCGCTGCTCCTCATCACTCCACTCAAAGAGTGGGAAGTCGACAATCCACAGACATACGAAGTTGTCCTTATCACGAAGACCGAGACGATCGCCCATCTCCAGACGAAGCGTACAGAGCTGGACACGCGTCTTATTGGCATTGTCGCCAGAAAGGATCAGCACGAGGTCGCCATCCTTGGCACCTGTTGCTTCCTTAACCTTTGCCCAGACCTCAGGCGTATAGAACTTATCGATGCTGGACTTAACTGTACCATCCTCATTGAACTTGACATATACCAAGCCCTTGGCACCTACCTGAGGACGCTTGACGAACTCGGTCAATTCATCGAGTTGCTTACGGGAATAGTTGGCACAACCAGGCACACAGATACCACCGATATAGTTAGCATCATTGAATACAGGGAAAGTTCCAGTACCCTTCAGCTGATCCATCAGCTCGACGAACTCCATGCCGAAACGAAGATCGGGCTTATCTGATCCGAAGCGACGCATGGCCTCATGCCAAGTCATACGCTGCAGAGGGGGAAGTTCCACACCACGCACCTCTTTAAACAGATGGCGGGCCATATCCTCGAAGAGCTGCAGCACATCTTCCTGTTCAACAAACGACATCTCACAGTCGATCTGCGTAAACTCAGGCTGACGGTCTGCACGAAGATCCTCATCACGGAAACACTTGGCAATCTGGAAGTAACGGTCGAAACCTGACACCATCAGCAACTGCTTCAAGGTCTGAGGAGACTGAGGCAACGCATAGAACTGTCCTGGATTCATACGAGAAGGCACCACAAAGTCGCGTGCTCCCTCAGGAGTTGAACCAATCAGGATAGGAGTCTCTACCTCGATGAAATCCTTAGCATCGAGGAAGTTACGAATCAGGATGGTCATACGGTGACGCAGTTCAAGATTCTTACGAACTGCAGCACGACGAAGATCGAGATAACGATATTTCATGCGGATATCATCGCCGCCATCAGTATTATCTTCAATCGTAAATGGAGGTGTGAGACTCTCGCTGAGAATATTCAGTTCTTTAACCAGAATTTCAATGTCACCTGTTGGCATCTTGGGGTTCTTGCTCTGACGCTCACTTACTTCACCCTTTACCTGAATACAGAACTCACGTCCGAGTTTATTAGCACGCTCACAAAGTTCTGCATCGTCGGCCTCGTTGAAGACCAACTGTGTCAAACCATAACGGTCGCGCAGATCGACGAAGGTCATACCTCCCATCTTGCGACTGCGCTGTACCCATCCTGCCAGTGTTACCACACTGCCTGCATCCGAGAGACGAAGCTCTCCACAAGTCTTACTTCTATACATATTCTTATGTTTTTATCCTTTTGAGCTGCAAAATTACACAAAATATTAATAAAAAAAGATGAAAAACTAAAAATAATGTTTGATTAGCCACATTTTTCACTTTTCACTTTTCACTTTTCACTTCTTTTTAGTATCTTTGCCACGATTTTTCATTTAAACAACAAAAACGATGAAGAAAATTGTGATTATGACCCTGATGCTGATGTGCGGATTGACGGCTGCACTAGCACAGAAACCTGCAGAGATTAAGTTCGATAAACTCACACACGATTTCGGAACTTTCTCTGAAAAGAACCCCGTAGTTTCGTATACCTTCACTTATACCAACGTAGGTGAACAGCCTCTTGTCATCAATCAGGCTGTTGCCAGTTGCGGCTGTACGGTTCCTGAATACACCAAGACACCTATCCAGCCAGGAGAGAAGGGTGAGATTAAGGTGACCTATAATGGAACTGGCAAATTCCCAGGTCACTTCAAGAAATCGATTACTGTCAGGACCAACGGAGCTGTTGAGATGACCAGACTCTACATCGAAGGAGATATGACAGAACAATAACTGAAAAAGACTCGCTTGCGGCGAGTCTTTTTTCTTTTCAGAAGGCATACGCAAATCCAATGGAACTGAACTCCTTGAACTGCCAGTAGCCCCAATCCTCGTCGTAGCCGCCCACATCGTCGAATCGTGGGAAGAGGAACAGATTGGCAGTGATATACTTGGACACACGTAACTCAAAAGTATTTTCCCATTCTATCAAAGCATGCTTATAGGCTGTGAAAGCATAGAGACGCGTCTTCCAAGTTACCACATCATTCATCTTCCAAGTCAAGTCAGCCGTCAGGTGAGAAGCAAACTCAACCTTTGAGCGCTTGCCCTCATCAAGTCCATAACTGGGTCCAAGGTTCAGACGGTCTACATACAGGTAGTTGAGTGAGATGGGTGAGAAGTTGATGGTTCCTGTCAGACGTTTGTTCTCAGACTCCACCTTATAATCCATACCAAGACCGAGGTTGACGTTCAAGGGCGATGTGAAATCTGAGTAGGTCTTCTCGTCATTAGCTTTCAAACCTCTTGAGAACTGGGTATAGGCCAAGAGCTGCAAAGTGTAGTACCAATTCTTGGCTGCCTCAAGTCCTACCTTACTTGTCAGACGCAGCAGGTCTTCATTCGACTTGAACTTATGGAGCGAGTCAGTACGTGTATGGAGGAATCCAAGTTTCATCTCCAACTTGTTGTCCCACTTCCACTTGTGCTTATTGTCATAATTGGCCTCAAGAGTCAGTGAACCCAACATCGAATAGTTGCTTTCACCTCCTTTATACCAGTTGCCAGAGATATAGCTCTGCATGAACTGCAGGAAACCGTCACCTTTGAAAGTCCAAAACTTTGGTTTCTGAACCATCACCGTATCAGGGATATCCTGTGGGACATCCACCAGCAGAGGCGGCTCCACCTTATCCACGAACTCCACCTTATTCTCAATAGGCAGATTGACATCATTGCGGATCTCTCCAGATTCCTTCAGTTCGGTCTCTGTGGCCTTCACAAGATCAGGGCGGTTCAGGTACACATTCAGCAAGGCGGCGTCAACGGCATCGGAAACCTGATCCTTACCTGCTGATTCTGAGTTGAGTGCCAACGACTTATCTGCCACATTGTGATAAAAAGTCGTTGGTGCAAACAGACGGAAATATCTTCCATCGACACTGTCATTTGGCTGTGCGGCATAAGCGCTGAGCGCTGAAACAACCGCTAAAATAAATGTAACTTTTCTCATAACTAGTTGCAAAGATACGAAAAAAAATGAGAAGTGAAAAGTGAAAAGTGAAAAAAAACACCACCATTATAGCTTTTTCTTAATTCATCATTCTTAATTCTTAATTAAAATTCGTACCTTTGCACCTTGATTTTACGCGTACATTAATAAATAAAGAAAAAATAGATGAATAAAGACACTCTTATCGGCTTCGTTCTCATCGCGCTGGTCCTGATTGGATTCAGCTGGTATAACCAGCCCTCCGCAGAGGAAATAGAAGCCGCACGCAAACAAGACAGTATCGCTGCTGCCATCAAGGATAACGCAGCCAAGCAACAGAAAGCCAACGAAGAAGCCCGAAGAGCTCAGGCAGAGGCTGCTGCTAAAGGTGATTCTACCGCCCTCTTCTTTGCAGCACTCAACGGTGAGAACCAGTCGGTGGTGCTGAAGAACGAGAAAGTGGAACTGACATTCGACACCAAAGGTGGTACCATCAGCAAGGCCATCATCAAAGGCTTTGAGGATAAGGACAACAAGATGGATGTGACGCTCTTTGACAGCAAGACCCAGCAGATGAACTTCATGCTGGCCGGAAAGACGGAGAACATCATCACCAAGGATCTGTTCTTCACGCCGTCGAACGTTTCAGACTCTACCGTCACAATGACAGCTCAGGCCGGCAACGGTGGTAGCATCGTGTTCAACTACTGGCTCGGACCAGATTACATGCTTCACTTCAGTTTCGTAGCCAATGGTCTGAACGGTATCTTCGCTCCTAACTATCAGGAGATGGATATCGAATGGGCTGATATGGCTCGCCAGCAGGAGAAGGGTTTCACCTTCGAGAACCGCTACTCTACCCTTACCTATAAGGAGAAGGATGGCGGCACTGACTATCTGACTGAGACATCAGACAAGATTGACGAAAAGATTGAAGAGGCTCTCGACTGGGTAGCCTTCAAGAACCAATTCTTCTCAGCAACCCTCATTGCCAAGGATCATTTCGCAGCCAATTCGCTGATGACAAGTATATCACAGCAGAAAGGCAGCGGTTTCCTGAAGCAGTTCAATGCCAAGATGAAGACGGCCTTCGACCCTTCAGGCATGCATCCCTCAGAGTTCGAGATGTATATCGGTCCTAACGACTTCCGTCTGATCAAGAAAGTCGAGGAACAGAGCACCTTCGGTAGGGATCTCGATCTGGAGCAGCTCGTCTATCTGGGATGGCCACTCTTCCGCTACATCAACCGCTTCTTTACGATTTACGTATTCGACTGGCTCACCTCTTGGGGCTTCTCAATGGGTATTGTGCTTATCCTGATCACCCTGTTGCTGAAGGCCATCACTTTCCCGATGGTGAAGAAGAGCTACATGTCGTCAGCAAAGATGCGTGTGCTGAAGCCTAAACTCGAGGAAGCGACGAAGCAGTACGACAAACCAGAGGACTCGATGAAGAAGCAACAGGCTATGATGCAGATGTATGCCCAATATGGCGTTTCGCCTCTGAGCGGCTGTCTGCCTATGCTGATTCAGATGCCTATCTGGATTGCGATGTTCAACTTTGTGCCAAACGCCATTCAGTTGCGCCGCGAGTCATTCTTGTGGATTGACGACCTTTCTACCTATGACCCCATCGTCGAATGGAGCACACAGATCTGGGGTATCGGCGATCACCTATCACTGACCTGTATCCTCTTCTGTGTATCCAACGTGCTCTACAGCTATATGACCATGCGCCAGCAGAAAGACCAGATGGTAGGTCAGCAGGCTGAGCAGATGAAGATGATGCAGTGGATGATGTATCTCATGCCTGTGATGTTCTTCTTCATGTTCAACGACTACAGCTCAGGTCTGAACTTCTACTACTTCATCTCACTGTTCTTCTCTGCAGCTATCATGTGGACACTCCGCAAGACGACAAACGACGAGAAACTGCTCGCCATCCTTGAGGCAAAATATCAGGAGAACAAGAACAACCCCAAGAAGAAGACCAGTGGACTGGCAGCCCGCCTTGAAGCCATGCAAAAGCAGGCTGAGGAGATGCAGAAACAGAGAATGAACCAGCAAAAGAGATAAAATGATATGAAGAAACTAATAACCATTGTTGCAGCAGTAGCCCTGATGCTACCAGGCAGCGCAAATGCAGATAATAACGACGTGAAGATCGGAAAACAGAATATCAAGCTGACAAGCGACCTGATGACCCCAGAGGCTCTTTGGGCTATGGGGCGTATCGGAGCTGCTGAGGCCAGTGCCGACGGCAAGCAGATTGTCTATCAAGTGGGCTACTATAGTGTGAAGGCCAATAAGAGCCAGCAGAAGATTGCCATCATCAATGCCGACGGTACAGGCAACACCACGCTGACCACAGGTTCGAAGAGTGAGTCTGATCCTACTTGGCTGAATGGCAAGATCGCCTTCCTTTCTGGTGGACAGATTTGGACGATGAACGCTGATGGCTCTGACCGCAAGCAGATATCCAAGACCACGAAAGATATCGAAGGATTTAAGTTCTCGCCTGATGGCAAGCAGGTGATTCTGCTCCACTCGATCGACTACTACGAGGTCATCAAGAAGAATCCCGAGGATCTGCCAAAGGCTTCTGGCCGACTGGTAACTGATCTGATGTATCGCCATTGGGATCACTATGTAGAGTCGATCCAGCATCCTTTCGTAGCTGAGGTCACAGAAGATGGTATCAAGGATGGTATCGACATGCTGGAGGGTGAGCCCTACGAGTGTCCGATGGAGCCCTTCGGAGGTATGGAGCAGCTGGCTTGGAGTCCAGACTCTAAGACTATCGCCTATACCTGTCGCAAGAAGACCGGTCTGGCCTACTCCATCTCAACCGATTCTGATATCTATATATATAATATAGGTACGCGCGCGACGAAAAACCTCTGTAAACCAGAAGGATATGTAGAACCGGAGATTGATCCGACAACGAGCATGAAGTATCAGAAGGTCAATGACAAGGAGAATCTGAAGAATAATGTCGGCTATGACCAGAACCCTCAGTTCTCGCCCGATGGCAAGTATGTTGCCTGGACTTCGATGGAGCGCAATGGTTACGAGGCCGACCGTAACCGACTCTGTGTCTGCGACTTAACCACTGGCGAAAAGAAATATGTGACAGAGAGTCTTGACTCGAATGTAGATGCCTTTGTCTGGAGCGACTCGAAAGATGTCATGATCTATTTCATTAGTGTTTGGCATGCCACAGAGAATCTCTACGCTGTTAACTGGAAGGGAGAGCTCAAGCAAATCAATACGATGGTTTCGCCCGAGTCAGGATCTGACGGACAGAAGAATAATCCCTGGGCTGACTTTGGTTCGATCCAACTGATGAACAACGGTAAGCAGTTGCTGATGGAGCGCCACTCGTTTACGGCTCCTGCTGATCTCTATATCGTTACGCCAAACTTCAAGAAACCTGAGAAGACGACTGTTCAGCAACTGACTTTTGAGAATAAGCACATCACCGACCAGTTGGCAAAGCCTTCTGTACAGCAGCGCTGGGTGAAAACCACTGACGGCAAGGAGATGCTCACATGGATTATCCTCCCACCAAACTTTGATGAGACCAAGAAGTACCCCACTCTGCTCTTCTGCGAGGGTGGTCCTCAGAGTCCTGTATCTCAGTTCTGGTCATACCGTTGGAACTTCTATATTATGGCGGCTAACGGCTATGTGATTGTTGCACCAAACCGTCGTGGTCTGCCTGGTTTCGGACAGGAATGGCTTGAGGAAATTTCCGGCGACTGGTCAGGACAATGCATGAAAGACTATCTCGCAGCCATTGATGATGCTGCCGAGAATCTGCCTTTCGTCGATAAGGATAAGTTGGGTGCCGTTGGAGCATCTTTCGGAGGTTTCTCTGTTTACTATCTCGCAGGTCATCACGACAAGCGTTTCAAGGCGTTCATCTCTCACGACGGTGCATTCAACCTTGCAGCGATGTATCTTGAGACTGAGGAGAATTGGTTCTCAAACTGGGAGTACGACGAGGCATACTGGCATCGTCCACAGCTGCCCAATGCCAAGAAGACCTACCACGACTCTCCTCACAAATACGTTGAGAACTGGGACACCCCAATTCTCTGCATTCATGGCGAGAAGGATTATCGCATCAACTATACCCAAGGCATGTCGGCCTTCAATGCTGCCCGTATGAAGGGCATTCCTGCAGAGTTGCTCATCTTCCCTGATGAGAACCACTGGGTGCTAAAGCCCCAGAACGGAGTACTCTGGCAGCGGACGTTCTTCAACTGGCTCGACCGTTGGCTGAAGTAAGCAAGCGATTCGTTCCCAAGGTGGGAACAGTTCATTCCCAAGGTGGGAACAATTGATTCCCAAGGTGGGAACAATACGTTCCCAAGATGGGAATAAACAATGAGAAGTAACAAAACAAAGAAATAATGACTCAAGCAATTCAAAAGACCCTACGCGATTCTGCCGCCATGCGGTGGACCGCTTTGCTGCTACTCGCTATGGCGATGTTCTGCAGCTATATCTTCATGGATATCCTCTCACCTATCAAGGACCTGATGCAGGAGACAAGAGGCTGGGACTCAACAGCTTTTGGCACCATGCAGGGCTCAGAGGTATTCCTTAATGTGTTCGTTTTCTTCCTTATCTTTGCTGGTATCATCCTCGACAAGATGGGCGTTCGTTTTACCGCTGTGCTCTCGGCTGCAGTGATGTTAGTTGGTGCCTGTATCAAGTGGTACGCTGTAAGCGAAAGTTTCATTGGAACAGGATTGGAGACATGGTTCACCGAAAATTTGAACTATATCCCACTATTCGATGAGCTTGGCGTTTCGCCCTTCTACGGAGAATTGCTCGATGATGCGGGCAATGTCATCCGTCCTGCGATGCCTGCTTCGGCTAAGTTTGCAGCCTGCGGATTCATGATCTTCGGTTGTGGCTGTGAGATGGCTGGTATTACCGTTTCGAGAGGTATCGTGAAGTGGTTCAAGGGGCGCGAGATGGCGCTGGCTATGGGTTCTGAGATGGCACTGGCCCGTCTGGGTGTCGCCACCTGTATGATTTTCTCGCCATTTTTCGCCCGTCTGGGTGGTGAGGTAAGTGTCAGCCGTTCAGTAGCCTTTGGTGTCGTACTGATGTGTATCGCCCTGATTATGACCATCGTATACTTCTTTATGGATCAGAAGTTGGATGCTCAGACTGGTGAGGCTGAAGAGAAAGACGATCCCTTCAAGATTTCCGACCTGGGCAAGATTCTGACAGATGCAGGTTTCTGGATCGTGGCTTTGCTCTGCGTGCTGTATTATTCGGCCATCTTCCCATTCCAGAAGTATGCTGTCAACATGCTGCAGTGCAACCTCACGCTGACCGCTCCTGATGCTGATTCATTCTGGGCATCATCGAGTGTGACGATTGTACAGTATATCATCATGCTGATTGTGGCTGCTACTGGTTTCGCATCAAACTTCCAAAAGAAGCCAAACCTGAAGTATGGTCTGCTCGGCCTTTCGATTGTCGCACTCATCACCTATTGTTATATGGGTTATATGCGCCAGTCTGCAGAGTCGATCTTTGCTGTATTCCCACTGCTGGCCGTGCTGATTACGCCAATCCTTGGTTCCTACCTCGACCATCATGGCAAGGCAGCCTCGATGCTCGTACTGGGAAGCATCCTGCTCATTGCCTGCCATCTGACATTCGCTTTTGTATTACCGATGTTCAAGGGTAATGCCATTGGTGGTATTATTATCGCCTATACCACGATCCTCGTCTTGGGAGCTTCGTTCTCACTGGTGCCCGCCTCGCTGTGGCCCTCAGTTCCCAAACTGGTGGATGCCAAAGTGATTGGTTCTGCCTATGCACTCATCTTCTGGATTCAGAACATCGGCCTCTGGCTGTTCCCACTGCTGATTGGTAAAGTGCTCGACCAGACGAACCCTGGTGTGACAGATCCTACCCAGTTTGACTATACGGCTCCTCTGGTGATGCTCGCATCGCTTGGTGTGGCAGCTCTCATCCTCGGCTTCGTGCTGAAAGTGGTAGACCGCAAGCAGGGACTTGGTCTTGAACTGCCAAATATACAAAGTAATGAATAAAAGACAGAGTAACAGAATAACACCTGATTATAAATATGTTAATATGTTACTGTGTCTTTAAAAGATAATATGTATGAAAATAGGATTTGATAACGAGAAATATCTCAAGATTCAGTCAGAGCACATTAAGGAGCGTATTGCTCAGTTCGACGGCAAACTATATATGGAGTTGGGAGGCAAGCTCTTCGATGATCACCATGCTTCTCGCGTATTGCCCGGTTTCAAGCCCGATTCGAAGTTGCGCATGCTGGCTCAGTTGCGCGACAGCATCGAAATCCTGATTGTGATCAGTGCTGATGATATTGAGAAGAACAAGGTTCGCGCAGACCTGGGCATCACCTATGATGAAGACGTGCTCCGTCTGCGTGATGAGTTCATGCGCCGCGACTTCATGGTGGGCAGTGTCGTCATCACCCACTATCATGGTCAGCATGCAGCTGATCAGTTCCGCCACCGTCTGGAGCGTGAGGGTATCAAATCCTATATCCACTACCCCATTGACGGCTATCCCCACAATGTGGAACTGATTGCCAGCGACGAAGGTTTTGGCAAGAACGACTACGTGAAGACCAGCCGCCCGTTGGTCATCGTGACAGCTCCTGGTCCAGGTAGTGGTAAGATGGCCACTTGCCTCTCACAGCTCTATAATGAGAACAAACGTGGCATTCGTGCTGGTTATGCCAAGTTTGAGACATTCCCTGTGTGGAACTTGCCCTTGAAACACCCTGTGAACATCGCCTATGAGGCTGCTACAGCCGACCTCAACGATGTGAACATGATCGATCCCTTCCATCTGGAAGCTTATGGGAAAACGGCTATCAACTACAACCGCGATGTTGAGATCTTCCCTGTGCTGAACGCTCTCTTCGAAGGAATCTATGGCGAGAATCCATATAAGTCGCCAACAGACATGGGGGTCAATATGATCGGCTTCTGCATCTCTGACGATGATGTCTGCTGCCAAGCCTCTCGCGATGAGATTATCCGTCGTTTCTACGATGCTACCAATAAGATGGCTGATGGGGCTGACAATGAGAGCGAGGTCAATAAGATCCGTATGCTCTTCAATCAGGCGAAGATCTCTACCGCTACCCGTAAAGTAACGGTGGCTGCCTATGAGAAGAAGATTCAGAGTGGCCATACCGCTGCAGCCATCGAGCTCGAGGACGGCACGATTATCACAGCCAAATCCTCACCGTTGCTTGGATGCTGTGCAGCCCTGCTGCTCAATGCCACCAAGTATCTGGCTGGCATCGATCATGAGGCAAAACTGATTCCGCAAAGTCTGATTGAGCCTATCCAAAAGACAAAGATTGAATATCTGGGAGGCAAGAACCCTCGTCTGCATACAGATGAGGTGCTGGTGGCACTCTCTGTTCTCTCCAACGACGACGAGAACTGCCGCAATGCCCTTGAGCAGTTGCCTCGATTGCGCGACTGTCAGGTTCACTCTACGGTGATGCTTTCGGAGGTTGACCGTAAGATATTCAAGAAGTTGGGCTGCGGTCTGACCTGCGATCCTGTGAAGAAGATTTAGGAAGATCATGACCGAGGTTATCCGACAGCGACTTAACGATTCTCCTTTCGCAAGATGGACAGTGCTCTTCATTGTGGCTACAGCCATGATGATGGGCTATTTTGTCAATGACGTGATGTCGCCGCTGGAGACGATGCTGGAGGCGTCAAAGGAAGATGGAGGACTCGGCTGGTCATCAAGCGATTACGGATTTTTCTCTGGTTCGAGCGGACTGATCAATGTCTTCCTGCTCATGCTTTTCTTCTCAGGACTGATTCTCGACAAGATGGGCATCCGCTTTACGGGAACACTCGCCTGTAGTCTGATGGTGATAGGCACTTTGATCAAGTTCATGGCTATCACTCAGGACTTTGAAACTGTGCATATTCCCATCTTTGATACTGACATGTCAGGATCAGTAGCCTGCGCCAGTCTTGGCTTTGCCATCTTTGGTGTGGGCTATGAGATGACGGGAATCACAGTCTCTAAAGCGATGGTACGCTGGTTTACTGGTCATGAACTGGCATTGGCAATGGGTATTCAGTTGGCTATGGCCCGTTTGGGCACAGCTGCCGCTCTTAGTATCTCTGCCCCAATTGCCAGACACCTTACGCTGTCGACCCCTTTGCTCTTATCTTTGGCATTTCTGATGATCGGCTTGCTGGCATTCCTTGTCTTCTGTGTGATGGATCGCCGATTAGACGCATCCATACCTTCAGAAACAGGCAACTCTGAAGAGTTCAGACTCTCAGACATTGGTGTCACCCTCCGCAACCCGGGTTTCTGGTTGATTACGCTCTTCTGCGTACTTTTCTATTCAGCCGTCTCGCCGTTCCTGAAGTTCTCCACGAAGCTGATGGTCATGAAGTATGGTGTGGATGCCGATATCGCCGGCTTCTTTTCATCGATTGCACCTTTTGGCACGATTCTAATGACACCACTATTCGGACTTATCTACGATCGTTACGGAAAAGGTGTCACACTTGTCATCACAGGTGCCTTGATGCTGACTGCCGTTCATTTCGGCTTCTCACTGCCCATACATAGCAGTACCATTGCCATCGCCCTGATGGTGATTCTTAGCATAGGCTACTCACTGGCTCCTGCAGCTCTATGGCCTTGTGTCCCAAAGATCATTCCCCTGAAATGTCTGGGTACAGCCTATTCGATGATTTTCTTCATCCAGAACTTCGGGCGAGCCATCATCCCCATGTTTGTTGGTCGCGCCAACGAGACTGACCCCAGTTATACCACGTCGATGCTCATCTTCGGCTTTACAGCTCTCGGCGCCGCCCTCACGGCTATCGCCATGTTTTATGTCAATCGCAAAAAAGGCTACGGTCTCCAACTGCCAAATATCAAGAAATAGCCATGAAACGAATTCTTCAGCCTGTCATAGAGAATATTTCATTATTTCTGATTTCCATCTTATTAATGGGAGGCTTTGATGTTGGTTATCAACAACATCTCTTCCACGAAAACACATCGATGGGCATCCTGACTGGTTATATGGAGATTATCTTCATGGCTTACATGATATGCCTGATATCTTATCTGTGCAGGAAGATCTATCTGAAGGTGCTGTTTTACATCGTACTGTTTATGCTCTATGGCTTGAGCTGCTATTTGCTCTATGCTTATAGTGCCTATATCACTCCCAACATCCTGTTACTGTTGTTTGAGACCAACAGCAAAGAGGTTACAGGTTTCTTCCAGACCTATCTGATGACTCCTGCGATGTTCAAGAGCTTTGTCATTGTCGGATTCCTGCTTGTTCTGACGATTGTTGGCGAGATCTATAACAAGCGCATCAGTAGAATCGCCTCAAAGCCTGCTTGCATGTGGGCCTTGTCAGCAGTACTGCTTCTTGGAGCCATAGGCAGCATAGGCGTTATTAAAAGATATTGGATTCTCAGCCAGAGCAAGACCGCCTATGATGCAGAATGTTGGAAAAGCAGTCACCTCTTTTATAAGGTGATGCCCGTTCCAAATTTCTGTTACTCTGTGATGGCTATCTATATGGCAGGGCAGGACATCTATTATATGGTCGATGCGACCAAAGAGAGCCTTGAGAGTACAGAACCCGTGGAGAGTGACTCGCTGAATATCGTACTGGTCATCGGTGAATCGTTCAACAAATACCATGCTCAGCTCTATGGCTATTCACTTCCAACAACTCCCAACCAATGCGAGGAGCAGAGTCGTGGCAATCTTTACGCCTATACACATGTCAAGGCACCTCACAACATGACCAGTGTCGTGTTGAAGAATATGTTCTGCTGCAATAATGTACACGAAAGTGAGCGATGGCATAACTTTCCATTCTTCCCAGCCTTATTCAAAAAGGCCGGCTATGACGTCTGGTTATGGGATAACCAATACCAGACAAACCCCAACATGGCCATCAACTTCACCCTCAACTCTATACTCTTCAACAAAGAGATTGAGCAACTCTCATATACAGCATATAATGAGGTGTGCACCACATACGATGATGGTCTTGTTGCTGACTTTAAGCAAAAGAAAGGCTCGAAACTCGGCAGTCATAACCTGATCATTTTCCATCTGAATGGTCAGCACAGACCAGCCAATACGCAATATCCTCAGGAGAAAGAATATCAAGTGTTCTCTGCAAAGGATATCAAGAATCCGGCACCCTATCTGAATGAAGACAGTCGGCAACGCATTGCAGAGTATGACAACGCCACTCATTTCAACGACCAAGTGATGAAGCAGATCATGGACTTGGTAAGAGATACAAAAGCCGTGCTCATCTATTTCTCGGATCATGGCGAAGAGGTATATGACTATCGTGATTTTCTGGGGCGTTCACTTCTGGAAGAAGCAAAGATCACTCCTGAGCTTGTCAAGTACCAGATAGAGATACCATTCATTGTCTGGGTATCTGACAAATGGAAACAACAAAACGAGGCTGAATGGCAACGTATGGGAGAAGCTATTGAACGAGAGTTCTCCATAGATAATGTCTGCCACCTGCTTTTCAGACTTGGAGGTGTCAAGACGAAAGAATATATGCCCTCAAGAGACTTATTCAGTCCGGAGTTTATACCACAGACTAAAGAATATGATATATGGAATGTTCTTTAAATAACATACGACGAATATTACTCCCCATTCAGCAGAATCTAACGCTTTTCGTCATTTCGATTCTGCTGCTTGGTGGACTTGATGTATTCTATCACCAGTACATCTTTCATGAAAACAATATTTGGGGGATGCTCTTGTCGTATGGCGAGATGATCATGATGGCCTATATGGTTTGTCTATGCTCTCACTGGCTGCGAAAGATTCACCTGAAAGTCGTGTTCTATATCATACTCTTTGCCATCTATGCAGTCAACTGCTATCTACGCCTGGCTTTCAGCACAGACTTTTCTCCAAAGATCCTGATGCTGCTGTTTGAAACGAACAGCAAGGAGGTTTCAGGTTTCTTCAGCACCTATTTCTTTACGCCAGCCATGTACAAGACCATCACGGTGGTTACGGTATTCTTGCTTCTGACAATTGTTGGAGAACTATTCCGTAAGAAGCTCTCTCAGATAGCTGCAAAACCAATCATCAGTTGGATTCTTATACCAGTTTTGTTTTTAGGAGCCGTTGGAGGTACATTTGCATGTGTCAGATATGGACGTCTTGCGATGTATAAAGATGCCTTTGAGGCCGAGCGGTGGCTATTGAACATTCCCTTCCGCAAGGGTATGCCTATCCCCAACCTCTGTTACTCGCTTGACGCCATCCGTCTGTCAGGACAGGATCTGAACTACATGATCAATGCTACAGAATCCGCATTAGACGATGTTACCACCGAATCATCCGACTCTCTTAACATCATTCTCGTGATTGGAGAGTCATATAACAAATACCGTTCATCGCTCTATGGCTATGATCTTAACACCACTCCCTTTCAATGTGAAGAGCGCGACCGAGGCAATCTTTATGCCTTCACCCATGTGAAGGCACCTCACAACATGACCAGCATTGTCATGAAGAACGTCCTCTGCTGCAATAATGTCCATGAGGGTGAACGTTGGTACAATTATCCCTATTTCCCTGCCATTTTCAAGAAAGCAGGATACGATGTCTGGTTCTGGGATAATCAGTATAAATGGGATCCTGATGCTGCCTGGGCGTTCACACTCAACTCTGTACTTTTCAACGAACAGATTCAGAAGATGTCATATAATGGCATCAATGAGAATGGCGCACCCTTTGACGGCGGGTTAATTGCAGATTTCGAACAGCAGCACAAGTCAACTCTTGGCAATCGGAATTTTATCATCTTCCATCTTGGAGGACAGCATTTCCTGGCAAAGAACCAATACCCTCAGGAGGCGAAATACAACATTTTCTCTGCAAAGGATGTCAAGGACAAGGCACCTTATCTGAATGATGAAAGCCGGCAGCGTATTGCAGAATATGCTAATGCCACTCATTATAACGATAGCGTTATCCGCCAGATCATGGACCTTGTCAAGGAAACGAATGCCCTGCTCATCTATTTCCCTGATCACGGCGAGGAGGTTTACGACTATCGCGATTTCTATGGAAGGCAACTGCTCAGTGAGGATAAGATCACACCTGAACTCATCAAGTATCAGATTGAGATACCTTTCATCGTCTGGTGTTCCGACAAATGGAAGCTGTCACACGAAAAAGAATGGGAAACTATCGGACAGGCACTCCATCGGGAGTTCTCTACTGACAACGTGTGCCATCTTCTATTCCGACTTGCTGGCATCAAGACCAAAGTATATCAGCCTGAACGCGATCTATTTTCTCCTGAGTTTATTCCGCAAACCAAGGAGTACGACATGTTGGGGCTGTAATCCGTCAGTATCTGATACGTACCACTAACGGGAGATGGTCACTGTAACCTGGCTGATAGCGCATGCCGTTATATGTGCGTCGAGGCTTGAATCCTCCATACTGCTTATCTTCCTCTAACAGGAAAAGTGGTGCATGGATAAAAGCTTTCTCCACCTTATTATATATATAAGGGGAACCGAGAACATGATCTATACTCCCCCACTCGCCCTTATACCGATAAGTTCCAATGACACCATTAGCGCCTTTGGCATCTTTGGTCAGAGGACAAATAGTATGACTGCAAATCTGCCGCATTACCGGGCCATCAGCCTCCTCATTGAAGTCACCTGCGATCAAGATCTTTGGCATCGGCGTGACAGACTGGATGGAATCGACTGACTGACACAAGCGTTCTGCTGCGGCCTGACGAAAGGGTCGGCTATATCTTTCACCGCCAAAGCGACTGGGCAGATGAACCACAAAGACATGTATTGTATCCCCAGAAGGTATCAGACCACTGACATATAGAATATCCCTGGTGGGACGCATATTCTCTACAGGTTTAACTCGAAGCGGGTAACTCTGGATTGGTGAGAAGGTAAAAGGTGAATAGAGCAATGCTACATCAATACCTCTCAAGTCGGGCGATTGTGTCACCTGATATTCATAACCAGCATTTCTCAGCAACGATCTCTTGGTCAGATCTCGCATGACTGAGTCATTCTCAACTTCGCAAAGAGCTATCAGATCAGGAATGCCATCATCAGAGGCCGAAAGAAGTGTCTGAGCCGTATGATTGAGTTTCCGCCAGTAGCGTTTCTTGTTCCAGTGTCGGGTCGCATCAGGCAGATATTCCTCATCTTGTTTGCCTTCATCATGGAAATAGTCAAAAAGGTTCTCACAATTGAGTTCTACCAATGTGAGAAAACCTGAAAGTAGGAGACAGAGGAATATCATCTCTCACGCATTCGATAATAACCATTCAATGTTGCGCTGCCAGTTTTCGGCAACACAACATTGAATGAGTGGGATAAATACGATTTAGCAGACTTTTTCGAGTCGTTTCATCATGGCGAACATGAAGATGGCAGCTACGAGGCAAACGCCCAGGAATACGCTCCAGCATACCCAAAGAGGAACAGCGCCCCAAAGAAGACCACCTACGACAACAAGTTGGTTACCAATAGCTGTAGCCACGAACCAGCCACCCATCATCATACCCTTGTACTTTGGAGGAGCCACCTTCGATACGAAAGAGATACCCATCGGAGACAACAGTAGTTCACCAAAGGTCAGTACCAGATAAACCATAATCAGCAGGTTGGGCGTCACATCAGCCACATGAACTGCTACAGGGTTACCGTCAGCGCCTATCTCTGTCTGAGGCATCGGCAGACCAAAAGAAGCAAATGCCATCAGCGCATAAGCAATGGCAGCCACAATCATACCATAGGCAATCTTACGTGGAGCAGAAGGTTCCTTGCCTTTAGAAGCCAACGAACCGAAGATAGCCATTGAAACTGGTGTCAGAGCTACCACATAGAAAGGATTGAACTGCTGGAAAATCGGGGCAGAAACCGTGATGCTACCATCAGCATCGTAAGACAAGCAGAGGAAAAGCACTGCCAGTACAATCACGGCAGCAGAAATAGCCTTAGCCTTTCCTGTCTTCGACTGGAACAGAGAGAACAGGGCATAGACGATAAAGATCACAGCCACCAGATTCCACACATTGAAACACATAGCCTGTAATCCGTCAGCAGACTGTGCTGTGAACTCATCAGCGAAATAGGTCAGCGACAGACCATTCTGATGGAAAGCCATCCAGAAGAAGATCACCACAGCAAACACGAGACAAAGAGCCACGATGCGCTGCTTGGTTTCCTCTTTTGAGAGTTCTGGCTCATTAGCACCTGCGTCTGCTTTAGCTGCATTCTTCTTTGTTCCACCCTCCGTATGACGGAACGTATAACGGAAAGCATAATAGATGGCGATCGAGAGAATCAGCGAAGCACAAGCTACAGCAAATGAGAAGTGATATGCATCATTGCTCGAATAGCCCAATACGGTTTCTGCATACTCTTTAATGCGGATGGCTGCCGTCGGAGCAAACAAGGCACCAATATTGATTGCCATGTAGAAAATGGAGAAACCAGCATCTCGCTTGTCCTTATACTGAGGATCATTATAGAGGTCGCCTACCATTACCTGTAGGTTACCCTTGAAAAGTCCTGTACCAAAGCCGATAAGCAGCAAGGAAGCCAACATCACGACAAGGGCCAAAGTGTCACCTCCCAAAGGTACAGACAATAACAGATAACCAGCAAACATGATGATGATACCCGTGGTTACCATCTTGCCAAAACCGAACTTGTCGGCTAAGATTCCACCGAAAAGCGGGAGAAAATACACCAACATGAGGAATGAACTATAGATCGTACCAGCCATTGCGGGTGACAATCCGTAATTAGCTCTCAGAAAAAGAGCAAAGACGGCAAGCATCGTGTAATAACCGAATCGCTCACCAGTATTGGCCAGCGCCAATGCGAATAATCCTTTTGGTTGTCCTTCAAACATAATTATTTAATTTTTGAGTATTTTGTTCTGATAATATCAAAGAGGTAGGTGAACTTCACGACAATATTACCGAAGTTAGAGCGACCGAAGTAGTCGCGCTTCGTACTGCCATAGATGTTACCAAGTCCATAATAATATCGGCCCTCGATAAGGAAATGCCCTACATGACGATTACTGAACTCCAATCCGGCACCAACAGCGATGCCATAGTCTAGTTTGTTCTCAACTGCCATCGTGTCTTGAGCCACTACATGAGAGGAACGAACACCAGCATACTGATAATCCTCACTGACCTTTCCATCCACGATCCTCGGATTGAAAGCCGGATCATGGACATCAAAGTTAGTATCAGCCTTGTCGCTCATGAAGAAACCGAACTGAGGTCCCAACTGTATAAAAGCCTGGAAACCGTTTCGTTCACGTCCCCATCCCAAACGAGCCAACAACGGCACCTGCACATAGTTCATCTTCCGGGAATAGAAAAGCGACTGCGATGGATCTGTATGCAAGGGAACGGGCTCGTCTTCCATGGTCAGGATATCCTCCTTCCATCCTATCTGAGCATAGTTGATCTCCGCCACCACAGCACAGATACTTTTGAAGTACTTTTCACAAGTGTAACGGGCCGTCACACCCAAGGTCATGCCGCCTAACATAGTCTGAGGTACCTTGGGCACAAAAGCCATGTTACTCATCACATAGCCACCATTTAAACCTAAGGCAAAATCAGTACGATACTCACCCACCTGAGCAGTCGCCACTGTTGCCCACAAGGTCATCAAGATGATAAGAGCTTTCCTCATGGGCTAGAACTTGATGGTTTCTACCCGATGCTCTGGGGTATAATGTACAAATAGCAAGGCCTTATTGCGCAGTCCACCGTTACCATAGCGCTCAAACTCCAATGGCGTCTGCACTGGTGGATAGCCGAACATACCAGCTGCTCCGTTAAACGTCTTGCCATACTTATGCAAGCCCCTGATAAAGAAATAGGCATGGTCGAAGCCTGCAAGGGCAAAGCGTTGCGGATAATTCTGCATATCTGTATGGAAATTCCAGCGATATTTCTGCTGCAACCGCTGAGTGGCTGCCGACAGTGGGTTATAATAGAACACCGATGGAATATAGGCATTAAACTTATAGAAATTATCCAGATGGCTACGTGTATACATCAGCCACTCCGTATAGCCGAACATGGTGATATTGAGTTCGGGATTGTTGGCTTGCATACCATTAATCTTTGAGAAAGCTACACTAAGCTCTGGCGAGCGCGCACTATTCAGGATAACCACATTGGGCTTCGTACGGCTAAATGCCTTGGAGAAGCTGTCCTCACCCGACTTCAGGTTCGTCAGCGAATAACTAATGTTCCGCTGCTCCAGCTGGCGTCGCAAAGACGCAGTATAGACACCCTTCTTGCTCGTTGAATCATTGCAGTCGATAAAGACAGGATGATAATCCTTGAACTTACCCATAAAATGGCTGATAATGGCCTCATTCTGATCATTTGGCGACTGCCACACCTGGAAGATATGGCGGTTTGTTGTCAGCTGAGGGGCATTGATAGAGAACGGGATGACCAACTGGATATCATGACGATCGACGAAAAACGACATAGCCTCCATCTGCTTAGAATATAGCGGGCCAAAGATGATATCACAATTCTGGGCATCTTTCAGATCCATAATCTGGTGAATATCACCATCTTCCGAAGCATTCCACGCATACACATCGACAGAGATGCCCAGCGATTTCAAGCTGTCACAAGCCATTAGTATACCACGATAGTACTCCACCATACGCTTGCCGTCGCCGTTGACATCATGAAGAGGCAGCATCACACCAAGACGGATAGGGCGCTTAGTCAGATCGTCTGAGCCCTTGGCTGGAGCAGCAGGAGCCATATTATTGACTGGCTGGTTTTGCTGCTGATTAGCAGATGATACCTGCACTGGCTGCCCAGCCTTACCTGCATTCGAAGGGAAAGGAATCTTCAATATATCGCCTTTCTTCAATTCATAGTCAGCCTCCTTCATCTCTGGGTTGGCATTAAGCAGCTCTTCAATGGTCAGATCATACATACGTGAGATGCCGAAGATGGTTTCTTTTCTCTTCACCTTATGGAGACCACGAATGGATTCCGACTCCTGAGCCGACACGATACCGATAGTGATGAAAAGCATCACAAACAGCATAAAATATCTAAAAACTCTCGTCATATTCTCTAAAATTTTCAATTTCGCCTACAAAAGTACAAAATAATTGTGAATTGGAAAGGAAGATTTATGAAATATTTAGTATCTTTGCACGATAATGCATACGAAAATGAGAATTGAACAGCTATTTTTAGCAACTTTAGTGGCTTTTTTACCACTTAACAGTTTGGTGGCCCAGGATGTTCTTCCTTCCATATCCCCCACTGCCACCTATATGGATGAAGAAGGGAACGAGGCTACTGCCGACGAGGATAATCCCAGTTTCTTCGGACAGGCTCCCCTGGAGGTCACCTTCCATGCCAACCCCTCAGATATGATTGGCTTCCAGCCCTCTTATGAATGGCATTTCCGCATGGAGGGAGAAGCCAGAGATCTGCTGGTGCGCTATGAAGAAGATACGCAATACACCTTTACCACTGCAGGTACTACCCGTGTGACACTTTATGTAAACCTGGGGACAGACACCCTAAAGCTCGATTCCGTTAACTTTTTTGTCACCATCAGCGAGAGCAAGCTCACTTTCCCCAATGCCTTCTCGCCTAACGGTGATCAACGTAACGATGTCTTCATGGCCAAGGAGTATCAAAGTCTGGTTGAGTTTCACGCGTACATTTTTAATAGATGGGGGCAGAAGCTTTTCGAATGGACAGATCCTTCGGAGGGATGGGATGGCACCCACAACGGCACACCTGTAAAAGAAGGTGTCTACTTCGTACTGGTAAGAGCGAAGGGAGCCGATGGGAGAGAATATAATATACGTAAAGACGTAAACCTGTTAAGAGGTTATACCGAAGAGACTTCAAGGCAATAAGCAATGGAAAAGATGGATCATCAAATCAATGTATATGGTGCGCGCGTCCATAATCTGAAGAATATCGACGTCGAGATCCCACGCAATTCTCTGACCGTCATTACCGGTCTGAGTGGCAGCGGCAAGTCATCACTGGCTTTCGACACCATTTTTGCTGAAGGACAGCGTCGCTATATCGAGACTTTCTCAGCCTACGCCCGCAATTTCCTGGGAGGGATGGAGCGTCCTGATGTAGACAAGATTACCGGACTCTCGCCAGTCATCAGTATCGAGCAGAAGACGACCAACAAGAATCCGCGATCTACTGTTGGAACCACCACTGAGGTCTACGACTATATGCGTCTGCTCTTTGCCCGTGCCGGCAAGGCTTACAGCTATGCCACAGGTGAGGAGATGGTGAAGTATACGGAGGAGAAGGTGATTGAAATGATTCTCAGCGACTATGCCGGCAAGAAGATTTTCATCCTGGCTCCACTCGTCAGAAGCCGTAAAGGTCACTATCGCGAACTCTTTGAGGCCATGCGCCGTAAGGGGTATCTGAACATCCGGATTGATGGAGAGATGCAGGAGATTGTGCGAGGCATGAAGGTGGATCGTTACAAGAATCATGATATCGAGGTTGTCATCGACAAGCTACAGGTCAGTGAGAAAGACGAAGACCGCCTACGCAAGTCTATCGGCATAGCCATGAAACAAGGCGAGGGACTGATCCTGATCCTCGATAAGGACACGGGCTCCATCAAGCATTTCTCCAAGCGCCTGATGTGCCCCACAACAGGTATCAGCTATAGCGATCCAGCTCCCAACAATTTCTCCTTCAACTCTCCCCAAGGCGCCTGCCCCCACTGCAAGGGCTTGGGTGTCATCAATCAGATAGATCTCTCGAAAGTGATACCCGATCGCAAACTCAGTATCTATGAAGGAGGTATCATGCCACTGGGCAAGTTTAAAAATCAGATGATCTTCTGGCAAGTGGAAGCCATTCTGAAGAAATACGACTGTGAACTCAAGACACCCATCTGCGACATTCCCGATGATGCCCTGCAGGAAGTATTATACGGTTCACTCGAAAATGTACGAATCGACAAAGAGCTTGTCCACACCTCAAGCGACTATTTTGTTGCTTTCGACGGTATCATTAAGTATCTGCGCAATGTGATGGATAATGACGACTCTGCTGCAGGTCAGAAGTGGGCAGACCAGTTCCTGGCAGAATGCGAATGTCCTGAGTGCCATGGGCAGCGACTGAACCGTGAAGCCCTGTCGTATAAGATCTGGGACAAGAACATCTCTGAACTTGCATCGATGGATATCGCCGAACTGCGCGAATGGCTCGACGAGGTGGAACCACATCTCGACCACCAGCAGCAACAGATTGCGGCAGAGATCCTAAAGGAGATCCGTACGCGACTTGACTTCCTGCTGGAGGTAGGACTGGATTATCTCTCGCTCAACCGTCAGTCTGCCAGTCTCTCTGGTGGTGAAAGCCAGCGAATCCGTCTGGCAACACAGATTGGATCGCAACTCGTCAATGTGCTCTACATCCTTGACGAGCCTTCTATCGGACTTCATCAGCGCGACAATGAGCGACTGATTCGCTCGCTGAAAGAACTGCGCGACTTAGGCAATACCGTCATTGTCGTAGAACACGATGAAGACATGATGCTCAATGCTGATTACATCGTAGACATTGGTCCTAAGGCAGGTCGCAAAGGAGGCGAGGTGGTATTCCAAGGCACACCCAAAGAGATGCTTCAGACTGATACCATCACAGCCCAATACCTGAACGGACAGCAGCAGATAGCTATTCCTGCGAAGCGCAGAAAGGGCAATGGCAAGTCGCTCATCCTTCATGGATGCACAGGCAACAACCTGAAGCATATCGATGCCGAATTTCCACTTGGCAAACTCATTGTCATTACAGGTGTCAGCGGAAGTGGCAAATCCACTCTCGTCAACGAGACCCTGCAGCCCATTCTCTCGCATCATTTCTACCGTTCTTTGAAAGCACCCATGCCCTACGACAGCATCGAGGGACTGGAATATATAGATAAGGTGGTGAATGTAGACCAGAGTCCTATCGGACGTACGCCACGCTCCAATCCCGCCACCTACACGGGTGTCTTTTCCGACATCCGATCGCTTTTCGTCAATCTGCCCGAAGCAAAGATCCGAGGCTATAAGCCAGGCCGATTCTCTTTCAACGTAAAAGGAGGACGCTGCGAGACCTGTGGAGGCAATGGCTATAAGACCATCGAGATGAACTTCCTGCCAGATATCCAAGTGCCCTGCGAGGAATGTCATGGTAAACGCTATAATCGGGAGACCCTCGAGGTACGCTACAAAGGCAAATCCATTGCCGATGTCCTCGATATGACCATCAATCAGGCTGTCGACTTCTTCGAGAATGTACCTGATATCCTCCGCAAGATCAAGACCATCCAGGATGTAGGACTTGGCTACATCAAACTCGGGCAGCCCTCCACTACCCTATCTGGTGGTGAGAGTCAGCGCGTGAAACTTGCTACAGAACTTTCCAAGAAAGATACAGGTAAGACTCTCTACATCTTGGATGAACCGACGACAGGTCTGCATTTCGAGGACATCCGCATCCTGATGGATGTACTCCAAAAACTGGTAGACAGAGGTAACACCGTTGTCATCATCGAGCACAACCTCGATGTTATCAAACTGGCAGACTGGATCATCGACATCGGCCCTGAAGGAGGTCGTAAGGGAGGGCAGATTCTTTCTGCAGGAACACCTGAGCAAGTGGCCAAATCAAAGAAAGGCTACACGCCCAAATTCCTGAAACAGGTGCTCAAACAATAAGAAATCGGCCAATCTGTCAGAAAAAGTAAGTAAATATTTGGAGGAAAACAAATATTTACTTACTTTTGCATGGAGAAAAATCAATAATAAAGAAAGTATGAACAAAAAAGTATTCATTTTACTTCTGAATCTGCTCTTCTGCTTGACATTTGTCAGCGCACAAGAGGCAGAGAAAAGCGACTTGCAGAAACGTGCAGAGGCCGTCAATCCCAAAGAAGACATTGCCAAGGCACGCTCATTGTTTATCCATGCATTCAATGATTATGCTAATAAAGGCAAGACTGCCCAGGCTGTGGAGTGCGCAGTCAAGGCTACACCTCTTTATTATAGTGAAGGATTCTATAAAGAAGCCTTCGACCTGTTGCAAAGAGCTGAGCAGGTGATCTTGGCTGGTGTGAAATCACCCAGCGAGCAGGCGTCACTGCAATACCTCACCACCAAGGAGCGTATGCAGATGTATATCAAGATGCGCAGAGTGGAGAGCGCCAAGGAGCAGCTCAAGGCTATGGAGGTCAAGGCCAACGAGTCGTCGAACGAGAATCTGAAAAACGACCTGCTCTACAATAAGGCCATCTACTATTATACCTTCGGACTAAACGCACAGGGCAACGCCGTTTTCAAGGAGATGGCCAACAAGTTGACTGCCAGCAAGGAGTATGACAAGGTAGATGAAGTCTATCAGACATTGATTGCCAATGGCCGCAAGAGCAACAATGCTAGTCTGGTAGCTCAGGCATACAGCAATTATATTGCCTGGAAAGACTCAACGGATGCCATCAAGAGGGCTGATGAGATCGGAGCACTCAACAAGCAAATCGAAGAGCATAAGGCTACCATCGAGGATAAAGACAGTTCACTGTCATCACGCATGGCCATCATCGTAGGTCTCTGCATACTGGCTGGCGCACTGGCTGCAGCACTCATAGTAGGAGCGGTCGTGCTGATGCGATATATCCTGCTCACCCGTAAGCAGAAAAAGACCATCAAACTGGCCAACGACAGTAATGCCCTGAAGGCCAAGTTTATCAGCAACATCTCTGCCCAGCTCGAGCCCACCCTGCAGAAACTCGACAGCAGCATTCCTGAGGTAAAGGCACTTCTCGACTTCTCTCACCACGTACAGACATTGTCAGAGTTAGAGAACACCTCAAACGATGCCATCGAGTATGAGGAGATCCAGATTACACAATTCTGTGAGGGACTGATGAACGAGATTCGCGATAAAGTGAAGAAGGACGTCAACCTGACAGTGAATGCCCCAAAGATGGTGGCAAAGATCAATCAAGAGTACGTAACCCACATCCTGCTCCACCTACTTAACAATGCAGCAGAGTACACCCCAGAAGGTGGCAACATCTGGCTGGAGTACAAGAAACGCGGTCCAAAAGCCCACCAGTTCCTCGTTTCCGATACTGGCGAGGGCATCCCAGAAGAAAAGCGTGAGGATGTGTTCAAGCCATTTCTTGAAATCAGAGATCTCACCACAGGCGATGGCCTCGGCCTTCCCACCTGTAAGCAGATGGCCCTGAAGATGAACGGCGACCTCGATATCGATCCCAACTTCACCAAAGGCACCCGCTTTATCCTAGACCTGCATTCATAAGTTTTTTAGGATATTATTTCTGCTATTGCGACAAATTTTCGGCTCATGAGCCCAGTTTGTCGCAATATTGTTTTTTTGTCGCAACATCTGAAGAAGAAATTAAAGAAAAAACTTGGAATGAGCCGATTTTCGTCTTACCTTTGCAACATCAAAAGTAAAAAATAGTATTAACAATTAAAAAATTAAGAAAGGAAAAGAATTATGGCAAAGACTCCAGTTGTAATGAAGATTCAGGACTACAAGGATCGTGAAGTTCAGATGGTAACCTACGAGTTTTCCAGGTTCGCGTAAAGGCTCTCAACGACGGTACACCAGAGCTGATGGCTTGGATGTGCGACCGCTTCCTGAAGAAGGACGGATCAATCCAGTTCCTCGAGACCAAGACCCTGAAGGTGATGAAGGAGATCAAGTTCACTGGCGCTTACTGCGTAGACTTCGAGGAGAAGTGGGCAGACAAGGAAGGTCACTATGAGGAGATTCTCATCAGCTGCCAGAACATCGAGGTTGGCTCAGTGAAGTTCGAGAACGAGTGGGCTTAAGTTTTTAGATAAAAAGAACAAAAGAACAGATTATTAATTTAAAAGAATAGAAAGGAAACAAGATATGGCAGATAATGTAACACCAGTAGTTCTGAAGGTAAAGGATTTTGCAGAGCGTGAGGTATTGTTGGTAGACTACAAGTTCAATCAGGCAACTGATACAGAAGGTCAGGTAGCAGGTATCGTACGTGGCGGACAGATCACCATCCGCGTGAAGGCCCTCACGGCGAGGAGCACTTCGAGGAAGTAACCATCAGCTGCCAGAAACTCGAGAACGGCCCAGTAGCCTACGAGAATCCTTGGAAGTAGGCGATTGAGTGAGCGCAGAGCCGAATTTATTCGAGCTCTGCCGAGCGCGAACTTACTCGAAGCAAAGCTTCAAGTAGGCGATTGAGTGAGCGCAGAGCCAAGCTTGCTTGAGCTCTGCCGAACGTGAGCCTACTCGATGCGAAGCATCAAGTAAGTGAGTAAGCGAAGACTCAAAAGCACCTCTAGTGTCATACTAGAGGTGCTTTTTTATCGACTGGAACAAATCACTGAGCATCATAATTTCTCTATTTCTTCCATAGAGAGACCTGTAATCTGAGATATCATTTCATCGGGCATGTTCAATGCTTTCATCTTGCAGGCATTTTCACGATTAGCCTCTTCCTTCCCCTCAGCACGACCTTTGTTGTAGCGAGCCTCAAGGAAGCCCTTCTCGTCAGTGATGCTCATCCAAAATTTCTCGTAGGCATAGAGCTGAGCCTCGCTCATGGCTGATTTCTCTACAATGCTCAGAGCTTTGCTCGTCAGTTCATTCTCTAACAATTCGGCAGGAGCATCCTCCGTGTTTCCGCTGATCTCTGTCAGGAAACGGAGCCACAGCACGGCCATCTTCCGTTCGGCTATTGTCTTTGGCTTGAACTTCGGCAACTCCACGAATACAAATCGAAGGCCCTCGATGATGCGGTCGGAATGTTCCACATTAACAATGGCATAGTCGTGGTAGAACTCATCGGGACCACTCTCGAAGCCTACGTCATTCACAAGGTTCAGGCAATACACCGGCTGGATCAGGTTGTAGTCCTCACCCTTATTCAGTTGCCTGACCACGGCCTTTGAGGCGTTCAGAAGCACCCGCTGCTGGAAGAACTCGTTCCAGTAGAGCTGCATCTCAACAATGAACTGGCGCCCTTTTTCGTCAATGCAGCGCACATCGACCACACTGTCCTTCTTTCCAGGATTCTCTGGCACCATCTCTGGCGTCATGTATTCCACACTGGTAATCTGGCCGTCATCGGCGAGTGGCAACAACGCATTCAGCAAGCTCATCACCAAATCAGGATGCTCGCCAAACACCAACTTAAAAGTCAGATCTGCTTTTGGATCCAAATACTTACCACTCATAACTGCGTTTTCTTTCGCTTCTTTTACCTTGATATTCTCCATAGTGAATTAAATTTTTGATTGAACGCTGCAAAGATAAGCAAAAATCCCGAAACTGCCAAGCATTTCGGGATTTTTATCATATAATAGTAGGTATCGTACTATCTCACGATGACCTTTTTACCATTGCGGATGTAAAGCCCCTTACCTAGCTTAGCGACACGCTGGCCCTGGAGGGTGTACCAAGCTCCCTCGCCTTCGGTGAGGTCTGGGGTGAGGTTCTTGATGCTCGTCGTACCATCTTCATCATCATAGTTGATGCCGATGGAGCGAGTGCCTCCGAAGACACTTGTGGGCAATTGGAGATAGGCCTTGTTCTTGCCGATGTTAGCACTTCCATTCACACTCACGAATGTGCCGTCCTTACCAGAGAGATAATAGTTCGTCTTGTCGCCGTCAGTCTCTTCAATCTTGATACCATTACCAAGATTGCCAACGAGCAGGTTGGTGTAATACGCCCTAACGCTTACATGAGGAATCTTGTAAGTACCAGCATCGCCCTTTACCAAAAGCCCCGTTCCTGCAGGAACCTTCATCACGCGAGTCAGCCAGATGGTTTTTGAAATATCATCATACCCAGTAGCCGTATAAGCCTTGATGCCTGCCACGTTCGTAAAGTCGAGGTCATATTCACTACACCAAGTCGTCTTGCCGATGTCCTTAATCGTGATTTCATCCTCATCAGTTCCTTCAATCTCAATAATCTCCTTAAACTTATTCCAAGGCGACGCTGCCAGATAAGCATCACGCGTTCCCTTTGGTACATACAGCGGAATGTCGCAATTTGTAAACGCATTATCACGCATAAACGGAGGCGTCTGAGCCAATGATGTAACACTTGTCAGACTACTGCAAGCTTCGAAAACATAATAGCCAATGGAAGTCACACTGTTTGGGATGGTCAAAGAGGTCAGGCTGCCACAACCGGAGAAAGCCCCATCAACAATTGCAGTAATACTGTTGGGAATGGTCACTGAGGTCAGGCTGCTGCAACCAGAGAAAGCATACTTGCCAATGGAAGTCACGGTATTAGGGATGACCGTCGTTTTACAACCCGCTATAAGGGTATTGATCGCAGTCTCTATAATTGCATTACAGTTATCACGGGAATCATAAACTGGATTACCAGATTCTACAACTAATGAGGTAAGATTAATGCAATCAGAGAAAGCACGTTCACCGATAGAGGTTACTTTGTCAGGAATTATCACAGAGGTCAGGCCACTGCAACCTTCGAAAGCACTATATTCAATGGAAGTCACGCTGTTGGGGATGGTCACAGAGGTCAGACCGCTGCAACCTAAGAAAGCAAAGCTGCCAATGGAAGTCACGCTGTTGGGGATGGTCACAGAGGTCAGGCCGCTGCAACCATGGAAAGCATCGTCGCTAATAGAAGTCACGCTGTTGGGGATGGTTACGGAAGTCAGGCCGCTACAACCATTGAAAGCAGAGCCGCCAATGGAAGTCACGCTGTTGGGGATGGTCACGAAGGTCAGGCCGCTGCATTCATAGAAAGCTCCACTTTCAATAGAAGTCACGCTGTTAGGGATGGTCGTCGTTTTACAACCAACTATAAGCATATTCTTAGCTGTTTCAATAATAGCATTGCAGTTATCACGGGAATCGTAAACAGGATTACCTGATTCTACAACTAATGAGGAAAGATCAATGCAACCAGAGAAAGCCTCATAGCTAATGGAAGTCACGCTGCTGGGGATAATCACAGAGGTCAGGCCACTGCAACCTTCGAATATATTAAATATTGATAATCAATAACTTACACCTTAAACGGTAGAAAAGTGGATTGGACACGTCAAGAAGTATGAAATGCGGGAAAGATTTAACGTTTTTAACCTTATTTTACCGCAGATTAGACTTAAATGTATGATTATCCCATTGATTATGTTCCTCTTCCAATTTTTATTCTTACCTTTGCACCCAAAATGTTTAAAAATGAGAAAGGTATTAGTTGACGCGCATACGCATACGGTGGCATCAGGACATGCCTTCAGTAGCCTTCAGGAGATGGCGAAGGCAGCTGCTGACATGGGATTGGAGGTGCTGGGCATTACGGAGCATGGGCCGAGTGTACCAGGTACTTGTCCGACGCTGTATTTTAAGAATATGTTCACCGTACCTCGCCAGATGTACGGTATAAGGTTGTTAATGGGTTGCGAAATCAACATCCTTGATACGAAAGGAAGTCTCGATCTGACAGATGAGCAAATAGGATGGCTTGACCTTGCCATTGCAGGCATTCACGCTGCGTGGTATCAAGGTGGCACGAAAGAGGAGAACACGGAGGGAATGATCCAAGTTATCAGGAATCCCAAGATTCACATGATAAGCCATCCGGGCGATGGCTCTGCAGAACTGGACTTCGAGCAATTAGTGTTGGCTGCGAAGGAGGCGCATACGCTATTGGAAGTGAATAACCATTCACTGGCTCCACAGCGTAAGAAGACTGTGGCGCGGGATAATAATCTGGAGATTCTTCGCTTATGCAAGAAGTATGAGGTTCCCACGATTCTTGGCAGCGATGCACATATCTCGTTCCAGATAGCAGACTATGAACGCCTCTATCCACTGTTGGCTGAGACGGATTTCCCAGACGAGCTGATTATTAATTATTGGCCTGATAAGTTCTTTGATTATCTGGGGATTCAGAGATAGAATGCGAACTTCGAGCCTTTTGCGCCGATGCCGTCGTAGTCGGCAGTAATGGGAAACTGGCAGCAGAGATTGCTGACGGCATCATCATCGAGGGTGACAGTCAGCTCCAGTTCTATGGCCATCCGTCGCTCGCTGTAGCTGAGATTCCAGATGCATTCGCCCAGAACGGCATTCACCACCGTCCTGATTTCATCCTGTGTACGCCATATGGAATCGTAGTCAGTCATTTCTTGTTCAAACGCATGTACAACAAAGGATATGGATTCCCCTCTTCGTCAAAATCAGTCCGTTTATAAGTCTGGAATCCCATGTGCTCATAGAAACCGATGGCGAGCGGATTCTGTTCGTTCACAGTCACCTCGTTTGCAGCATAATTCTCTATAGCAAAAGCGACCAGTTGTTTGCCAATGCCGAGTCCGCGATGGTTCGCATCCACAAACAGCATCTCTATTCTACTTCCTTCTAAACCCATGAAGGCAATGGGCTTGTCAGATTCATCCATAGAGACTAGCAGACGAGCGACATTGCTGATAGCATCAGGGACGTAGCCCTTGATGCGGAGAATCTCACTCTCAGACAGGAATGTGTGAGTCTGCCTGACGGCACTTTCCCAAACCTGCAGCAATTGTCTTGTCAGCGAGTCCGTTCTGTTAGTTATTTCTATGATATTCATCGTTATCTGATAATCTTTGCTTTTTGCAGGTTGTCAAAGTCATCCCAGAACTCAGCCTGCTCTTCATCGCTGAATGTGTTCGAGGACATCTCTCTGAGGATTTCATCCAACAGTTGCATCTTCGTCACCTGCAGGTCTGGAGCTACATCAATTGGATAAGTCAGAATGTCACCCAATGAGCCGATGTGGACGTTGGTAATAGTGACCTCACCATTTACCAATTTGACCTCAATACGCCTGTTAGAACCATATTCAGGCTTCGTCTCACGCAACCTCTGATACAACACTGACCGCTGGCAGCAACTACTCGCTGACTCTGGCCGACAACGACGCGAAACTGACCATCACGTCGAACCCGACCATCAGCCTGACGGCCAAACAGGTGGATGGCAACTACTGGACGACGTTCTACTGCGGCGACGCGGCATACACGATTGACGGCGAGAACGCTTGGGCCTACACCGCCACGTACAGCGTGGAGAGCGAACAGGGCGTGCTGACGTTGCACAAGCTGGGCAAGGACATCCCGCAGGCGACGGCGGTCATCGTGGTAGGCGACGGCGCGAGCATCGGCCTAACGAAGAACGACGGAATTGCCGCATACGAGGGCACGAACAACCTGCATGGCGTGGACGAGGCGACGGCGCTCGACGACGTGAAGACGAGCCTCGGGGCCGACGCCATCCTGGTGCTGTCGAACAAGGGCGGCAACTTCGGCTTCCACGAGCTGGCGACGACGAACGTTCCGGCGAGGAAGGCTTTCCTGGCACTGAGCGGCGAGGCGGCCAAGGCTCGACAGTTCACAATGGTGTTCGAGGACGCGACGGGAATAAGTGAAGAGTTAAGAGTGAAGAGTGAAGAATTTGCTACCGCCACCGATTGGTACACCCTCGACGGTCGCCGACTGAGCGGTAAGCCGACGAAGAGCGGCGTATATGTGAACAGTGGACGTAAGGTAGTCATTAAATAAGGAAAGGATAACGCAATGAAAAGAGAATATATGAAGCCCACGATGCGGGTGGTGAAGTTGCAGCATCAGCATATTATCTGTACCAGTCCCGGCGGATACGGCGGTCATACGCTCGGCACGTACCGAGGCAGCGGCGAACAGATTACCGATGGCGAAGAGGACGAAATCTTCTAATAGAGCGAGAGATAGTATGAGCATGTCCAACCCAAAAGAGAGCGGGCGCCCTCCGCCTGCGTAAATTAGAGAACCGACCTCGGAACTGGGCCCCGCAAAGCTGCGACAAGGAGAACCGACCTCGGAACTCGGCCCCGCAAGGCTGCGACACGGAGAACCGACCTCGGAACTCGGCCCCGCAAGGCTGCGACAAGGAGAACCGACCTCGGAACTCGGCCCCGCAAAGCTGCGACAAGGAGAACCGACCTCGGAACTCGGCCTCGCAAAGCTGCGACAAGGAGAACCGACCTCGGAACTCGGCCTCGCAAAGCTGCGACAAGGAGAACCGACCTCGGAACTACGATTTGCAAGAGAAAAGGAGTGCCCTTCGGGCAGAAATCTCACAAATCTGAACAAATCTTTCAAAATATTCTGTTAGATTTGATAAAATTTGAAAGATTTCTCGCGAAGCGACTAATAAAAACAATAAAAACGAAACAATTATGATAGAAGACATTCTTTTGGTTCCCTACATCGACCTTGGGAACTTCCCCAACGACCTGCACCTGCAGCTGAACCAGACGCAGGACGAGCAGATGGACGCGGAGTTCGACGTGGACAACCCCGCGCCGGGAAAGCTGGCCACGGCCATCGCCGACCACAAGGCTGCCGTCGCCACGGAGAACTCGGCCTACATCGTGTCGCGCTCGTCGGAGTACACAGAGCAGATAGCCGAGCAGGACGCAATCCGCGACACGAAGATAGACGAGGCGACGTCGGTGGCCAACGCCATGGCGAAGGTGGCCTCGCTGCCCCAGATGCAGCAGGCGGCTCAGGTGTGGCTGCGCGGCTGGAACGTCTATAAGCCCAACCCGAAGTCGGCCTACGAGGCTGAGACGACGGCCATTCAGCAGTGGTACGAGGACTACCAAGCCGACGCCGACCAGGTGGCAGCCGCCGGGACGCTGGGCATCACGCAGATTATCGCCGACATGGTGCAGGCCAACAACGAGGTTCACCGCCTCATCGTGCTGCGCGAGAACACGCAGGGCCAGCAGCAGAACACGACCGTCTCGCTGAAGGACGCCCGCACGGCCACGGACAAGGCTTACAAGTGGATGATTCTGTGCCTGAACTCGTACAAGGTGGTCGACCAGGACCCCGACCGCTTCACCGCCGTCACCTCGAACCTCATCGCGCAGCAGGAGTACTACCTCGGACTGGTGAAGGACCGCCAGCGCACGAACAAGCGCGTGCAGGTGAAGAGCGAGGAAATAGGCAACCACACCTACGCCACCGCCCGCGAGTGGACATGGGAGCGCCTCATCGAGGACGGCAAGGCCCAGCTGGCCATCGACAAGGACGACCCCACGCGCATCATCTCCACCGACAAGAAGGCCGCGAAGGCCGGCACCCTCTGCCTCGCGCTGAAGGGCGTGCCCGTGAAGCCGACGGACGAGGTGGACGTGGATAAGACGTATGAGCTGATTCCTGCGGAGTGATATTCTAAGGAATCGAGGCGCTCGGCCCAAAGGGACGCTTGCCTAAGCAAGAATTTAGGAATGGGCTGCGCCGAGGGTGCGGCCTTTTCTGTTTCTAAGGATTCTTTGTTGTCTAAGGAGTTTAGGAGGAAAGGAGTTTCCGCGGTTCTCCCCTCCCTTGTAGGGGAGGGGTCGGGGGTGGGGTCAGTGACTTTAAATTACTGCCGCATGGCTCCTAAACTCCAGACTCCTTAGAATTAATTACAGACCCCACCCCCAGCCCCTCCCCTACAAGGGAGGGGAGAAGCGCAGCGGAAACTCCTTTACTCCTAAACTCCTTAGCAAAAATTGTTAAATGGCTGTAGAATAAAACGGAAATATCCGCAGAGAAAAGTGAAATATCGCGGAATATTCGTAACTTTGCCGCAGAATTGCGGCGATACTGCTCACGCTCGGCAATCGATGCAAGCATCATTGCCCTCGCTTAATCGCAGCATTGCACCCAGTAAACAACAAAACGAGAAGATTATGGCATTAGACGCAGGGGTACAGTTGTACAACTTTATGGAGACCTTCTACTGTTGCACGGTGGACAGCAAGAAGGAGTTTGAATCGGTGGTGACGGAGCACATGCTGGTGTATGTGATCAGCGGCGAACTGGACGTGCTGCTGCACGACCGTCGCCGGCACTTGCAGCGCGGACAGGCGTACCTGATTCGCAAGAACTTCAGGGCTCACAAGATAGAATACCCGTCGAAGGACGGCAAGCCGTTCAAGGGGCTGTTTCTGCAACTGAAGCAGCCGATGCTGAAGAAGACGATGCACGAGTATGCGCTGGGCCGCAACGACGTGAAGCCCTACAACTCGCGGTCGCCCTACGTGATGCTGCCCGACAACCCCGTGCTGACGGGGATGTTCCGCTCGCTGGAGGGGTTCTTCGACGCGGGCCACTGTCCGTCGGAGCAGCTGATGGAGGCGAAGATCAAGGAGGTGATACTGACACTCATCGAGATGATGCCGGAGCTGAAGAGCGTGCTCTTTGACTTTGTGGAGCCGTGGAAGGTGGACCTGCGCGAGTATATGAACGCCAACTTCGCGAGCGACCTCGACCTGGAGGGGTTTGCCCATTATACAGGGCGCTCGCTGTCGGCCTTCAAGAAGGATTTCGTGGAGGCATTCCACGAGTCGCCAATGAAGTGGATTGTGAGCCGACGGCTACAGGAGGCCAGACAACTGATGGAGCAGCAGGGCGAGCGGGCCAACGACGTATATCTGCGCGTGGGATTCAAGAACCTGAGCCACTTCTCGACCGCCTTCAAGCGCCAGTACGGTATTCCTCCGTCGGCCCTCGTGATGGCGTGATGTGCGACACATTATTAATAAAAAAGTAATATGATAGATATTCGATTGAAGGTATTTCAGAGTGTGGCTCGAAACTTGAGCTTTACCAAGGCTTCTCAAGAGCTTTTTATCAGTCAGCCTGCCATCAGCAAGCATGTGCAGGAACTGGAAAAGGAGTATAATGTGCGACTTTTCGAGCGCTTGGGTAACAAAATTCAACTGACCAAGGCCGGTCAGTTGCTGCTAGATCATGCCAACAAGATTCTGAAGAATTACCAGAAACTAAATTACGACATGAATGCCCTGCAGCAGAATACCACAGGTGAGCTGCGTATTGGAGCAAGTACCACCATCTCGCAATATGTGGTTCCAGAGATGATTGCAGCTTTTCATCGCCAGTTTCCTGATGTGCGCATCTCCATGCTGAGTGGCAATAGCAGAGAAATAGAAGATGCGCTCTCGTCAGACATAATTGATATAGGCATGGTGGAGGGCGTGATACGTCAGCCACAACTGAAATATACATCCTTCATGGATGATGAACTGGTGGCTATCGTTCGCTCAGACAACACCCAACTGACGAAGGAAAGCATTTCGCTGGCAGAATTGAAATCTATCCCTATCGTGATCAGAGAGTTCGGCTCTGGTACTCTTGACGTGATACAACAAGCACTTAAGCGTCAGGGCATTAGCTTATCCGACCTGGACATAGAAATGAACTTCGGAACAACAGAGGGCATCAAGCATTATGTAGAGAAATCAGATGCGCTGGGCATCGTGAGCATACGCTCGGTCAACAAGGAAATATACAGCAATATCTTCCGCATAGTGGAGATAGATGGGATGAGCATCAATCGCAAATTATCTCTCGTGGAAAAGCAAGGCGAGACCTCTGAAATCGCTAAATCATTCAAGCGCTTTATAACTGCTGGTTATAAGGGATAGTTATTTTGTATGACCATTTAGACTGTATTCTTCGTAACTTTTCGTAACTTTGCAGGCAAAAAAACAACCGACAAAATTATGAAGATTTCAGAACAACGTGGCAGCATGCTCAATGGTGTGCTACTCATGGCACTCTTTGCTTGTGCCGCTTTTTACATTGGTGATATGCAGTTGGTCAAGGCGCTTAGCTTTAGTCCGCTGGTAGTAGGTATTATTCTTGGTATGCTGTATGCCAACAGTCTGCGCAATCAGTTGCCCGATGCATGGGTGCCAGGCATCGCTTTTACCGGCAAGAGAATCCTGCGATTTGGTATCATCCTCTATGGTTTCAAACTCTCGTTTCAGGATGTTATCGCAGTAGGACTGCCCGCCATCGTGGTAGATGCCATTGTGGTGACCTGTACCATCCTGCTGGGTGTGTTTATCGGTAGATTGCTCAAAATGGACCGTTCTATCGCCCTGCTTACAGCCTGTGGTAGTGCCATTTGTGGTGCAGCTGCAGTGATGGGTGTAGATGGCGCCATCAAGCCCAAACCTTATAAGACTGCTGTGGCCGTTGCTACGGTGGTGATATTTGGCACACTCTCTATGTTTGTTTACCCCATGCTGTATCGTGCAGGCGTATTTGATCTGCCAGCATCGCAGATGGGTATCTTTGCAGGTAGCACCATTCACGAGGTGGCTCATGTGGTGGGTGCTGGCAATGCGATGGGTGCCGATGTATCCGATAATGCCATCATCGTAAAAATGATACGCGTGATGATGCTTGTACCAGTATTGCTGGTCATCGCCTTCTTTGTGGCAAAGGATGTGGCAGGCAGAGAGGACGGCGAGAAAGGCAAGATCACCATCCCTTGGTTTGCTATTCTCTTCCTGGTGGTAATCGGATTCAATTCTCTCAACCTCTTGCCAGCCAGCGCAGTGGAATTTATCAATACGCTCGATACCTTCCTCCTCACCATGGCGATGACAGCCCTTGGTGCAGAGACCAGTATAGACAAATTCAAGAAGGCAGGTGCCAAGCCCTTCCTCCTGGCCTTCATCCTCTGGATATGGCTCATAGGTGGGGGTTACTGCATGGCAAAATACATGGTGCCTGCCATTATGTAGACTTCAGATTCTTGTCCACAAATACCATGGCGTTGCGCTCATCGGCTACGATACTGATATAACGGTCGTACTCGCGGAGCACATCGGCCATCTGCAGCTTTTCCGTTGTCACGCCATAGCGGAAGTTGCGAATGCGATCATGAGGAATATTGAGTTCGATAGATAGCGGACCATTCTTACCTCTGAGGATATTGGCCTCAATGCCATACTTAGCAAACTACTGAAATTATAGCCCATTGCCATGCTCCAACAACTGAAAAACATCGACTACGACAGTTTGCCAATCAGCGACTACAGCCGCAACTATATTCTGCGGATGCTGCCCAACATTGATTATTACCTAGAGATTTACCAGCGCAGCATCGACCTGATGCTACAGCGAATAGGCAAGAAGGCGGAGGATATAATCATGGTTGACTACGGTGGAGGTCATGGCTTTCTGAGCCTTACGGCCAAACAGATGGGCATCGGCAAGGTGATTTATATCGACCTCAACCCTCAGGCCGTAGAGGCAGTGCAGGCAGTCTCTGCCAAAGTGGGTCTTTCGCCCGATATTATACTACAAGGCGACTCCAAAGAACTGAAACAATGGTGCATGGAAAATGGGGTGGTGCCAGACGCAGTGCTGGGAATGGATGTGATTGAACACATCTACCAGTTGGAGGTG